>JAUNOI010000007.1:17653-54381 GCA_030531165.1 Lachnospiraceae bacterium
CTCTGTTAAAATTTAAAAGTAGATCATCACAGGCACTGATGATGGAATCAGCAGTTTTTGCATTTATCTCTTTTGTAGATTTTAGTGCTCTGGCAGCATTCTTTTTTATCGTAATCATAGCCCGGATCAGAGATTCCGGTACTTTTTGATGATTAACGGGGAAATTATCGACTGATTGTTTTGTTTCATTTCCATATATCATAATTATCACTCCATTTCTTATACCTAGTATATACGAAAATGAAAAAACATACAAATTATGAAATTTGTGGTATAATGGGCCTGGCGGCAGATTCTCGCTTATACGTGAATGGCAAGGGAAGATGTTGATGTTGGGATGGTATAAGGAAGAGAAACTGTGGAATATACATGAATTTATCTATAGCAACAGGATGGGCAACAACCGAACTGGTTGTTAGGTATATAAACCATATTGATATTGTAGTAGAAAGAAGGGATGTAATATGAGTATGAATCAGACTCCAAGAGGAGAACGCACCCATATTGCTTTATTTGGAAAGAGAAATGCAGGAAAGTCCAGTGTAATTAATGCACTGACCGATCAGGATCTTGCGATTGTATCGGAAGTAAAAGGTACAACGACGGATCCCGTATATAAAGCAATGGAGTTATTACCGCTTGGTCCGATCGTCCTGATCGATACTCCGGGATTGGATGATGAAGGAGAATTAGGACAAAAGCGCGTGGAAAAGACTTTGGAAGTGCTGGCGAAGACGGATATCGCGATGATCATTGTGGACAGCACGATTGGCATCGGCAAGTTTGAACTTGAATTGCTGAAAAAGATTCAGGAGCGTAAACTGCCATATGTCGTTGTATATAATAAAAAGGATCTCTGCGATCTGACCGAGCAGATCGATATGACACACAGTATCTGTGTCAGCGCAGAAACCAAAGAAGGCATTGAAGCGTTAAAGGAGCATTTGGGAAGACTGCTTCCGGAAGAACAGGAGAAGTTACAGATCGTTGGTGATCTGATTGAACCATCTGATTTTGTTGTATTAGTCGTGCCGATCGATAAAGCGGCACCAAAAGGGCGTCTGATTCTGCCGCAGCAGCAGACGATTCGTGATATACTGGAATCAGATGCGACAGCGATTGTTGTAAAAGAACATGAACTTCGGGATACGCTGATGAATTTAGGGAAAAAACCTAAGATGGTGATTACAGATTCACAGGTCTTTTCAAAAGTAGCAGCGGATACACCAAAAGATATCCTGCTTACTTCATTTTCGATTCTTTTTGCGCGATTTAAGGGTGATCTGGAAGAAGAGATCAGGGGTGTAAAGGCATTAGACTCTCTGGAGGATGGAGCGAAAATATTGATTGCAGAAGGGTGTACACATCATAGGCAGTGTGATGACATTGGTACTGTGAAGATTCCAAGGTGGCTTTCCCAGTATACCGGAAAGAAATTTCAATACGATACGTGCAGCGGCAATTCGTTTCCGCAGAACTTGACAGAATATAATTTGGTCATTCACTGCGGAGGATGTACGTTGAATCGAAAAGAAATGAAAAACAGAATTTCTCATATAAAGGCCGCTGGGGTTCCGGTTGTAAATTATGGAATATTGATTGCTGCTATTCAGGGAATTCTAAAAAGAAGTATTGAGCCGTTTCCGTTGGCATCGATGATTCTCGATGAGGATGACGAATGTTAGAAGGGATGAATGAAGCACAGCGAAAGGCTGTTATGCATTTTCGAGGACCGATGATGGTACTCGCAGGGCCCGGAAGTGGTAAGACGACCGTTATAACAGAGCGCACAAGGTATCTGATCGAAGAGTACCATGTACCACCGTCGAATATTCTGGTCATTACGTTTACAAAAGCAGCGGCGAATGAAATGAAAGAGCGGTTTCAGAAGTTGAGCGGCAATCATACACAGTCGGTTTCTTTTGGAACATTTCACGCGGTGTTTTTTGCGATTTTGCGCCATGCCTATGGGTATCGATATGAACATATTATTACAGAAGAACAAAAACGACAGATGATACAGGAAGTACTTCATGAAGAGCATGTAGAGATGGCAGATGAACCGGAATTTGTATCCGCGATGATCGGTGAGATCAGTCTCGTGAAAGGCGAGATGATACAATTGGAGAATTATTACAGTTCTCAGTGCAGCAATGAGGTTTTTCAGGAAATCTACCGTGGATATGAAAGAAAACTTAGAGCAAATCGAAAAATCGATTTTGATGACATGCTTGTCTTTACCTATGAGCTCTTTCGGGAAAGAAAAGATATTCTCGCCTTGTGGCAGGAAAAATTCAAATATATCCTGATCGATGAATTTCAGGATATTAATCTTGTACAGTATAAGATTATACGGATGCTTGCAGCGCCGGATCAGAATTTATTTATTGTTGGAGATGATGATCAGTCAATTTATCGTTTTCGTGGCGCAAAGCCGGATATTATGCTTGGATTTCAAAAGGATTTTCCAGATGCAAAAAGGGTCTTACTAAATAAGAATTACCGTTGTTCCAAAGAGATCCTGGGTGAAGCCGGGAAAGTGATCAGTCAGAATGAAAAGCGCTTTCCTAAAAAACTGGAGGCATGCCTGGGCAGCCGGTATCCGGTCCATTATGTGGAATGCAGGAATCAATTTGAAGAAAACAAAATCATCGTGGACCATATCCGGCGATTTCAAGATACAGGTAAAAAGCTAGGGGAATGCGCAATTTTATTCCGGACTAATATTCAACCGAGGCTATTGATCGGCAAACTGATGGAATATAATATTCCATTTGTGATGAAAGATGGATTTCCTAATTTATTTGAACATTGGATTGCCAGGGATCTGATTACTTATATAGAGGTTGCGAGGGGCAATCGGGAGCGAAAGAAAATTTTAACGATCATTAACCGACCGAACCGGTATGTTGGCAGGGATTATTTGACGGAGAATCCGGTTTCTTTTTCAGAATTAAAGCTTTTGTATTCGGAGATGAACTGGATGGAGGAACGGATTGAACAATTGGAATCTGATCTCCAGATGATTCAGAAGATGACACCGTATGCAGCAATTGTTTATATCCGGAAAGCGGTCGGATATGATGATTATTTGACAGAATATGCAAATATGCGTAAAATGAACACCGAAGAATTGAAAGAAATTGCAGACGAGATCCAGGAAAGTGCAAAAGGATATCAGACATTTGAAGAATGGGTCCATTATATTGAAGAATTTTCCGAAGAATTGTCGAAGCAGAGGCAGAAAAAGCAAGAAGAGCAGGTGGATGCAGTGATGCTTTCGACGATGCATGGGTCAAAGGGGCTCGAATACGATACAGTATTTATTATGGATGTAGTCGAAGAACTGATTCCTTATAAAAAGGCGGTTAAGTCCGCAGATATTGCAGAGGAGTGCCGGATGCTCTATGTGGCGATGACAAGGGCGAAGAATCATCTGTATCTTATGATTCCGGAAGAGCATAATAATAAAAAATGCGCTGTTTCCAGGTTTTTGTCTTATCGATATAGAAAATGACAGAGGTGATATGCATGAAGATAGTCAAAAGGAGAGATGGAAGTGCTGTACAGATTATAACAGAAGCAGTCTATCAGGAACAGAATCAGATTATGGTAGTCTATCAGGAATTGAAAGATCCATTTTCAATTTTTGCTTTGGAACAAGAGAAATTTTGGCATATGATGGATGGTATGGATGCAGGTTATCCGCACAGCGGGGAAGAGACTGCTGTTTTCGAAGGGCGATCAGAAAATGACAACGGAGTGATGGATGAACAAGCGGAAGAGAAAAGGCATGCATCACTGATTGAGGAGTTTTTAGATGCAGAAACTTATCATAAAAAGATTGAGATACTGGAGGGGCAGGAGGAGCAGATTCCAGAAGAAACAATGGAATTACTTGCTTTAACTTTGGATGTTGTCCTGGAGGGAAATACCATGGAGACAAAATATTATTCTCTGATGCAGGTCCTGAGGACAAGAGCAAGATTTGAAGTAGAGAGATAAAAAGAACCGGCAGATTATTCTGTCGGTTCTTCGTCCATCATCTCATCAATGACATTATAAAATGCCTGTGCTGCAGCATCATATTCTTCGTCAGATTCGATATTGTCTAAAAGAAGTTCGCCGCTTTCATCTTCCGCATAACGGTAGAGCAGTACATCGCTTTCTTCTTCATCTTCAAGTTCTTCACTGATTGGAAGAAGGGCGATATATTCCTGTTCGCTTTCCTGGGCAGGAAATACGGCGATTATGACACATTCCATCTCTGTATCATCATCTAATACTAAATGAATCACTGCTTCATTGCCCTGAAGATTATCATCTTCTTCATAAATAGGAGAAAAATCCATTATAACACCTCATATTCTTAAATTTTCTTTTTGTTTTACTATACTAGAATTGATATTAAAATTCAAGCCGTTGAAATTTATTACAATGTTGGATATAATAAAAAATATAGATTTTTAAATAAAGGATGCATGATAGAAGATGATAGAAACCATTGTTTCCGTACAATTGCCAATTAAAGAAGAATTAACGATTAAGAAAAACCGCCTGACTCCGAATGAGATAAGTGGATGTGAGAAAAGAATCTGTATTGTCTCCGGTCTCTATGGAGATGAACTGGGCGGTCAATATATTTGTGGGGAAGTGATTCGAAGAATCAAAGAAAATTATGAGCATTTACATGGAATCGTTGATGTCTATCCGACGATCAACTCTCTCGGCCTGGATGCGCGAAGCCGTGAGATACCGATGTTTGATCTGGATTATAATACAGTATTTCCAGGTTCTCTTGATGGAGATCTTCCGGAATATACGGCAGCAAAACTGATCGAGGATATGAGAGGTGCCGATTTTTGTATAGATGTACATTCCAGCAATGTTTTTTTAAAAGAACTTCCGCAGATTCGTGTAAATGATGATGTTTCGGAAGATACCCTGGAACTTTGCAGGTGCCTGAATATGGATTTGATCTGGATCCATCCGTCTACGACGGTGGATGAGGGGAGCCTTGCACATGCTTTAAATGAGATCGGTGTACCGACGATTGTCACCGAATCAGGCACGGCTTTTCGTATCAAATACAATTATTGCGAACAGGTTATCGATGGCATCTTTTGTCTTATGAACAAACTTGGCATTTGGACCGGAGATGTGATTGAACCCCGGAAAGCATTTGTTGTGCATGATGATGAAATTACATATCTGAACTGCGAATCCAGCGGATTATTTGTGACTCATTGCCATTTATATCAGAAAGTAAAAAAGGGAGATGTGATCGGAATTATTACAAAACCGATCTTTGGTTCTGTTGAAGAAGAGATTATTGCCCCTGTTGATGGATTCATTGTCACGCTGAGGGAGCATCCGGGAGTCAGTGAAGGCACTTTAGTTGCAAGGATATTTGGAAATCAGGAGGAAGGGATATGAAAAAAGAGATCATCTATTCTATGGATTCCGGATTTCGGGAAGAGTTTCAGGTCGTCGGCTATCGATTTGGTGGAAAAGAAGCAGGGATCGAAGAGAAAGCGGCGTGTATTGTCGGTTCTATGCGTGGAAATGAATATCAGCAGTTGTATATCTGCGCCATGCTGATGAATCGTTTGGCTGAACTGGAAGAGAAAGGTGCGATTGTGGGGAATAATCAGATTTTGATTATTCCATCTTTGAATAATGTATCGATGAATGTAGAAAAACGTTTTTGGACATCGGATAATACAGATATTAACCGACAGTTTCCGGGTAATGAACAGGGAGAACCTACAAGCCGGATCGCAGCAGCTGTGATGAAAGCGGTGGAGGGGTATCGTTATGGAATCCAGTTTGCATCTTTTTATAAGGATGGAGAATTTATCTCCCATGTCAGAATGCCCGAAACGGGAAAAGAAAGCACGAGCCTTGCCAATTTATTTGGGCTTCCGTATGTAATGGTAGCGAAGCAGCGTTCTTTTGATTCCAAGACACTCAATTATAACTGGCAGATTCGCGGTACAGAGGCATTTTCGCTTTATACGAGCAATACTGAAAAGGTCGATGAGGCGCAGGCAAGGCAGGCTGTTTCGGCAGTATTGCGTTTTTTGACCAGAATGGGGATATTGCGGTATAATTGTCATAACGGCTATATTGCGAGCATTCTGGAAGAGAATGAACTGGTAAATATAAAGTCATCAAGTGCCGGATTTTTTCGCAAATTGGTCCATATTAATGATGAGGTTAAGCGTGGAGATGTACTTGCAGAAATTATTGACCCGTACCTTGGAAATACGATTTCAGAGATCCATGCACCAGTAGATGGAATTTTGTTTTATTCCAGTCGGAAACCGATTATTTTACAGAATTCAATTGCATTTCAGATTATTAAGAAATTGCATGAATAAATATAATATGTTAATATGTTACTGACAATGGACAAGAGATGGAGGTAACCATGAGTAACGTTAAGAGAATTTATGTGGAGAAGAAAACTGCTTATGCGGTAAAAGCAAAAGAACTGTTAGAAGAAGTAAAGAATTATCTTCAGTTCGATATTACGGGCGTTCGTGTTTTGATTCGCTATGATATCGAGAATATTTCAGAGGATACATACCAGAAGTCCTTGAGAACTGTTTTCTCAGAAGCACCTGTTGATACATTGTATGAAGAGACATTTCCTGTATCGGATGGGGAACAGGTATTTTCTGTAGAATATTTACCGGGACAGTTTGACCAGAGAGCTGATTCTGCGGAACAGTGTGTCAAGTTATTAAATGAAGAAGAGGAGCCGATCATCCGTTCTGCAACAACCTATGTTATCGCAGGCGATCTAAATGCAGAACAGTTAGAAGCGATTAAGGGATTCTGCATCAACCCTGTTGATTCCAGGGAGACAGATGAGCAGAAACCGGATACTCTTACAACAGAATTTGAAGATCCTTCTGATGTTATCATTTTTGACGGATTTTCTGAGATGGAAGAAAGCAAATTAAAAGAATTATATGATTCTTTAGGACTTGCGATGACATTTAAGGATTTCCTGCATATTCAGAATTATTTTAAAAATGAAGAAAAACGCGATCCATCTATGACGGAAATTCGTGTATTGGATACTTATTGGTCTGATCACTGCCGCCATACAACTTTCCAGACGGAACTTACGGATGTTACCTTTGATGAAGGATACTATCAGGAGCCGATTAAAAAGGCATATGACCGCTATTTAGCAGACTTTAAGGATCTTTATGCGAAGCGGGATGACAAGTTTGTCTGCCTGATGGATATGGCTTTAATGGGCATGAAGCGTTTAAAGAAAGACGGACTTTTACAGGATATGGAAGAATCAGAAGAGATCAATGCCTGCAGTATCGTTGTTCCCGTTGAAATCGACGGTGAGACGGAAGAATGGCTGATCAGTTTTAAGAACGAGACGCATAATCATCCAACAGAGATCGAACCATTTGGAGGCGCTGCTACCTGTTTAGGAGGGGCGATTCGTGATCCGCTGTCAGGACGTTCTTATGTATACCAGGCAATGCGTGTAACCGGTGCCGCTGATCCGACGGTTTCTTTGAATGATACATTGACAGGAAAACTTCCACAGAGAAAGATCGTAACCGGTGCTGCTCATGGTTATAGTTCTTATGGCAATCAGATCGGACTTGCGACAGGACTGGTAGATGAGATTTATCATCCAAACTATGTAGCTAAGCGTTTGGAGATTGGAGCGGTTATGGGAGCTGCTCCTAGAAAAAATGTCATTCGTGAAACTTCCGATCCGGGAGATATCATTATCTTACTCGGTGGAAGAACCGGACGTGACGGATGCGGCGGGGCAACCGGATCTTCCAAAGCACATACGGTTGAATCCATTGACACATGCGGTGCGGAAGTTCAAAAAGGTAATCCGCCTACAGAACGAAAGATTCAGCGTTTATTCAGAAGAGAAGAAGTCAGCCGTTTGATTAAAAAGTGTAACGACTTTGGTGCTGGAGGAGTGTCTGTTGCAATCGGAGAATTAGCAGACGGTCTTCGTGTTGATTTAGATAAGGTGCCTAAGAAGTATGCAGGATTAGATGGAACGGAACTGGCAATTTCCGAATCTCAGGAACGTATGGCAGTTGTCGTTGATCCAAAAGATGTTGATCAGTTCCTGGCATATTCTGCAGAGGAAAATCTGGAAGCGGTTGCAGTTGCAGTTGTTACAGAAGAGCCGCGATTAGTTTTAGAATGGCGTGGCAAAGAGATCGTTAATTTATCCAGAGCATTTTTGGATACAAACGGAGCTCATCAGGAGACAACGGCAAATGTTGAGATGCCTGATCGTCAGGATGAATATTTTAGCAAATTGAATATCAAAAACAGCTTCCACGAAACTATGCTTGATACATTGAGTGACTTGAATGTATGTTCGAAAAAAGGCCTTGTAGAGATGTTTGACAGCTCAATCGGAGCGGGAACGGTTACGATGCCTTATGGTGGAAAATACCAGTTGACACCAATTCAGACGATGATCGGTAAATTGCCGGTTCTAAAAGGAGAATCGGATACTGTTACAATGATGAGTTATGGATTTGATCCATATCTCTCTTCCTGGAGCCCATATCATGGAGCAGTTTACGCAGTTGTTCAGTCTGTAGCTAAGATCGTTGCATCAGGTGGAGATTATCATAAGATCAGATTTACGTTCCAGGAATATTTTAAGCGATTGGGCGAAGATAAGAACCGCTGGGGTCAGCCTGTTGCCGCGCTGCTTGGTTCTTATGCCGCACAGCTTGGATTTGGTCTTCCGTCTATCGGAGGTAAGGACAGTATGTCCGGTACATTTAACGAAATTGATGTACCGCCTACATTAGTTTCTTTTGCAGTCGATGTTGCCAAGAGCGGAGATGTTATTACTCCGGAACTGAAAAAACGCGGCAACAAACTTGTGCGCATCTGTATTCCAAAGGATAAATACGGTTTACCTGATTTTGAAGGAACAAAGAAGGTCTACGACAGAATTCAGGCATTGATCCGCAAAGGAAAAGTACAGTCTGCTTATGCAGTTGGTTACGGCGGAACTTTAGAAGCAGTTGCAAAGATGGCATTTGGTAATAAACTCGGTATTCGTTTTGATGATGAAGTATGTATTCAGGATCTGCTGGAAAAGACATATGGTGCGATCATTCTTGAAATTGGTGCCCATGTAATTAACGAGCTGGGTATGCCGGCGTTATTGATTGGTTCTGTTACAACAGCACCGGAATTTGTCTTTGCAAATGAAAAGGTAACGATGGATGAAGCATTAAAAGCATGGACGGGTCGCCTGGAGGGGGTATATCCTACTAAGACATCCGATGAACAAAAAGAGCTGTTTACACAGCTTTATACGACAGGCAAGCTTTATGTTGCCAAGCATAAAGTTGCAAAACCAAAAGTATTTATTCCAGTATTCCCTGGAACAAACTGCGAATATGATTCTTTAAGAGCATTTGAGCGTGCGGGAGCAGAAGTTGAGACAAGAATCTTTAAAAACCTTGATGCACAGGGAATCCGTGATTCTGTAGATGAATTTGAAAAAGTGATTCATCAGTCCCAGATCATTATGTTCCCAGGCGGATTTAGTGCTGGTGACGAACCGGAAGGTTCTGCGAAATTCTTTGCGACAGCGTTCCGAAATGAAAAATTGAAAGAAGCTGTCATGAAATTATTAAATGAAAGAGATGGTCTTGTACTGGGTATTTGTAATGGCTTCCAGGCATTGGTAAAACTTGGACTCGTACCTTATGGTGACATCATTGAACAGAAAGCGGAGGCACCGACGCTTACGATGAATCGAATCGGACGTCATATATCTCAGATGGTATATACAAGGATCGTTACGAATAAATCTCCATGGCTTGCAGAGACAAAACCTGGTGACATCCATTCTATTGCAGTATCACACGGTGAAGGCCGTTTTGTGGCAAATGACGAAGTAATTACAAAATTATTTGAAAATGGACAGGTTGCGACTCAGTATGTTGATGTTCAGGGCAATCCAACGATGAATGAAGCATTCAACCCGAACGGATCATATTATGCAATTGAAGGAATTATCAGCCCGGATGGAAGAGTACTTGGCAAGATGGGGCATTCGGAACGTATTGGCAATTCCGTTGCTGTCAATATTAAAGGAAACAAGGACCAAAAATTATTTGAATCCGGAGTAAATTATTTTAAATAAATTTCCAGAGATTAGGAGACCTTATCATTGAGATTAAGAATACAAAAATATAAGCAGTGGATAATTTTGCTTCTTATCTTTTTATCTTGCTGTCTGATCGGAGCAGCATTTGTGATTACGCTGTTTACTCCGTCCCATCATAGTTATGAGACTCAGGTACAGACGGAGGAACAGGCAGAGGATGGAAAAAAGGGAATCTATTACGCATATGGCGGCGCCCACGGGTTGCCGCTATGTGATGCTTCCTCAAAGTATGCCAAAATCATAACTGTGATTCCGAATAAGGCAAAGGTAGAGATTGTATCCACAATAAAAAGGGGATATTATAAAGTACGATATAAAAATAAAGAAGGCTATGTAAAGAGTCGCTATTTACTGAAAGCTGATCAAAAGGTGAGCAAAAAAATAAAACGTAAATTGCGAGAAGACTATCCACTTTATTATGTGATTGCTGAGGAAGATACTATAAAAATGTATAAGAAAAAGAATCAATCTTCAAAGGTACTGGCAGAAATATCTGTCGGCTATTGTGTTCGGATTTTGGATAAAGCACGGGATGGTTATTGTCGTGTTGCTTATAAGAATAAAACCGGTTATATTTTAGCCAAAAACTTAACTCAATTTAATATTAATGAATGATAAAAGCGGCCGATTTTATTCAGCCGCTTTTACAGTTACCCGAACTTTATCAATACGATGTCTGTCCATATTCAATACTTGAAAAATTACTTCATCAGATTCGGCAAATTCCCCCTTTTTAGGGATTCGGTCCAGTAATTCAATAATTTTTCCTCCGACAGAATCGTAATCTTCGGAATCAATATCCAGTTTTAATAAATCATTCAGATCATCCAGTTTCATGGAGGCATCTACAATGTATTCGTGTTCGTTGACCATACGGAATTGTTCTGATTCTGCTGAATCATATTCATCTCGAATTTCACCGATAATTTCTTCGATTAAATCTTCTAATGTAATCAGACCTGCTGTAGCACCGTATTCGTCCAATACAATTGCAAAACTGATGGACTCAGACCGCATCTTAGCCATTAAGTCAGAAATATTTTGAGTTTCGTATGCAAAAAATGGTTCGCGTATAATATCTCGCAGTTTAAATGGTTCTTTTTTGTGTTTAACTTTGTAGAAAAACAGATCTTTTAAATATACAATTCCGATTACTTTTTCTTTTGATTCATCGTAAACCGGCAGCCTTGAAAATTGATCGCGCATAAAAATCTCCATGAGCTCATCGTACGATGCATCCAGAGAAACAAATGTGATATCGATTCGTGGAATCATAATGTCTTTCGCAAGCATATCTCCAAAATCAAATACATTATTGATCATTTCTTTTTCTTCTTCTTCAATGACGCCTTCCTCGTGGCTGACATCTACGATCGTCCGAAGTTCTTTTTCTGTCATGACCTTATGGGACTGACTTGGATCAATGTGAAGTAAGATTAAAATTCTGGAAGAAAGAAAATTCACGACAGCAATGATCGGTGTCAGTATAATGGTCAAAACATAAATGACCGGAGCATAAAGGAGAGAGATACTCTCGCTTTTTAATGTTGCATATGTCTTTGGAGTAATTTCTCCAAATATTAAAATTAAAAATGTAAGGATTCCGGTTGCGATCCCTGCTCCCGCGCTGCCAAGCAGACGAATAGCGAGTGAAGTTGCAAGCGAAGAGGCGGACAGATTTACAATATTGTTACCAATCAGAATGGTGCTGAGCAATTTGCCGGGATTATCTACTAACTTTAATACCAGGGCAGCCCGGTTGTCTCCATCTTCTTTTAAAGAGCGCATCCTGTGTTGATTTACTGTTGTCAATGCTGTCTCTGCAGAAGAGAAAAAGGCTGACAAGGTCAGTAAAAAAACTAAAAATACTAATTGAATCGAGGTACTCGGGTCCAAGTCATCATCTCCTGTTTATAAATATACTGAATCATGCGGACAATCCCACATATTAAAAGTATTTTACTAGAGGGGCAACCTCCTGTCAAGTATTCAGATAATTTCGGGAGGAAATGCAATACTGTAGAATACATCATATGAAAATTCTATGTGACTCTGGCATTGTAATCGGGCGAAAAGAAAATAAATGAATACATTATTCGATTTTTTTCGATTTATGGGATTGGCGCCCCATTCTCAAGGATTAGATGTATAATTAAGATGAAGTTTGTAAAATTAGAGGGATAACAAAAGGAGGAACAACCTATGGAACAAAAGGATAAATGTTATCAAGTATATATTGAAATATTAAAAAGAGAGTTGGTCCCTGCTATGGGGTGTACAGAGCCGATCGCTCTAGCTTATTGTGCAGCGAAAGCAAGGGCTGTATTGGGAGAAATACCTCAGAAAGTTGTTGTAGAGGCCAGTGGTAATATCATTAAAAATGTGAAAAGTGTAATAGTTCCAAATACAAACGGTGAAAAGGGTATTGAAGCTGCCGCAGCGATAGGTATTGTCGCAGGACGTGAGGACTTAGAATTGGAAGTCCTGAGCCATGTAACGGAAGAACAAAAAGCGGAATTTTTGAAATACTTAAAAACTGCGGAATTCTCAGTGAGACAAGCGGAAAGCAGTCTGCTGTTAGATATTATTGTAACGGCATACAGTAACGGTGCATATGCGTCGGTACGTATTGCAAATATGCATACAAATATAGTCCATATAGTAAAAAATGGGAAAACAATTTTTGAGAAAGAAATAAAAGAACAGCGGGAGCAGGATGTGTTGGACTACAGTTTGCCTTCCGTACGGGGAATATATGATTTTGCAATGTCGGTGGATTTAGAGGACGTAAAAGAAGTTCTGAATAGGCAAGTACAATATAATACGGCGATTTCAGCGGAAGGGCTGGCAGGAAATTACGGAGCTAATATTGGTTCAGTTTTATTGGAAACTTATGGTGATGATATAAAAAATCGTGCAAAGGCCAAAGCTGCCGCAGGTTCCGATGCCAGGATGAATGGGTGTGAAATGCCTGTTATTATCAATTCAGGGAGCGGCAATCAGGGAATGACGGTTTCCCTTCCTGTGATTGAATATGCTAAAGAATTGAACGTAGAAGAAGACAAACTTTACAGAGCACTTATCATTTCCAATTTGACTGCGATTCATCAGAAAATAGGAATTGGATATTTGTCAGCTTATTGCGGAGCCGTCAGCGCCGGAGCTGCGGCAGGTGCAGGGATTGCTTTTCTTAAAGGCGGCGGTTATGAGGAAATCGCTCATACGATTGTAAATGCGCTTGCAATTACGTCTGGAATTATATGTGACGGTGCAAAGGCATCCTGTGCAGCCAAAATTGCAACGGCAGTGGATGCCGGTATATTTGGGTATGATATGTATTTGAAAGGACAACAGTTTTATGGAGGTGAAGGAGTTGTCTCAGCCGGAGTAGAAAATACGATAAAGAATATTGGGAGGCTGGGGAAAGATGGAATGCGAGAAACGGATAAGGAAATTCTTTGTATTATGACTTGCGTAGATTAGAAAATTGCTGAAAAACTTTCTGTGTGGTATAGCTTACACATTCACGGGTAAAAAGTAAGCTCATATTTGAATATTTTTGCTTACGAAAATTCATAAATGTTGACTTGTATTTATTCGTTTACCCATATATAATGAGAGCGTGCAGTTGGATTAGAAGATGCAATAAGATTTAAGAAAGAAAAGAGGTGGTATTGATGTATAATCCACAACTTGAGACCTTTATTCGAGTGGCGGACGCCGGTAGTTTTAATAAGGCTGCTGGGGATTCCTTCATCACGCCCACTGCCGTTATCAAGCAGATCAACTTACTGGAGGCTTCTCTGGATGTGAAGCTTTTTGAAAGAACGCATAGAGGATTGATTTTGACAAAAGCAGGAAAGTCTTTATATCAAGATGCAAAATATATTATTCAGTACTGCCGAGATTCTGTTACGCGGGCAAAAAATGCCATGCAGGAGGAGACAAATATTATTCGGATTGGAAGTTCACCTACAACCCCGGCACAACTTCTTATGCAGCTATGGCCAAGGATACAAGAGCGCATCCCCGGCTTGAAGTTTCAGATTATTCCTTTTGAAAACACTCCGGAAAATGCCAGGGAAATTTTAGCGAATCTTGGAAAGAATATAGATGTGATAGGTGGAATTTTTGATGAAACTATGTTAGATTTACGGCGTTGCGCAGGGCTTGAATTATTTCGTGAGCCATTTTGCTGTGCGGTTTCTATTCATCACAAACTTGCTGCGAAAGATAGACTTACAATAAAAGACCTTTATGGGGAAAATCTTATGTTGATGAAACGGGATTGGAGTCGTTATGTGGATGATTTGCGGGATGACATCTGGCAGAACCACAGTCAAATACATATTGTTGATTTTGAATTTTATAGTATGGACATTTTTAACCGCTGTGAAAACGGTAACTACGTCCTGCTGGCGATTCCGGGATGGACAAATGTACATCCTCTTTTGAAAGTAATCCCTGTGGAATGGGAATATAGTATTCCTTATGGGCTGCTTCATGCTCCAGAACCATCTGAAACAGTGAAACAGTTTTTGGCGGCTGCGCAGGCGGCTACAAAATAAATGTTGGAAATAAGTGATAACCTTAGGGTATATACTGATGAACTAAGCGAGACTTCTGTTGAAGTCTCGTTTTCTTTATAATGAGAAATATCAACACAGATTAACATAGTTGATCTTTCAACGCGGAAAATGCGACAAAGGTATATTTTGGCAAGAGGAACCTGTAGAGCCATACAGTAGCGATGATCTGGACTGGACAAATGATAACAGCCGCGTAACCAGAGAACATGATAATGAGTCTGAAAGGGCTGTGGAGCTTGTTGATACAACGGTTGAGAATTGGGATGATTATGATACAGTGTTCATCGGCTATCCAATCTGGTGGGGAATTGCGGCATGGCCGGACAATGCGTTGGATTCAATGAAGATGTCTGCAGTATTCGGCGGATCAAAAATAGTAAAAGAGTAAACTGTGATGAGAAAAAATTTTGGAAAGAAAACGAGGGAAATGAATATGGAAGTATTGTCAGAAAAATCAATTATGGAATATGTAACCTTGAATAATGGAATTAAAATGCCTGTTTTAGGATATGGCGTATATCAGGTAAGTAATGAAGAATGTGAGCGTTGTGTATTGGATGCAATCAGCGTTGGCTATCGCTCTATTGATACGGCGCAGGCGTATGGAAATGAAGAAGCTGTTGGAAATGCAATTCGTAAATGCGGTGTTTCTCGCGAGGAGCTGTTCCTCACGACAAAGGTATGGATCAGCAATGGCGGTTATGAGAAGGCAAAGGAATCTTTACGGGAATCCCTTCGGAAGTTGCAGACGGAATATATTGATTTGGTCCTGATCCATCAACCATTTAATGACTATTACGGCACTTACCGAGCAATGGAAGAAGCCTATAAGGAGGGATGGATTCGTGCAATTGGTGTGTCGAATTTTTATCCTGACCGTTTGATTGACCTTTGTAATTTTGTAGAAGTGAAACCGGCAATCAATCAGGTAGAAACTCATGTATTCCAGCAGCAGAAGCAGGCACATGAATACATGGTAAAATATGATGTACAGCATGAATCGTGGGGACCGTTTGCCGAGGGACGCAAGGATTTCTTTAAGAACCCTGTATTGAATGAAATTGGAAAGAAGCACGGCAAAAGCGCTGCGCAGACGGCACTCCGTTTCCTCATTCAGAGTGGTGTTGTGGTGATTCCGAAGTCTACTCATAAGGAGCGCATGATCCAAAACATGGATGTGTTTGATTTTGTGTTGGACGGCGATGATATGTTGGCAATTCAGGCATTAGATGAAAAAGAAAGTCTGTTCTTCTCACACTATGACCCAGATACGGTGGAAAGACTGACACATCTACATAGCTAACAGAGCATTAGAACTTTATATGAAGGACTGTATACTATGCGGGTATTGGGCAGAAATATGGCGTATATGCTGCGCTGTCAAGAAGCAGCCCGCGCAACGGGAATTTCTCTGCCTGAACGGGAGGAGCCTGTTTTTACAAACTTGAAATATCGGTTTTTGATACGCTGTACTCAGCAAACGGTACTTTATAGCAGAATATTCGTAGTAATAAAACATCCCGTTACAACTTTATTATAGCATTTTAATATAGCAGTATTTAATTGTTATATACTATTTATTTTAAAAGGCAAAAATACTTAGCATTGTCAATTGTGTTTACTTTTGGTTTTTGCTAAAATAAAGGATACAAAATATTATGATGAAAAGAGATTTACGGATGGTTACAATTAAAGATATCGCTGAAAAAGCTGGAGTCAGTACAACGACAGTTTCTAATGTTATTCATGGCAAGACGAAAAAGGTATCTCCGGCAAATGTAAAAAAAATACAGAATCTGATTAATGAAATGGGATATGTCCAGAAATTAGGACTTCGAGTTTTAAATAATGAGAAATCTCAATTAATTGCGGTTGTAATTAATTCACATAAAGAATATGAAGAACAAATTTTTGCAGATCCCTTTTATGGCAGAGCGTTGGGAGCAATTGAACGTTCACTGAGATTAAAAGGGTATTATATGATGTTTTATTCTTCGGATGATATTGATGATATCTTTAAAATGGTCATGGCATGGAATGTTGATGGAGTGATTGCACTGACTTTTAGTAAACGAGACTGTGAGAAATTATACTATATGATACATAAACCGGTGATTTCGATTGACGCTTATGGTGAAACAGATGACCAGCAAACAGTTCCAAATGTAGGTCTGGATGATTTTGAGGGCGGATATCTGATGGTGCAATATCTGTTGAATTGTGGTTATGAAAATATTTATGTATGCGCTTCTAAGGATCATGGTGTTGATCATTTAAGGTGGCTGGGTGCCAAACGGGCATTTGAAGAAGATTCAGACAAGGATAAAAAGCGGATTCAGTTTGTAACACTGGGCAAATCCTTATCTTTTAGAGAAAATCATTATCAGCAGATGGCAAGACAGATACCGTTTAAGAAAAAGACAGTGGCATTTTTCTTATCAGACCTTTTTGCACTGGAGGCAATCAGCCATTTTTCTGATCAGGGGATTAAGATTCCAGAACAAATAGGAGTGGCCGGGTATGATGACATTTCCTATGCAAGGTTTGCTGTTCCGCGGCTTACGACCATTCATCAGGATATTGATGAAAAAGCAAACTATGCAGTGAATGAACTGCTTAAATGTCTGAATGATAAGCATTATAAAATTCCATTAGAATATAAACTGACAGTCAGGCTGATTGCAAGGCAGTCAGTTTAAACAAAAGAGTTGTTAAATTGTGCAGATTTAACAACTTTTTTCTTTTTGAGCATTTAATTGGAATTTAAAATTATAAACTTTATAGGTTACGTACATAACCTATTTACAATTCAGTAATCTTGTGTTAATCTTTAAACATAAAAGTTATGTACATAACCTATTTAAAGAAGGAATTTGTTGATGGCAGCATGGAGGAGATTAGAATGAAAAAAATATTAATTGCTACTCATGGAAAGATGGCGTCAGGTATGAAAAGTACCATAGAACTTTTAATTGGAAACATGGCAGACATTACGACAATTGACGCATACATCGATCTGGAAGCAGATATTATAGCAGAAATTCGAGAGTTTTTTAATCAAAAGAAAAAGGGAGAGCAGGTATTTGTATTTACGGATTTGCAGGGCGGAAGCGTAAATCAGAAGCTGATTTCATATAGCAAAGATCCGGAAGTAGTACTTATTACCGGCGTCAACCTTGCCATTCTTCTCTCTGTGATCATGGCAGAGGATGAAATTACATCAGAAGAAATAGCGGGGTATATAAAAGAAGCACGTGAACAGTTAAAAGCGATTTGTCTTGCTTCGGAAAAAAGCGCAAAAAAAACTGATGCAGCAGCAAACGAGAAAAAGGAAATAAAGCCAAAAGCAGAGGAACAAAATAAGCCTGTATTAAGCGGGGAAAAAGCGGTTGGAAAGATAGCTGCATTAAGAGTCGATGACAGGCTGATTCATGGTCAGGTGGCTATGACATGGACGAAACAGCTAAAGATTAGAGGAATCCTTGTTGCCAACGATGAGGCGGCGAATGATGAAACACAAAAGATGGCGTTAAAGATGGCAGCGCCGGGAGGCGTCAAAGTTCTGGTCAGATCTGTTAAGGACGCTATTCGTGTGTTAAATCATCCGAAAGTAGATCGCATGAGAATTCTGGTCCTTACAAGATCCATCAAGGATGCGGTGACAGTATGTGAAAATACAAGAGAATTTGAATTTTTAAATGTTGGTAATACCGGAAGATTTGACGGCATTGATGTTGCCAAGAAGACCGTATTGACGCCGACGATTATGCTGACAGATCAGGAAATCACAAGTTTGAAACAGTTAGTCGAAATTAATCCGGATACATGTATGCAGCAGGTTCCAAATGATGAACGAAAACTCGTAAAAGATGTGATAGAAAAAGAAGGATTATAAAATAGGAGGTTATGAGATGTTAGAAGCGTTTTTAGTCGCATTTGCAGTATTTATTTGTGTGGGTGGAGCAGAATTAGCAGGATTTACAATGATAAACAGACCGATTGTGATCGGACCGTTTGTCGGTTTACTTCTTGGTGATTTACAAACAGGAGTAACAATAGGAGCTGCTTTGGAAGCGGTATTTATGGGCGTGGTTAATATAGGAGGAGCTTCTGCCGCAGAACCGGGAATTGCTACAGCTGTTGGAACAGCATTTGCCATATCGATGGGAAAAGGAACGGAAGTAGCTCTAACGTTAGCGCTGCCAATCGGAATTCTTGGATTACAGATTAAGACAATACTGTATATCTTTGTTGTGGGAATGTTTGCAAAGAAGTTTGATAAACTGGCTCAGGAAGGCAGACAAAAAGAAATTACAATTCTTCATTTTGGTCTCTGGACAGTGAACTGGATGCTCTATTCCGCAGTTGCATTTTTTGGTATTTTCTTTGGTTCCGGTGCTGTCAGCAAGCTGCTTAATATGATACCGGATGTAGTAATGAACGGATTGACTGTGTGTGGAGGACTTTTGCCGGCGGTAGGTATGGCAATGCTTATGAAAATGCTCTGGGATAATAAAATCTGCGTATTCTTTTTCCTTGGATTTTTGTGTGTGGCATATTTAAAACTGCCATTAGTTGCACTGGCAGTTTTGGGTGTGATTATCGCATTTGTAATTGGAATGAATGATTATGACATGAATCAGTTGTCACAGTTAAGACCGGTGGCTGCAACTGCAGATTTGAACGAATTAGATGAAGAAGAGGAGGAATTTTTCAATGAGTAAACTGACAAAAGCTATTTCAAAGGAAGAAAAGAATTTTTTAAGAAGAATTTTCTGGCGTTCACAAACATTATATGCAGCCGTAAGTCCGGCAAAACAAGGAGCGTCCGGATTCTGTTATTCTATGATGCCTTGTATCAATCACTTTTATAAAGATCAGGAACAGAAAAATCAGGCATTAACAAGAAGCATGTCATATTTTAATACAACCATTCCGCTTTCTACGTTTCTTATGGGACTGGTTGCGTCAATGGAAAAAGAAAACAGTGAAAAAAGCGAATTTGATACCAATTCGATCAATGCGGTTAAATCAAGTCTTATGGGACCGCTTGCCGGAATCGGTGATTCGATTTTCTGGGGAGTTTTGCGCGTGATTGCAGCCGGAATTGCAGTCAGCATGGGACAAAGCGGCAATATTCTGGCTCCGATTGTATTTTTGATTTTATTTAATGTGCCTTCTATCTTGATTCGATATTACGGAACATTTTTAGGATATCAGTTAGGTTCACAATACATCCAGAAAATTTATTCGAGCGGACTTATGAATATCCTCACAAAGGCCGCAAGCATTGTTGGTTTGATCATGGTAGGAGGAATGACTGCACAGATGGTTTCCTTTACTGCAAAATGGAGCATGAGCATGAAAGGGGAAACAATCATGAATCTGCAAGATATGTTGGATCAGATTTTTGTTGGAATTATTCCTCTTGGAATTACATTGCTTTGCTATTATTTACTGAAAAAGAAAAATGTAAGTATTAATGTACTGCTTATTGGAATCATTGTGTTAAGCATTTTGCTGTCTGCTTTAGGCATTGCATAGGGCTGTTATATAAGTGAAAGGAGATTAGTATATGAACGAATGGTGGAAAAAATCCGTAGTTTATCAAATATATCCAAGAAGTTTTAAAGATTCAAATGGGGATGGATTTGGAGACTTACAGGGAATTATTGAAAAGTTAGATTATTTGAAAGAACTGGGGATTGATGTTATATGGATCAGCCCGGTGTTTGATTCACCGCAGGATGATAATGGCTATGACATTCGCGATTATAGAAAAATATATTATAAATATGGTACAAATCAGGATATGGACGATCTGATTGCATGTGCACATGAAAAAGGAATCAAAGTTGTCCTCGATCTGGTCGTAAATCATACGTCTGATGAACATGAATGGTTTATGGAAAGTTTTCGTTCAAAGGACAATCCATATAGCGATTATTATTTCTGGAAAGATGGGAAATCAGATGGAAGTGAACCAAATAACTGGGGATCAAATTTTTGTGGAAGTGCATGGGAGTATGCTGAGCAGAGAGGGCAATATTATCTGCATTTTTATACGCGAAAACAACCGGATTTAAACTGGGAAAATCCTAAAGTCCGCCAGGAAGTTTATGATATTATGGAATACTGGTTTGCAAAAGGAGTAGACGGATGGCGAATGGATGTCATTGCTTCTATTTCTAAATATACAGATTTTCCGGATTATCCGGAGGAACCGGGCAAAAAATACTATACAGGAAACATGCATAGCAATGGCCCGAGACTCCACGAATATTTGCAGGAAATGAATCGTGAAGTATTATCAAAACATGATTGCATTGCAGTTGGAGAAGCTCCTGGCTCTACGGCGGAAATGGCACGGTTGTTTAGCGATCCTAAACGCAAAGAATTGAATATGATCTTCACTTTTGAGCATATGAATATCGACCGGGTTCCAGGATCCGTCAATAGAAAATGGGCATTACGACCGTTTGATCTGACCGAGCTTAAAAAGGTTATGAGTGAATGGCAAAAACAACTATATGGCTGTGGATGGAACGCACTTTATTTCGAAAATCATGATCAGCCGCGTATTATCTCCCGATGGGGAAATGATACAACCTATCGTGAAGAATGTGCAAAAGCATTTGCAACGGTGTTACATGGTATGCAGGGAACTCCGTATATTTATCAGGGAGAAGAAATTGGAATGACAAACGTACACTATCAGCTCGAAGAATATGATGATGTGGAAGTCCACAATGCATATCGGGAGCTGGTACAAACACAGAAAAGTATTTGCAAAGAAGATTTCTTAAAGGCGGTCTGGAATAAGAGCAGAGATAATGCCCGTGTTCCAATGCAGTGGGATGATAGTGAAAATGCCGGATTTACAACCGGAACCCCGTGGTTTAAAGTTAGTGACAGATATAAAGAAATTAATGTAAAAAAGGCATTGGCAAATAAAAACTCAGTGTTTTATTACTATCAGAAGCTGATCCAGTTAAGGCATACGCAGGAAATTTTGACGGAAGGCGATTATACTTTATTACTGCCGGATGACAAAGAGCTGTTTGTATATGAGCGAAAATGGCAACAGAAGAAATGGCTGATCGTTGCTAATATGTCTGAACAGGAAAATCGTATGGATCAGTTACGACCGTTTATAGACGGAGCAAAGAAGATGATCATTAGCAATTATCATCGGGATACGCTTCCGCATATTTTAAAACCATATGAAGCTTTTATCGTGGAGATGGAGGCATAAATAAAAGAAGCCATACAGACAAGTGCAATCATGTCTAGAATCGTCTTTTGTCTGTGTGGTACTTTTTTACTTAAATGTATGCGGTTCTGTAGTTACATGGGATTTTTCCACTCCGTTGGCTTCATCTTTCCAAACAATCATATTTTCAGCTTGCTTTTCTTTTTGACTTTTTTTATTATAAATATATCGAAACGTGTAGGATGCATGGAAAAAGGGGAAGGATAAAGAGGGCTTATATGGATTATCTATCACACAATATTGCGATTAATTTAAAAAGGATTCGTAAAGCAAAGGGAATGAGTCTCGATGTGGTGGCGGAGCAGACCGGTGTCAGCAAGAGTATGCTGTCCAATATTGAAAAAGGGGATGCGAATCCTTCTATTGGTGTTTTGGGAAAAATTATCAGCGGTCTTCGCATTGAATTGCAGGATTTAACGCATCCGCCACAGAAGGATTCCTACTTGGTGGACATTAACCGGATATCACCTATTAAATATGTTGAGGGAATGTATCAGGTTTGGAATTGTTTTCCGATTGCCGATAACCGGGTGGTAGAAATATATCGAATTGATATTGAGCCGGGAGGAATCTATGAAAGCGGTTCCCATGGAGAACGCACGAAAGAATATATTGCTATGCTGGAGGGAATCTTATCCGTCCGATTGGAGGATGGTGTCCATCTGGTAAAAAAGGAACAGTTTTTCCGGTTTGAATCCGATCAGCCGCACACTTATTTTAATGAGGGAACTTCCCGATTGAGCTTTATGTCCTTTTTTGTAGTTTATTAAATTCTATGATCATAAAGGCGGCCATCAGTTCGAAGCGCTCTGTGGGATCGTCGAGACGGAAGCCAAGTTGCTCTTTCAGAACATGAATCCGATTGGTAATTGTGTTCCGATGGCAGTAGCTTTCGGAGGCAATGGTCTGGACGCTTCCCCAGTGTTTTAGATAAAGGAATAGTGTTTCGGACAGATTGGTGTCTCGTTTTTCGTCGTAGTCCAGAACGGCTCCCAGCTTTTGTTTTACAAAGCTGTCCAGAACAGACGTATTCTCTATCTCCAGCAGAAGCTTAAAAAAGTTATTTCTTTCTCCCAGGCGGATGTCAGAAAAGATCTTGTTATAGTAATCTCGCGTAATATCGTAAATATGGATGTGCCATGGCATCACAAGAAGGGGGAAGTTGTGACGGTTGCAAAAATTAATGATATTGTCGGTAATATCTGACAGAAAGAGATGTTTGCCGATGTTTAAAATTAATCCGCAGGTGTGGTGTTCCGACAGCATGTGGATAAATTCCAATAGCCATTGTTCCGTATGATCGTAGAGAACCCCTGTGGAGATGATTAATTCTCCTGCTCTCAAAAAGTTTTCGTTGGTGTGATCCTCTGCCACATAGACCCAGTTTAGGGATCGTTCTAATCCCCCTTTTCCGGCAATCAGCTGCAATTCATATTTATTTTTTGTTTCTTCAAAAAGATCGACCAGTCGTATTGACATTGATTCTTCCTCCACTTATTGATTCTTTTGCAGGTGAGACTTCATAATTTTTTTTAGTATATCACAGAATGGGCATCATGCACAATAAAAGAGAAAAAGTCTGTGCCTTAAAACCCTTGTAAAGAAGAAGGTTTTATTTTAATATTTTATCAGAAGCGACGAGGGCGTCCGATATTTTCAATGAATATCAGGCGTCCTTTTTATTTACGCGAAGGCACAAGGCAAGCGGAAATGTTTGCATATCCATTTGCCATTACCAGTGGACCGGTGATACTTGCAAAACGCGTTTCATTCGGTATGGTCTGTGCAAAGATAAAGGAGGATAAATCATGATGTTAAGAGAAAGTTTACCTGAAATTATAACCGAAAGCCTGCCGGGAATAAAGGCAAAATCAGTGATTGAGAGAAGAGAAAAGGCAGTTCCTTCAGCAATCCGGTGTGGATATCCGGTAGTTATGAAGCGCGCAGAGGGTGCAATGATTGAGGATGTGGATGGAAACCGTTTTTTGGATTGGATCGGTGGTGTCGGCGTACTCAATATTGGGCATTGCCATCGGGAGGTTGTAGAAGCGGTGAAATCTCAGGCGGATAAATATTTTCATGGGATGTTCAATGTAGTCACTCATGAAGGATATGTAGAGCTGGCAGAAAAACTGGCATCGATTGCACCGGTTCGGGGAGAGGAAGTAAAAGCTTATTTTACCAACAGCGGCGCGGAGGCAGATGAAAATGCGGTAAAAGTAGCGAGAGCGTTTACAAAAAGACCGAATATCATTGTATTTTCCGGAGCATTTCATGGACGTACACTCCTCACTATGTCTATGACTTCTAAGAAAGCCTATGCGGTTGGCATGGGACCGTTTCCGGATGGTATTTTTCGAGCGCAGTTCCCGTATTATTATAGAAATCCGGAAGGAATGCCTCAGGAGAGGGCCTGTGAGTATTATATGAACTCCATTTATGATGTTTTCGAGCAGTGTGCTCCTGCTGATACCATTGCAGCAGTAGTAGTAGAACCGTTGCAGGGCGAAGGCGGTTTTATCCCGGCTCCGATCGAGTGGATTACAGCAGTTCGAAAGCTGTGTGATAAGCATGGAATTTTGTTGGTAGCAGATGAGGTACAGACAGGCTTTTGCAGAACCGGAAGGATGTTTGCTTCAGAATACTGGAAAGAAGCCGGAGTGGAGCCTGATATCATTGCTACGGCAAAATCCATTGCAGCAGGAGTACCTTTATCCGCGATCATTGGAAGAAAGGAAGTTATGGATGCTCCTGCACCGGGAACCATTGGAGGTACTTTTGGCGGCAATGCTCTGGCATGTGCGGCGGCTTTAAAGACCATTGAGGTGATGGAGAGAGATCATCTGGCGGAGCGCTCTCTGGAAATTGGAAAGCAGGTAATGCAGCGATATCATGCAATGGAAGAAACATATGAATGTATCGGAGATGTTCGTGGATTGGGCGGCATGATCGGCATCGAATTTGTGAAGAATAAAGCGTCGAAGGAACCGGATGCTGCATTGACTGCAGCAATTATCAGGGAATGTGCCTCACAGGGACTGCTGGTAGAGGGAGCCGGAACCTATAATAACGTCATTCGTTTTCTGGCTCCATTGGTGATGACCGATGCCCAGCTTGCAGCAGGACTTGATATTTTTGAGGGAGCGGTATCGAAGTGTTGGGAAGATACAAAAAATAAAAGTTCAATATAATGAACAAAACAATAAGGTTTTGCGGTGAAAATTAGTATTGACACAATTTGAGAATAGTGATATATTAAACATGTTCAATATATTGTACGAGAATGACAAAGGCGTCAGAAATCCGGATAGGAGGACTGATGCCTTTCTTTTTTTGAAGGAGGATTATCATGAGATTAAAAGACACAGGACTCACTGCAAAGGATATCAAGGACAAAGTAAATAAATATATGATTGAAACGTATGAGCGTTTTGATTTTCTTGCGGAAACGGCGAAGGATCAGTATATGTACGATGAGAATGGAGAAGCTTATCTTGATTTTTATGCGGGGATCGCTGTAAATTCGGCTGGTAACTGTAATGAGAAAGTGGTCAAAGCTGTACAAGATCAGGCAGCTGACATCATGCATACGTTTAATTATCCTTATACTATTCCACAGGCTTTGTTGGCAGAAAAAATCTGTACTACCATCGGGATGGATAAAATTTTCTATCAGAATTCTGGAACAGAAGCTAATGAGGCTATGATTAAAATGGCTCGTAAGTATGGCATTGAAAAATACGGTCCGAATAAATATCACATTGTAACTGCAAAAATGGGATTCCATGGAAGAACCTTTGGTGCTATGTCAGCAACTGGTCAGCCGGGAAATGGATGTCAGATCGGATTTGGACCGATGACCTACGGTTTTTCTTATGCACCGTATAATGATCTTCAGGCATTTAAAGATGCCTGCACGGAAAATACGATCGCCATCATGATCGAACCTGTACAGGGGGAAGGCGGTGTGCATCCTGCTACACAGGAATTCATGCAGGGCTTGCGGGATTATTGTGATGAAAAGGGAATGCTGTTATTGATTGACGAGGTACAGACCGGATGGTGCAGAACTGGAGCGGTCATGTCTTATATGAATTACGGAATCAAACCGGATATCGTATCCATGGCGAAAGCCCTTGGCGGAGGTATGCCGATCGGCGCTATCTGTGCTACCGAAGAGGTTGCGAAAGCATTTACACCAGGTTCTCATGGAACTACCTTCGGCGGACATCCGGTTTCTTGCGCAGCAGCTCTGGCAGAGGTTGAAGAGCTTTTGGACAGAGATTTAGCAGGCAATGCAAAGGAAGTGGGCGCTTATTTTATGGAACGCTTGAGAACGCTTCCTCATGTGAAGGACGTCAGAGGACAGGGGCTGTTAATCGGTGTAGAATTTGACGATACCATCTCCGGTGTGGATGTGAAGCATGAATGTCTGCATAGAAAGTTGTTGATCACAGCCATTGGAGCAAATATTATTCGTATGATTCCTCCGTTGATTGTGACCCGGGAGGATTGTGATAAGGCGGTAGAGATTATTCGTGCATCCGTAGAAGCACTATAATATACCCGAAGAAGTGTTGTACATCATAAAACTGTTACAAAGAAAAAGAGAGCAAAGGGGCTGACATGAAAATGTAAGGCCCTTTGTTCTTTTGTACAATCATAAAAGAGAAAGGAGATGTAGTATGAAAAATCATTTTATCATTTCCGTCGGCTGTGAATACGGCTGTTACGGAGCGGAAATCGGAAAGAGGATCGCAAGAGATTTTGGTATTGCTTATTATGATAGAACCTTAATAGATGAAATTATGGAGGAAGCAGGTTTTTCCAAAGATTTGACGGAAAAGGCAGAAGCAGGTGTGGATATTCGGGGAAAAGCAATGAAATCGGCACAGGCATCAGGTGCACCAACTCAGTATATGAATCTGACGAAACGAATGGTCTATATTCAGACAGAGGTAATTAAGAAACTGGCTGCAAGGGGCTCCTGCGTATTTATTGGGAGATGCTCTGATTATATTTTAAGGGAGCAGGACAATTGCTTAAATGTATTTATTTATGCGCCGACTGAAGTGAGGATCAAAAATGTAATGGAAGAACATGATCTTTCCCGTGATGACGCCATTCTTCTTATAGAGAAAAATGATGAAATGTTCCATGCAAGATATAAGCAGATGACAGGAACCTACCGAGGCGATCGCCATAACAGACATTTTTTGATTGATTCCAGTCTTTTAGGAATAGAAGAAACTGCAAAGCTGGTAGAAGAAATTGCTAAAAAAGTATTTGAGAGAGAGGAGTAAGCAGAATGGAAAAAAAGAAATCTTCAGAATTTGATAAAGTACTTGGCGCATGGGACATCCTCGTGATTGCTTTTGGCGCAATGATCGGTTGGGGCTGGGTAGTGTCCTCCGGTGAATGGATTGGAATGGGAGGCGTTGTCGGTGCAGCAATTGGTTTTGGCATTGGCGGTATTATGGTATTTTTCGTAGGGCTTACTTATGCAGAGCTGACCGGAGCCATGCCGCAATGCGGAGGCGAGCATGTTTTCAGCCATCGTGCGATGGGACCTATGGGCTCTTTCGTCTGTACATGGATGATTATCCTTGGTTATGTCAGCGTAGTCTGCTTTGAGGCTTGTGCGCTGCCGACCATTATTACCTATATTTTTCCTTCTTTTTTAAAAGGATATTTGTATACGGTAGCCGGATTTGATATTTATGCCTCATGGTTGGCTGTTGCCGTTGCTGTTTCTATTTTTATGACGTATATTAATATTCGCGGCGTAAAAACAGCAGCGATTCTGCAAACGATTCTTACGGTGATTATCGGCGGTGTCGGCATCCTTTTGATTGCAGCTTCCGCCATAAATGGAGATATGAGTAATCTTTCCGGTCAGTTTTTTGTCGGGGATTCCACCGGAAGTATGGTGAAAGGTGTTTTAGCTGTTGCCGTAATGACTCCTTTTTATTTTATTGGTTTTGATGTGATTCCGCAGGCAGCTGAGGAAATTGATGTGCCGCTGAAAAAGATTGGAAAGATCCTGGTGCTGTCTATTGTTATGGCAGTTGTATTTTATGCATTGATCATTCTTGCAGTCGGACACATTCTGAATCCGCAGGAAATACTGACTTCTCAGAGTGGAATTGGATTGGTTACGGCAGATGCTATGGGAAAAGCATTCAATTCAACGGTGATGGCGAAAGTAATCATCGTCGGCGGTATGTGCGGTATTGTGACAAGCTGGAACTCTTTCTTGATGGGAGGAAGCCGTGCCATGTATTCCATGGCAGAATCTTATATGATTCCGTACACCTTTGCAAAATTACATCCGAAATATAAGACCCCGGTAAATTCTCTTTATCTGATCGGTATTCTTTCTGTTCTGGCGCCTTTTGCGGGAAGAAAGATGCTGGTATGGATTGTCGATGCCGGTAACTTCGGATGCTGTATTGCTTACTGTATGGTTTCGATCTCTTTTCTTATTTTGAGAAAAAGAGAGCCGGAAATGGAACGTCCGTACAAGGTGAAGAATTATAAATTTATTGGTACTATGGCAGTATTGATGTCCGGATTTATGGTGGCTATGTACATGATTCCAGGATCTGGTGCTGCACTGGTATGGCAGGAATGGCTAATGGCAGGTGGCTGGTGCATTCTCGGTGTGGTATTTTGTATCGTATGTAAAAAGCAATACAAGGAGAAATTTGGTATCCTTGTGGAGATTATCTCGGATGAGGATGCGGTTGTCCTTCAGTCCAGCGATGAAGAACTTTCAGCAGCTCTTGATGCAGCGATCGATGCGGCAATTACCAAGATTTTATCCCAGAGAACGGTACATTTTGAATAATCAGATCGAAAGGAATGGATATAAAAATGAATTTTAATTATTATTTACCGGTAAATATTATGTTTGGTTGCGGAAAGACAGCAGAAGTGGGGGAGATAGCCAAGCCTTATGGTAAAAAGGCATTGATCGTCACAGGAAAATCCAGTGCAAAAAGATCCGGTCTTTATGATAAAGTAAACGACAGTCTGAAAGCAGCCGGAATAGAAAGCATTTTATTTGATAAGGTAACTCAAAATCCATTGACTACTACAGCAATCGAAGGAGCGGAGTTTGCGAAGAAAAATAACTGTGATGTAGTCGTGGCCATCGGAGGTGGCAGCATCATGGATTGTGCCAAAGCGATTGCATTCCTGGCAGTCAATGACGGTGATATTAACGATTATATATTTAATAGAGAAAAAAGCGATGAAGCGCTTCCTCTGGTGCTGATTCCGACCACATGTGGAACCGGATCCGAGGGCAATGGTTTTGCGGTTCTGACCAATCCGGATAATGGTGATAAAAAATCGCTTCGCTCCAATGCAGTCATTGCAAATGCATCTATCGTGGATCCGGAATCCATGACGACTATGCCGAAGCGGGTTCTCGCTTCTGTTGGTTTCGATGCTCTGTGTCACAGCATGGAGGCATATACTTCGAGAATTTCACAGCCATTTACGGATGCGCTCGCTCTCTATGCCATTGAGCTGATTGCCGATAGCCTGATCGATTTGTATGAGGGTTCCGCTGATATGGAAAAATGGGAAAAACTGACTATTGCCAGCACGATTGGAGGCATGGTTATTAATCAGGCTGGGGTCACCCTCGCCCATGGTATGGAGCATCCGGCATCCGGCTTAAAAGATATTGTACACGGTCACGGACTTGCGGCCCTAACCCCGGCAATCGTGGAGGCTTCCTGGAAAGGAGCCGAGGATAAATTTGCCCGGATTTCCAGATTGTTGGGAGGAAGTGGTGCATCCGACTGTGCCGCTGCGATCCGATCTCTTCTTAAAAGAATCGATATGGATATTACCCTTTCTGATCTGGGGATTTCTGAAGAGGATATTCCGTGGATGGCAGAAAACTGTATGAAAGTATCCGCCGCTTCCGTGGCAAACAATCCGGTGGTATTTACTCAGAAAGAGATTGCAGAAATTTACCGCAGATCAATGGAAAGATAGGGTAATACATGATAGTGAATGTTGGCAAGCAGGAAAAGAAAAACTCACCAAACTATGGATGTCTGCATATATTATAAGAAATTCTATAAAATAATAAGGTATGCAGGAAAATGAAAAAATATGTAACAACATCACTAGAAACACATTTATTTTTTGGCAGAATTATGCGTGAACATGCACTGTTTCTTTTGGCTGCCTTTCCGGCAGGGGAAACAGGCTATAGAAATAAAGCGGACTGGTTTCGTGCACAGTTTGAAAAGACGTTAGAGCGGACAGTACAGCTTGCCGATGGAATGGTCGGAGAAGATGTACTATGTTCGGGAGAAGTATTCACAGAATTTACGGAAATGGCAGAAATGCAGACAAGAAGACTGACAAAGATTCCAATTGATATCCGGATTACCAGGGCAGAAAAAAAACTGCGTGCGGGCCGTGGAATATGTCAGGATAAAAAGATGATGCAGCAGGTAAAGAAGCTGAATCAGAATGTCCTGTATCTGTTAAAAGGGTTGATCGCGTTTAAAAAGAAAATATTGCAGGAGGTTACAGCATGTGATCTATACACATCCAATTATCCGTTGCTGATTGAGCATATTCTTCGGGAGGCAAACTTGTATTATCAGATCATAACTGAGCTGGAAGAAAAAGGATATATGATGTCGAAAGATTTGAAAAAGGCAGAACTGTTCTGGAATCAGATTATGATGGAACATGCGATGTTTATTCGGGGGCTGCTTGATCCGACAGAATGTGAGCTTATGAAAACGGCGGATGCTTTCGCCGAGGACTATTGCCGTCTGTTGGAAGAGGCAAGAAAACAGGATTGCAAGACCATAGATGAACAGACAAGAAAGACATTGGAAATAACGGAGCAGTACCGTGATTTTAAGGCAGCAGGTACAAAAGGAATTACAGGCTGCGACGTACGCTCCGTTATTCTGCCTTTGCTGGCAGACCATGTACTTCGAGAAGCAAATCATTATCTCCGAATTCTGAAAAATGAAGGGAGGAAATAGGTCATGGAATTGTGTCAATATCCTTGTCAAAACAAGACTCGTTATTTTACCATCGAAGCGATACAGATTCCGATTGTATATAATCGCTATGGGGATTATGATCCTGACGGACTTCTGTATGTGTTGGAAAAGGATTCGAAGAGAATACAGGAAGAGGCCATCCGCAGATTCGAACAGATGCCGCCTCAGCCCTATGAGGAAGTACAGCCGCTGGTGCTCCGCGTGAATCTCGGTGATACAGTCAAAATACGTTTTCGCAATCCGCTGAATCGCAGGCTGTCGATTCATGTACAGGGGCTTTCATATGATGTGATGAGTTCCGACGGCACCAGCGCAGGGTTTAATCAGGACAGCACTACAAACCATGAAATTGTATACACGTGGTATGCCGGTACAGAGGGCGTTTTTCTATTTAATGATATGGCAGATGCCAGAAGCAGTGAAGAAGCTACCAATATCCATGGACTTTTTGGTGCAGTGATTGTGGAGCCGCCCGGTGCAAAATGGTTTCATCCTCAGACAGGGGAAGAAATGGAAAGCGGATTGATGGCGGATATTTATCAGCCAGGGAAGCCGGCTTTTCGGGAATATTCGGTGTTCTTTCATGATGAACTGGAGATTCTGGATAAAGATGGAAATCCTCCTGTGGACCACAGGACAGGTCTGCCTTCGTCCACAACGGCAATCAGCTATCGATCAGAGCCTATGAGAAACCGAATGCCGATGACCCATGATCCGGCGGATTCGGGTGAAGAAGTCTCTATGAGTTCCTGGGTATACGGGGATCCGGCGCCTCCGATCCTTAGAGCATATGTAGGGGATCCGGCAAAAATCCGTCTGATCCATGGAGGAATCAAGGAAACACACGTGTTCCACCTCCACAATCACCAGTGGAGGCTGGAGCCAGAGAATCCGGTCTCTACGATTATTGATTCGATTACAATAAGTCCACAGGAATGCTATACATTGGATATTTTGTATGGAGCAGGAAGTTTAAATCGGGTAATTGGCGATGTGATTTTCCACTGTCATTTGTATCCGCATTTTCATGAGGGTATGTGGACTTTATGGAGAATTCATGACCGGCTGGAAGACGGAAGTGGGAAATTGCCGGATGGAACTCCTGTTCCGGCACTTCTTCCATTAAAAGACCGGGAACGGCCATTGAAAAAGGATGAGTGCCATCCGGGATATCCTAATTTTATCTGTGGAGAGGTGGGGATGCCGCCGCGCCAGCCGCCTTGCGGAGTGTTGGATGCAGAAGGAAATGTCGTAGAATGTCCAACACCTCTGGAAGAAGCGAACTTTGTGGAAAATGCAGCTCCGGGCGCATTGTATACGGAGACCTGTCCTTGCCATACAACAGGGGAATGTAGTGATAAAAAATGTGACGATTGTGAAGAGTGCAGTGATTGTCAAAGATGTCCAAAGACAGATGCATCGTGTGAAAATGTAAAAGTATTTGAAATCGCGCTTATACAAGCGAAGCTCACATACAATCAATACGGCTGGCACGATCCGGAAGGACGTTTTTTCGTCTTAAAAGAGGAACTGGAGCGTCACGGTGGTCTGGAATCCTATATCCGTCTTGTGGAAGAGCAGAAAATTCAGGTAGAGCCGCTGGTAATCCGTGCGAATGCAGGAGATTGTATTGAACTGCGTACCACGAATCTGCTGCCGGAATTTCTGGAGGAAAATGCATTTCAGCTTAAGACCAGAACAGACATTGCAGGCCACCATGTGCACCTGGTGAAATTCGATACAATTACTTCCGATGGAGCGGCAAACGGCTGGAATAATATTGCGGGGGCAAGAAAATATGAAACGTTAGTGGAACGATTTTTTGCCGACGAAGAATTGCGGACCGTATTTTTTCATGACCATTTGTTTGCGAATGCACATCAGCTGCATGGCGTGTTTGGCGCATTGATAATAGAGGAGGCAGGTGCAACTTTCCATGATATACGAAACGGAGAAGAGCTGAAATTTGGAACGCAGGCGGTGATTCGGAGGCGAGATGGCTCATCGTTCCGGGAGTTTACTCTCTTTGTTCACGATTTTGCGTTTTTATTTGATAAAAACGGAAAACCACTCAATGCTCCTGCGGTTCCCGGCTCTCATGATGATCCGGGAGTGATGGGAATCAATTATCGCGCGGAACCAATGCGGGAGAGATTGAAAAGGGATGGTGATCCCGCCTATATTTTCAGTTCTTTCGTGCATGGCGATCCGGCAACCCCTGTTTTGGAAACGTATCCGGGAGATGAACTGATGATCCGCCTGATAGATGGGGCACATGAAGAACAGCATGTATTTAATGTTATCGGAATGTCATGGAGAAAAGAAGTGGCGGATGATAGATCCCCACTGGCAACGTCACAGACAATCGGAGTTTCAGAGGCATTCAATTTGAACATCAAAGAACCATATCAGGCGGGGGACTATCTGTATTATTTCGGCGGCATTGATGACGCATGGCTTGGTCTCTGGGGAATCATTCGTGCTTATGATAAATATCAGGAATGCCTGAAACCGCTCTGCAAAGGAAAAGATATGATTCTTCCGCTCCCTCCATGTCCGGGCAAGGATGATGTGGTAAGGCGCTATGAAGTGGCAGCAATCCAGACAAAACTGGTCTATAACAAGTATGGAGATCATGACCCGGATGGGCTGATTTTTGTCCCTTTGGAGGATGTAGATCTTGTATTTGCAGGGAAATATACTCCGAAGCCTTTGATACTGCGCGCAAATGTCGGAGACTGGCTGGAGGTTGTTTTGCATAATATGTGGGATCCGAACCGTCCGGTGCCTTATTTTGATTATCCGAGAGTACCGCTTGAACTGAAGCATAAGCCATCAAACAGGGTTTCTTTGAATCCACAGTTTCTGCAGTATGACCCTGTCTGTGATTCAGGAATCAATGTGGGATATAATCCAAAAGAGCAGACCGTTGGAATTGGTGAAAGCAAACGCTATTTCTGGAAAGCAGACCGGGAATACGGAGCCTGTATATTACAGTCATTTGGAGATATGCGGAATCACAGGTATCATGGATTGTTCGGGGCGGTGATTATAGAACCTGCAGGGGCAGAATGGTATGAAAACTTTACGAAAAAGAAAAATCCATTTGCAGAACAGGCGGTGATTACAGCGCCGGGAACAGAAAGTTTTCGGGAATATGTGTTGTTTATTCAGAATGGGATCCGACTTCTGGATACAGAGGGAAATCTGATTCAAACCGCAGCAGCGGACAGTGAGGAGCCAGTTGACCCGGAAGATACGGGAGAAAAAGGCTACAATTATCGGTCAGAGCGATTTGCAAACCGACTGATGAGGGACGCACGGGTATGGAAAGTGTTCAGCAGCAGGATTCATGGTGATCCGGCAACGCCTATATGGAAGGCTTATTCCGGTGATCGCGTAATTTTTCGAACCATGATGCCAGCGGATAAGCCAAGGAATGTATCATTGACTGTCCACGGACATTTATGGCGAGAACAGCCAAATGATGCTCTGTCCAGGGAAATCCCGCTCCAGGGAGGAATCAGTGTCGGAAACCGGTTTGATATGGAACTGAAGGATGGGGCCTCCTGTCCGGGGGATTATCTGTACCGTTCAGGAAGTCTGGCATGGGATGTTGAATCGGGTATGTGGGGTATTTTCCGTGTGATGAAACATTCGATCAGATGCAGATGTAAAGAAATGTGCGGAAGGTTTTTAAACTGTATAAAGAAAGGATAACAGAGGGAAATAGCCCTTGACAAAAAGACCTATCTTGATATAATAATAATGCTTGCTCGGAGGGCAAATCATTCGATAGAAATGGTGGGCTGGATAAGGCAACAGAATGAAACATCTGTTACTTGTCCAGCCTTTTTTGCTTTTGTATTTTACGTAGTTAAGCAGTTTATAAGTCATCGGAGGATTTACGGCCGTAGCCGTAAAATCGAGGAAGATGTCGGGTGCGCTCGGTTATTTAAAGGAAAAACCGGGCGTAATTTTTATTTTAAGGAGGAACAATATGGATTTTCTAACGAGTAAAATTAAACCAATGTATTTTAAGTATCTGACTGCCGCATTTGGAAGTGCATTGATTTCATCCATCTACGGCGTTGTCGATATGGCTATGGTGGGCCAGTATCAGGGACCGAACGGAACAGCAGCATTAGCGGTTGTTAGTCCAGTATGGAATATCATATACAGTCTGGGTCTTCTGATGGGAATTGGCGGATCCGTCCTTTTTTCCGCACTGAGAGGTGAATCCGAGAAGAATCAAAAAAAATCCAACGAGTATTTTACGGCAGCATTGATCGGCGTTATAACTTTAGCGGTGATTACCTGGATGATTGTTATCTTTTTTGACCGAAAACTCTTATTGCTGTTTGGTGCAGAAGAAACCTTACTGCCGCTTGCAAGAAGGTATCTTTTTCCTGTTAAATTTGTTGTACCAAGCTTTTTGTTTACGCAGTTGATGGCCGCTTTTCTACGCAATGACGGTAATCCGGGCCTTGCAACCAAATCTGTTTTGTTTGGCGGTATCTTTAATATATTTGGAGATTACTTTTTTGTTTTTGTTTTAAATATGGGGATTATGGGAGCTGGACTTGCAACTGCTATGGGATCTGTATTTTCTTTGTTGATGATGCTGACCCATTTCCATAGCAAAAAAAATACACTCAGACTGGAAAAGCCTGCAAGGCTTTTTTCCATGTTGAAAGCCATCTGCGTAACTGGTTTTTCCACTTTTTTTATTGATGTGGCTATGGGCATTCTAACAATGCTATTCAACCGCCAGATTTTGAAATATCTTGGGACAGACGCTTTATCGGTTTACGGCATCATCATCAATATCAGCACTTTTGTTCAGTGTTGTGCTTATAGCATTGGTCAGGCATCACAGCCTATGATTTCAACAAACTTTGGCGCAGGAAAAGGAACTCGTATCAGTCAAATATTGAAATATGCGTTAGGGACTGCTGCCGTATTTGGATTTATTTGGACGGCACTTGTTGAAATTGCACCGAACCTTTTTGTCCGTATTTTTATGACTCCTACGGAAGAAATTCTTGCAATTGCTCCAGCTATTATCCGCAGCTATGGAATTTCCTTTCTTCTTCTGCCGCTTAATATCTTTTCAACATATTATTTCCAGGCACTGATGAAGCCATCCACTTCCTTTATTGTTTCAGTGTCCAGGGGTGCATTAATCAGCGGCATTCTGATTTACTTATTACCTGCCATAGCGGGCGCAAATGCGATCTGGTTTTCGATGCCCCTTACAGAATGCATCGTTGCTGTTTATGTTATTATAATGATTGTAAGATATACAAAACAATTACCTAAGGAAAGGATCCGATAAACGGGTCCCTTTTTTTTGCATAATGAATTGTGCAAGAAATTAAACAGTTCTATTATGTTTCTGTGATACAATAGGTTCAATAAGATATTGGTATGGGAGAAGTGTATTATGAATTATGAGATTAAAACACCGTTATTTAAGCCAAGCATGGTTTTCAAAGAAGAGGAATTGGTGGTTGGAAAAAAGATTTATCCATATTCTGAAATCACGAATTTAAGAATTATGACACAGCCGGATGGATTTTCAAATGGAATGTTGCAATGTTTTG
>JAUNOI010000124.1 GCA_030531165.1 Lachnospiraceae bacterium
TTAGTGCTTATATTCAAAATACTTTTTCATCTATCGTGTGGAATGCATTGATAATATTTCATCCATTTATTATTGGAAAATTGTTTACTGCGTCAGCAATTATGCATGTAGTAGAACTTCATCCTCTGATGAATTTTGTTACGGATAGTTTTGTTAAATCATATTACAGCTATGGAATTGAAAAATATAGGATTCCTACATTTTGGATGAATATCAGCATTGAAATTATTTTAGGCATAATACTGTTAGTTATTTGTCCAAAGATATTTAAAAATAAGTTAAATAAATCTAAAGATTGAAAAACAGCCGGGATTTAAAGAACATCCACATGGGTTTAAAATAAAAAAACAGAAGTTTTGCTATACCGGTGGCGTGTACGATGAGAGTACCGGGCTGTATTACTTAAATGCAAGGTGATATAATCCGGAAAACGGACAGTTCTTGACCAGGATACCTATCGCGGGGAAGCGAATGGCCCGGATACATGACAGTTGTATACTTATTGTCACATTGATCCAGTAAATTATGTTGATCCGAGTGGGCATGTTTATGAAACTGTTTTAGATGTTATAAGTTTGGCATGGCGCGCATATGATTTTGACATAATTCTACTTGGATAAATGCGGGATATTTAATAGAGGATATTAGTGCGATATATATGCCAGAAATTTATGTAATAAAATCTATAGAAAAGGTAAAAAATGAAGAAGGTTGCAAAAGCTTCTGTAAAAGAAGCAGTCAGATTCCTTTAAAAGAATCTGACTGCTTGCAATATTATAGGGATGTTTCGATCGTTGAAAATGGAAGATGGATAAAATGTCCTGCAGACCGATCTTTATCTAATCTCGGATTCTGGCATATCCAAGAATGGCTGCTCCAATAGCTCCTGCCAGAGGTGCATCTTCATGAGTTATCAGAGTCTTTCCCATATATCTACTTAAAATCTCGCAAAATGCCTTGCTTCTAGTCAAACCACCGGTAAAAAAGATTTCTCCTTTCATAGGAAGCTTTTGTGCAAAAAAGGCCGTTCTTTTACAAATAGAATGCAAAACTCCCAGGGCAATTCCTCCCGGATCTTTTTCTTCTGCCAACAGGCTTATGATCTCGCTTTCCGCAAATACGGTACACATACTGTTTATGGGTATTATTTCCCTTCCCTCTACAAAGGAATCCAATGCTTCTATGGGCTGTTCCAGAATTCGCATCATTACTTCCACAAATCTCCCGGTTCCTGCCGCACATTTATCATTCATCATAAAATCTACCACCTGGCCTGTGGAGTTTAATAAGATTGCTTTACAATCCTGTCCGCCGATATCGATGACTCCTCCGATTCCAGGCTTCAGCCATCCTGCCCCTGCCCCATGGCAGGTAATTTCTGTAAAAGATCTATCCGCTTCCGAAAGAAGCTTCCGTCCATAACCGGTGGTAACCGTCATTTTAACCCCTTCGGTATAAAGTTCCCGATATACCTCTTGTATACTCATCCGCGGTTTTGCCGTAGTCGGTATCATCACCTGTTTTACAATTTCCACTCCATCATAAAGGACTCCCTTGGTTGTGGTGGAGCCAGAATCAATTCCTATACTATATTTCATAAATACTCCTATAACATTTCTAAAAATGCTGCAATTCTGGTATTTAGCTGTCCCATATCACCAGAAGAATAATCCGTTTCTACTGTCATATACGGGATACCGTATTTTTCTGTCACAAATCGTTTGACGCCGTACGTTTCCACATTATAGGTATGACACGCCGTAAGTACCACCTCTACTACCGCATCTGCTCGGTATTCTTCGATTAATTTTCCCAGCAGTTCAAATCTGTTAGGGTTAGGAGACATACAGGAGCAGCCTATATTAAGATATCTCCGTGCCAGTGCCCCATATACATCCGGATCTTTTTCATCCACAAATTCTTCTATGGATTTTGCGCCTGCACAGTTTTCAAATGCCACAACTGCTCCGCCATTTTCTTCAATCAAATTTACTACTTTGAAAGCTCCGCCTCCAATAGGTGATCCCGTAATTAGTATCCGAGGCATCTTCTTTAATCGTTTGCCCTGTTCATATTCTGACTGTATCTGCTTCCGAATTCCCTGCAGTTCGGTAATCACCTGCTCCTTGTCAAACTTAAATGTGGAACCATATAAGATATGGAACAGGTCGCTTCCCTTCATCGGAAGCGGATCTGCTTTCATCAACCCATACAAATCCTTTAACGCCTGCCGTTCCCGGTTTCTCTGTACGATGGCCTTGCGAATATCTTCTTCTGTGATTACAGTCTGAAAAAGTTCTTCTAATTTTTCCTTAAAACGGATAATTTCCCTCCGGTACATCTCATATCCGTCTTCATTTTGAGTATTAGGAAGCTGCATCACATGTACCGGCTTAAATTCGCCCAAGTATTCATACATTTTCTTTTTTCCATCGCAGGTCGTTTCTCCTACGATCAAATCAGAAAAGTAGAAAAACGGGCACTTATCCGTCTTGGCAAATCCATAACTGGATTTAATCAGAGGACATAAGTTTCTTGGAAGATCTTTTTCTGCATCGGAAACGGTCTCATCCGATGTGGAACAAAGTCCCACAACAGCCGCGCCCATAGCTGCCGGTATTTCCTGTGGCAAATATGTACAGAATACTCCCACCACCGGTTTTCCAGATTCTTTAATCTTTTTCACGGCTAAAAATGAATTCTTCCGTTGCTGAGCAAATTCGTCAAACACTTTTGGTAAATCATTAATTAATTTCATCTTCTCCTCCGTTATTTTCTATAAAATATATCGATATTTTATCATGGCCTCCTTCTTGCTGTAAATTCATAAAAGTCGGAAATTCCAAAGAAAGTTTTCCTTAATTGTAAAACCAGAAGTTAGTTTTGCAATCAACTCTAACTTAATTGAAATGGGGGAATCCTATCTTTTCACCCCTTTCAATTGTTATAATAGATAATGAACAAATGAAGTAAGGGGGAGTTTTTTGACAGATTTAATACTGATTCTAAAAATGAAGAATGGCAATCAGGCTGCCTTTACTGACTTTGTATCAAAATATTA
>JAUNOI010000053.1 GCA_030531165.1 Lachnospiraceae bacterium
ACATATAGAGCGAGGGTATCGCTCAATCATCTAATTTGATGATTTTGCGACACCCTCATTTAAATAATATACACTTCAACAATAAAATCTTTTCACTGTCCCTTTCGCAAATAATCGCCATTAGCCTTACGAAAAGTCAGAACCTGCTCAAAATCCATCTTAAAATCAAAGCGTAGACTAAAACTCCTAGTTATCTGCGATAGCTGCCTGTGCTGCTGCCAAACGTGCAATTGGTACACGGAATGGAGAACAAGATACATAATCCAATCCAATCTTATGACAGAATTCAACAGAAGATGGATCTCCACCATGCTCACCACAGATACCAATATGAAGACTTGGATTTACAGGTTTACCGAGTTTAATAGCCATATCCATCAACTTGCCGACACCATTCTGGTCAAGTTTTGCAAATGGATCGTTTTCATAAATCTTAGCGAAATAATATGCATCTAAGAACTTACCTGCATCATCACGAGAGAATCCAAATGTCATCTGCGTTAAGTCGTTTGTACCGAAACAGAAGAAATCAGCTTCTGATGCAATTTCATCTGCAGTCAGACAAGCTCTTGGGATTTCGATCATCGTACCTACTTCATATCCTAATCCAAACTCTGCGGAAGCAATTTCTGCATCTGCTGTCTCTACAACAACTTTTTTCACATATTTTAATTCTTTTGCATCTCCAACTAATGGAATCATAATTTCAGGCTTAATGTTCCATGCCGGATGTGCTTTTTTCACATTGATTGCTGCACGGATAACAGCCTTGGTCTGCATCTTAGCAATTTCAGGATATGTAACTGCAAGACGGCATCCACGGTGTCCCATCATAGGGTTGAATTCATGAAGACCATCGATGATTGCTTTTACAACTTCAACTTCTTTACCCTGTGCTTCTGCAAGTTTTACAATATCTTCTTCTTCTGTAGGAACGAATTCATGAAGAGGAGGATCAAGGAAACGAATCGTTACCGGATTTCCTTCCAATGCTTCATATAACGCTTCGAAATCTTCCTGCTGATATGGAAGAATCTTTTCTAATGCTCTTTCTCGTGCATCTGCCGTATCTGAACAGATCATTTCACGGAACGCTGCAATTCTTTCTTCATCGAAGAACATATGCTCTGTACGGCAAAGTCCGATACCTTCTGCTCCAAGTTCGCGTGCTTTTTTTGCATCTGCAGGTGTATCTGCATTTGTACGAACTTTTAATTTTCTGTATTTATCTGCCCATGCCATGATTCGGCTGAATTCACCGGCAATCGTAGCATCTACAGTAGGAATGATACCATCGTAGATATTACCTGTAGATCCATCTAAAGAAATATAATCTCCTTCATGGTATTCTTTTCCTGCGAGTGTAAACTTCTTGTGTTCTTCATCCATAACGATATCGCCACATCCGGATACACAGCATGTACCCATACCACGTGCAACTACAGCTGCATGAGATGTCATACCACCGCGGACAGTTAAGATACCCTGTGCACTCTTCATACCCGTAATATCTTCTGGAGATGTTTCAAGACGAACAAGAATTACTTTTTCTCCATTCATTGCCCACATAACCGCATCTTCAGCATTAAACACAACTTTACCACAAGCAGCTCCAGGAGAAGCACCAAGACCTTTTCCAACAGGAGTTGCTTTCTTTAATGCAGCAGCATCAAACTGTGGATGAAGCAATGTATCCAAGTTACGAGGGTCAATCATTGCAACCGCTTCTTTTTCTGTTCTCATACCTTCATCAACTAAGTCACATGCAATCTTCAAAGCAGCCTGAGCTGTTCTTTTTCCATTACGCGTCTGAAGCATGAATAATTTTCTATCCTGAATTGTAAACTCCATATCCTGCATATCTCTATAATGTTTTTCGAGTTTACTGCATACATTAATAAACTGATCATATACTTCCGGCATGATCTCTTTTAATGAAGAAATCGGCTGTGGTGTACGAACACCAGCAACTACGTCTTCACCCTGAGCATTCATTAAGAATTCACCCATTAAGTGTTTTTCACCTGTAGCAGGATCACGTGTAAATGCTACACCTGTACCGGATTCATCAGACCAGTTACCGAAAGCCATTTCCTGTACGTTAACTGCAGTACCCCAAGAATATGGAATGTCGTTATCACGACGATATACATTCGCACGAGGGTTGTCCCAAGAACGGAATACAGCCTGAATTGCTCCCATCAACTGTTCTTTTGGATCATCTGGGAAGTCTTCCCCGATCTTGCTCTTATATTCTGCTTTAAACTGATCAGCAAGTTCTTTTAAATCTTCTGCTGTCAGGTCGATGTCTTCTGTTACGCCTCTGTCAGCTTTCATCTGATCGATCAGTTCTTCAAAGTACTTTTTACCAACTTCCATTACTACATCAGAGTACATCTGGATAAATCTTCTGTAGCAGTCGCGTGCCCATCTTTCATTACCTGTCTTCTTAGCAACGACTTCTACTACTTCTTCATTCAGACCTAAGTTTAAGATCGTATCCATCATACCAGGCATTGATGCTCTTGCACCAGAACGAACCGATACTAAAAGAGGATTTTCCAAATCTCCGAATTTCTTACCTGTAATTTCTTCCATCTTAACAATGTATTCATTGATCTGCGCCTGAATCGCATCATTAATCCGTCTTCCATCTTCATAATACTGAGTGCAGGCTTCAGTCGTAATTGTGAATCCCTGAGGTACCGGAAGACCAAGATTTGTCATTTCGGCAAGGTTTGCACCTTTACCACCTAAAAGTTCACGCATATTTGCGTTACCTTCACTAAATAAGTATACCCACTTTGTCATGTATGTTTCCTCCTGACATTTATTTTTCTGTTATCGTCACCACTAATATTAACACATTTTCGAATATTTGTTAACTACTTTTATCACTTTTTAACAAAAAAGAGCTGTTGCTCCGATAAAACCCTTATCTTTGCAACAACTCATTCCTATTTCTTATGCATTTGCCACTAAATATGGCTGTAATTTTATTAATAACTCTGCAATATCATCTGTCTGCGCGATCAACTCCAGCCTCTTATAAAAGGCAAGACTCATAACAGTCAAAATAGACTTCGCATTTAACTTCGTCTCTTCACTTTCATTTTCCGGTCGTAAATATATATTATAATCAAATTGTGAAACGGTTTTTGTGAATGATTCCATACTTTCAACATCATTCAAGTGAACTTTTACCTCTGCCATGTAAATCGCCTCCATTCATTCATAAAACCTGACAAAACATCTCCTGTCGGCTTCACACGCCGGCAAAAGAAAACTTCTGAAATTGCTCTCTCTTACCTCGTGCACTTATACAAATCAAAAACAAGCAGATAAAACTTTTTTCCGTCATTTCCAATCTTTTTCCTTTATTTTTTCTTATCTTAATACTTTTGTACGCTAAAGTCAAGAAATGTACAGAATAAAATGCAAAGACAAATGTCTTTGTCTCAAAAGCACATCAATTCTTTTCTTTGAATCGGATGATTGCTATGTTACAATGAAAAAAAGGAGGTTTCGTTATGAATAGTAAATTAACCATTTCCATTTGCCAGTTCCCAATTGCTTTTCTTAACTGGGAAAAAAACCAGGAAAAAGCACTTTCTTATATAAAACAGGCACAAAAAGAACAATCCGATCTGATCATCTTTCCAGAAATGACTTTAACTGGAATTTCAAAAAATATTTCAACCATGTCGGACAGTAATCAGAAAAGTATTTCTTTTTTTAAAAAAGCAGCAATAGATTCACATATTGCCATTGGATTTGGCTGGGGAAAACCCGCAGGAGAAAAACTGGAAAACCACTATACAATCATTGATGAATACGGAAACATCCTGTCCGACTACATAAAAATTCATCCATTTACTTATGGAGGTGAAGATTTATGTTTTGTCCGCGGCAGCTCTTTTAACACTTTTTCCTATAAAGATTTCACAATTGCAACTTTTATCTGCTACGATATGCGCTTTCCGGAAATTTTTCAGGCAGCCTCAAAGAAAGCAGATCTGATCATTCTTTGTGCAAATTGGCCGAAAGCCCGCAATATGCACTGGAAAGTGTTAAGTCAGGCACGGGCAATCGAAAACCAGGTATATTTTGCAGCGTGCAACTGTGTTGGCGAGGTCGGAGGACTTCTCTATTCCGGGGACAGTACCCTCTATAGTCCGGAAGGAAAAATCATAAAAAGCCTTTCCGAAACAGAAGGACTCATCACTTGCACGATTACAAATGATGTTTCTTCTATTCGAAAAGGCTTTCCTGTAAAACAAGATCGTCTGACTGACTATTATAAAAGCATTTTATAATCCAATGCAGGATCAATTCTTAAAAATTTATCGATCCCATTTATCGCAAAGGGAATTAATCTGATCGGCAAATTTCGCCAGATCTTTATTGGCACCGCCCTCATTGTGCTTAATAACCGTCAACAGCCTTTGTCCGGCTGCAAGCAGTCTTGCGTATACACCGGAAGGCTGCTTCTTCTTACCGGTTTCAATCTTTGGAACCGGTATTTTTTCGCCCTCTTTTATCCATTCATTTCGGATCAGGTCAAATTCTGCACCGGAAAACGGGGCACTTGCGTCCAGATCGTATTGCTGTTTTAAGGTATCTGCAAAAAGGTCACATACCGTGTCTTCTCCGTGTACAATAAAGATTTTCTTCGGCTTTTCTTCAAAAGCCGTTACCCACCTGATCAATCCGTCTTTATCCGCATGACCGCTCATTCCTTCAAGCCTTCTGATATCCGCTTTTACCTGAATGGTCTCTCCAAACAGCTTTACTTCCTTTGCTCCTTCCAACAGAGAACGTCCCAGCGTATTGAGAGCCTGATATCCAATGAATAATATGACCGATTCTTTTTTCCAAAGATTATGTTTCAGGTGATGACGTATACGTCCCGCTTCGCACATACCGGATGCTGATATGATCACCTTCGGATGATTATCAAAATTAATTGCTTTACTTTGGTCGCTCGTAATCGATAGTTTTAATCCATCAAATGACAACGGATTTATTCCCTCCATAATCAGCTCCATCGCTTCTTCATCAAAGCAGGAAATGACATTCTTATTAAATATATTGGTCGCTTCAATAGCTAGTGGACTATCTACATAGACAGGGAAACATCCGTGCCCGGTTACCATCTTTTCTTCTTTAATCTGTCGGATATAATAGAGAAGTTGCTGCGTACGACCGACTGCAAAAGATGGGATCACCAGATTGCCCCCGCGATCCAGCGTCGACTGAATGATCCGTGCAAGCTCTTTGACATATTCGGGATGATCTCCATGCAGGCGATCTCCATACGTGGATTCCATAACAACATAGTCCGCATCCTTTGTGTATTCCGGATCTTTTAAAATCGGCTGATCATAATTACCGATATCCCCGGAAAATACAATCTTCCGCGTAATATCATTCTCCGTTGCCCAAATCTCAATACTGGAAGATCCCAACAAATGCCCGACATCAGTAAACTGTATTTCAACATTCTCCGCAATCTGAATTCGTTCTTTATAAGGATATCCTTCAAATAACCGAATCGCTCCCAGCGCGTCCTGCATAGTATAGATTGGTTCCACTTCTGATCTGCCGGCTCTTTTTGCTTTTCGATTTTTCCATTCTGCTTCAAATTCCTGAATATGAGCACTGTCGCGAAGCATAATATCACATAATTCTTTTGTCGGTTCTGTACACAATACCTGACCTCGAAATCCTCTGGCATAGAAAAATGGAATCATCCCCGAATGGTCAACATGTGCATGTGTCAACAGAATATAATCTAATTCACTCGGATGTACCGGAATCTCCTGGTTTACGTAATAATCAACGCCCTGCTCCATTCCACAGTCAATTAACATCTTAACCCCGGCCGCCTCGAGATAATGACAGCTTCCTGTCACTTCATGTGCAGCTCCCGAAAACATCAGTCTCATAAACACCCATCCCTTCCATCGTTCAATTCATTCTTATATATATTATACTATCTTTTTTGTTTCTTGTCAGGGTCAAGGTAAATAAAGTGAGACATTTGCTTTTACAAAGGAATTTCATTGGAATTTCCTGCACAAGAACAAACGATGCTGGCGCCTCCAACTACATAATCCTTTTCATAAAATACGACCGCCTGTCCGGGTGTGATCGCTCTTTGCGGTTCATCAAATATGCATTCAACCAGATCCTCGCCGATCATCCGAATCATACAGTCCGCACCCCGGTGATTATAACGAACTTTTGCACGGACTCTCATGCTTCCTTCTAAAGATGATATGGACATGAAGTTCACTTTATCCGCAATTAATCCTTTGGCGAATACATCTTCATTCTCACCGATCACAACTTCATTGGTATCCTTTCGGATATCTACGACAAATACAGGTCTTCCCATTGCAAGACCAAGTCCTTTTCTCTGTCCGATCGTATAATGGATAATTCCCTTATGCCTTCCGAGAATGTTTCCATCAAGATCTACGAAATTCCCTTCCTGAATTTTCTCTCCAGTCGTATCTGTAATATATTTTGCATAATCATCATCAGGTATGAAACAGATCTCCTGACTATCCGGCTTAGCAGCAACTGGCAGTCCTGCCTCTTCTGCAATTTCCCTGATCTGATCTTTGGTGTAATCCCCCACGGGCATCAAGGTATGTGAAAGCTGCTCCTGCGTAAGATTATACAGCGCATACGTCTGATCCTTCGCAAGCGTTGCCGACTGTTGCAAGGTAAACCTTCCATTTGGAAGTTTTACGACTCTCGCATAATGTCCCGTTGCAATATAATCTGCTCCAATTTCCAAGGATCTTTTTAAAAGAGCCTCCCACTTCACATACCGGTTGCAGGCAATACAGGGATTCGGTGTTCTCGCTTCCAGATATTCATGAATAAAATAATCAATGACATTCTCTTTAAATTCCTTTTTAAAATTCATGACATAATACGGAATACCGAGCTGATGAGCAACGCGTCTGGCATCATCGACTGCTGACAAACCGCAGCAGCCTCCGTTTTCTTCCTGAATAGCATCGTCTTCATCCTGCCAGATCTGCATCGTTACTCCAATCACATCATAACCCTGCTTTTTTAAAAGGCAAGCAGCTACAGAGGAATCAACCCCTCCTGACATACCGATCACAACTTTTTTTGCCATGAGTTTCCTCCATCTGTATCTTAATATTCTTCTTCCACTTCGTCTTCATGAATATCTTTTTTAGGCGGTTCTAATCCTTCAATGGTAATATGATTCTTTTCCGCATAATCCCACAATGCAGCATGAATCGACTCTTCTGCCAACAAAGAACAGTGTACTTTTGCCGGTGGAAGTCCATCCAATGCTTCCATCACAGCTTTATTCGTCACTTTTAATGCTTCATTCACACTTTTTCCAATAACCAGTTCTGTTGCCATACTGCTCGTTGCAACAGCTGCACCACAGCCGAATGTCTTAAACTTACAGTCACGGATGATCTGATTATCATCAATATCCAGATAGATTCGCATGATATCGCCGCATTTTGCGTTTCCAACTGTACCTACACCACTTGCATTTTCAATTTCTCCCATGTTCCTTGGATTCTGGAAATGATCCATAACCTTTTCACTATATGCCATTGCCATTGTTATTTCCTCCTATTTATGTTCTTTTACAAAATCTTCATATAATGGTGACATTGCACGTAATCTTTCTACAATTCTCTTTAAATGATCAACGACGTAATCCATATCCTCTTTTGTCGTCTCGTGATTAATTGTCAATCTCAGTGAGCCATGCGCAATTTCATGAGGCAGACCGATCGCTAATAATACATGAGATGGATCTAAAGAACCCGACGTACATGCAGATCCACTCGATCCGCAAATGCCTGCCATATCCAGCATAATAAGCAAAGATTCCCCTTCAATAAACTGATAACTGATATTGATATTGTTTGGAAGCCTTTTATCTCTGGAACCATTTAAACGGCAGTATGGTATCTCCGAAAGAATCCGTCCGATGCCGTAATCCCGAAGTTCTGTTTCCTGCTTCATTCTTTCATCTAATGTGTCCATAGCGATTTCAACTGCTTTTCCAAATCCTACGATCCCCGGAACGTTTTCTGTACCGGCACGACGATGACGTTCCTGCTGTCCGCCGTGAATCAACGATCCAATCTTAATTCCTTTTCGGATATACATCATGCCAACACCTTTTGGACCATTTAATTTGTGGCTGCTGACACTCAAAATATCGATATGATCTTCCTCTACATGAATTGGAACCTGTCCATAAGCCTGAACAGCATCTGTATGAAATACGATCTGATGTTCTCTTGCAATCGCACCAATCTCTTTTATTGGCTGAATAGAACCGATCTCATTATTCGCATACATAATCGAAATTAAAATTGTATCCGGACGGATCGCTGCTTCTAAGTCTTCGACCGATACAATCCCATATTCATCCACATCAAGATACGTCACTTCATATCCTTTTTTCTCCAGATATTCACACGTATGCAGTACAGCATGGTGTTCAATTTTGGAAGTAATGATATGCTTACCCTTTGATGCATAGCTTTCCGCGATTCCTTTGATCGCCCAGTTATCTCCTTCTGATCCGCCGCCTGTAAAATAAATTTCCATCGGTTTAGCGCCAATCGAATCCGCTATGATCTCACGCGCATCATCGACTGCCTTCTTCGACTTACCGGCTATCCGATAAATACTCGATGGATTACCAAAATCTTCTTTATAGAATGGAAGCATCGCTTCCAATACTTCCGGTCGCACTTTTGTCGTTGCTGCGTTATCCATATATACAAAACGTTCCATATAATAGTACTCCTTTTCTATCATTTTATTCTTTAATCTAATTCATACTAACATACTATGATTTGACAGTCAATAACCTTTCCCTTTTTATTCATATCTCATATCCATTTTTTCATACAATAAATTAAATGGATTTATGAGGCATAAATATGAAAAAGAGACATCCTGTAATCGAGGGTACGATTATCTTAACACTGGCAGGTTTTTTATCACGTATGATTGGATTTTATAATAGAATATTTTTATCAAGAACAATTGGTGCAAAAGAACTTGGAATTTATCAAATTATTTTTCCGGTTTATCTTTTTTGCTTTGCCGTTTGCTGCCAGGGATTCCAAGTTGGTCTGTCACAACTGATTGCTGCGAATAAAGCAGCCAATAAAGAGGGAAATGTTCAATACCTATTAAAAACTTCTATCTTTATTTGCTGTACCTTGTCTTTCTTTCTATCCGTCGGCTTATTTTACTTTTCTGATGAAATCAGCACATGTATTTTAAACATGCCTGCATCTTCCCTATGTTTAAAAATCACTGCTCTTGCACTTCCATTTGTCACCATCAAAGGCTGCATCCAAGGATATTACATCGGCTGTGGAATATCTGCCATTCCGGCAGCATGCCAATTAATCGAACAGATTGCAAGAGTTGGCAGTATTTTATTTATCGCACATACTTTCTTTTACATAAAATGCTCCGGCGCAAAACTCGCAGTAACCGGAATGGTCATAGGAGAAGCAATTTCCTGCCTCTTTATGGTTCTTTTTTATCATAAAGAAACGAACGTTAAAAAAAGACCCGAGGACCGTCGCCGGACACTTTTTAAAAATTTTTTCCAAATCAGCCTTCCCTTATCAGGCAATCGAATTTGTCTGACCCTGCTACAAAGCATTGAAGCGATTTTCATTCCGAAACAGTTGGTTTTATTTTACTGCGATCAGACAATAGCACTGGAATTATATGGAATATTAACCGGAATTACACTTCCATTTTTAATGTTTCCTTCTACTGTGACAAATTCACTTGCAACAATGCTCCTGCCTTCTGTATCCGCAGATTGTGAAAAACGGAACTATACGCATTTGAATCGTACCGTTACACTTACAACTTATGGAAGCTTTTTTATGGGATTATTATTTACCGGAATCTTTTTTTTACTCGGTCCATGGCTCGGAACAACAATTTTTCACAATATGGCGGCAGGTGAATATTTAAAAATACTGTCATTTCTCTGCCCAGCCTTATATCTTTCTTCCATCTTTACAAGCATTTTAAATGGAATGGGAAAAACACGTTCTACGTTTTCTCACAATATTATCTCTATTATAATACGCCTTTTGTTTATCTATTTTGCAATTCCTTTTTTCGGAATTGACGGATACATCTGGGGAATTCTGGTCAGTACATTTGCATTGGTATTGTTGAATTATCTGGAAATACAAAAAAAAATGTAAAATGAATTTTCTTTTGCAGAATTCCCTACTGATAACACATGGAAATGCAAGCATTTCTGCTTGTCTTGTGCCTTCGCACAAAAAAAGCTGAAAGACAAAATATCTTCTGTCTTTCAGCTTTGCTAAGCTGCTAACGGGAATCGAACCCGTGACCTCCACATTACCAATGTGACGCGCTACCGACTGTGCCATAGCAGCCTACCGATATAATTTAACATATGTATTTTTATATGTCAATAACCATTTTTCAAATCTTGAGATTTAAATTATGCATGATTCAGTATATAAATTGCTTCCTGCGCTCTCTCCATCGTCAGACCGCCTTCATCAAAATCGGTCAACACTAATCGATCTTCAAACTGACCAAAGTCCGGGAAAAAAATATCATCAATCACTACAAACGATTCAATCGGTGAATGGTCTTCGATATAATCTTTGATCTGATTGCCGCGAAAATCCATTATACCACCAAGCTGCGGACGGGTTTTATCATATATTTCCATTCCCAAATCATTCATAGCATGCTCCAAGGCAGCCATCTCCGGTGAAACCATATGTTTTTTCTCAGCTTCTTTATACCAGCCCGTACGCCAGGATGAAGTTATTACAACTTTTGCATCCGTTGCCTTTACGATCATATGCAGATTATCAACACATTTTAAATCCAGCCATTCATTGTCAATGCTGTTCATAACCCCATCTACATCCAAAAAAATTACTTTCATAATCAATCTATCCTTTCTATCCATTATGAAAAATGTGAGACTAAATACATAATAATAAAAATAATTATGAAAATCCATCCGAGAATTTTAATCCATTTCTCCATATCCTGTTCCCTTCTTTAAATATCATCATCCAAAAGTTTCTTTTTGATCCTCTGTATTGCATTGTCTATTGATTTCGGCTTTTTTTCAAGCTGTTCTGCAATCTCAGTATAGGACATTCCATTTAAATATAAAAGAATTACTTTTTTTTCAAATTTACTTAATCTGGTCTCTATCTTCTCCGCCCGATCCGCTTCTCGTTCCTTTGCAAGAATTATATGCTCCGGGTTGCCCTCTTGCGACTGAAATTCACGCCGTTCATCATCATCCATCGAAATCGATGTATTCAATGGCAGATGCTTTTTTCGATTAGAAGCAGTTACTGCAGTACGAAGCTGATTTTCAATACACATTTTAGCAAAGGGATAAAATGCGTCACTTTTACTCCTGTCATAGGTACGAACAGCTTTAAACAAACCTATGTACCCTTCCTGCAGTAGATCTTCATCTTCTCCGCCCGACAGATAATACTGTCTGACCCGATATTTGACAAGAGAAAAATATCGGCTCAGCAAAATATCCATAGCATCTTCATTTCCAATATTAATTTCTAATAAAAGCTGCTCATCATTCATGCGTTCTAATAATTCGTGCATTCCTACTCCTATTTATTTAAACGCTGTCTTACAATTTCATAGGCTAACACTCCGGTTGCAACCGATGCATTTAGAGAATCGATATCACCTTTCATCGGTATGGACGCAACAAAATCGCAGTGCTGTTTTACCAGTTTACTGACTCCCGATCCTTCATTTCCGATCACTAGACCGATCGGACCGGTCAGATTCAAATTGTACATCCTTTCTCCATCCATATCCGCACACACAAACCAGAGTCCCCGCTCTTTTAATTCTTCAATCGTTTTTGACATATTGGTAACTTTCGCAACAGGCGTATAATTTAATGCTCCGCAGGATGTCTTTGCAACTGTAGCAGTTAATCCCGCTGCGCGGCGCTTCGGAATAATCACGCCATGTGCCCCGGCAAGATTGGCCGTTCGAATGATTGCTCCCAAATTATGTGGATCTTCGATTTCATCCAGAAGTATAAAAAACGGATCTTCTCCTTTTTCCTCTGCCAGACGAAACATCGCTTCTATATCAGAATATTCATATGCTGCTGTATATGCGATAATGCCCTGATGTTTACCCGTTTGGGAAATCTGGTCTAATCGCTCCTTCTTTACAAACTGAATCAATGCATCTTTTTTCCGCGCCATACGAACAATGGAACGAACCGGGCCATCGCTGCATCCATCCAAAACAAATAACTTATCGATCGTTTTTCCGGAACGCATCGCTTCCATTACAGCATTTCTTCCCTCAATTACAGTTTCTTCTATTGACATATCATTCTTCTCCTATATGCAATCCGATTTTTACAAGATAAAAGATTCGGTTTACATCTTCCTTTAAATACAGATATCCAATTAATGCTTCAAATCCGGTAGCTCTCCGATAGTCAATGACTGATGCATGTTTGGCAGAAGTGTAAGACTTTGCATTTCGCCCTCTTTTATAAACTGCCAGTTCTTCTTCTGTTAAGATTGGCTCTAAAACATACATCATCTGTGACTGTGCAGATGCATTAACCAGATGACTGGCTCTGTGATGATATTTATTCACCGCCATATTGCCTTGATTTAACAAGATCGTTCGAATAATAACTTCATAAACAGCATCTCCGATATAGGCCAATGACAGAGGTGAATAACTCCTCACATCAATCTCTTTTAAATGGAACTGCTCTTTCATATTAGTAATTATGCTCTCGTCCATTTTACCCCTTCTCTGCTATCTTTTAAAATGATGCCCTGAGCAGCGAGCTGATCACGAATTTCATCTGCACGCGCAAAGTTTCTTTCTTTTCTCGCGGCCTGTCGTTCTTCGATCAGTGCTTCAACATCTGCATCTAATAACTCTTCTTCTCTTTCTGTGATAATACCTAATATATCACATAATTTTTCTAAAGTTTCCAAAAGTTTTTCTGCATATTCTCTTGATCCGTCTTTTGCAGTAATATTAGCAAGTTTTACCATCTCAAAAATCGCTGCAATTGCATCCGCTGTATTAAAATCATCTTCCATTGCTGCTTCGTATTTCTTTACTAATTCCTGCACCTTTTCGAGATGTTTTTGATCTTCCCCTGTCAATGTACCCTCATTGGAAGAAACGGCATCCCTAAGACTATCAATCGCGGTTAAAATACGGTCTAATCCATTTTTCGAGCTTTCGACTAAAGTATCGCTGAAATTTAACGGACTGCGGTAATGCGCGCTTAACATAAAGAAACGGATGACCTGCAACGGGTATTTCTCGCTGATCTCACGAACCGTGAAAAAGTTTCCTGCAGATTTCGACATCTTTTCTCCATCAATATTTAAAAATGCATTATGCATCCAATAATTTGCAAACGGTTCATCGTTACATGCTTCAGACTGCGCGATTTCATTTTCATGATGTGGGAAAATCAAATCTTCACCACCTGCATGAATATCAATCGTATTGCCGATATATTTTTTAGACATTTCCGAACATTCAATATGCCATCCCGGACGTCCTTCTCCCCATGGGGATTTCCACGCCGGTTCTCCTTCTTTTTTTGGTTTCCAAAGAACAAAATCAAGCGGATCTTTCTTGCCCTCTTCACCACGCACCTTAATATCTCTGTGTCCGGCTTCCAGATCATCAATATTCTTCTTGGATAATTTGCCATATTCTTTAAACGAACGAGTTTTAAAATATACGGTTCCATCTGCTTCATATGCATGACCTTTTTCAATCAATGTCTGAATCATACGAATCATACCGCCAATCTCTTCTGTTGCCTTCGGATGTATGGTAGCAGGCTTGACATTCAGCCCCTCCATATCCTTTTTGCATTCTTCAATAAAACGCTCAGAAATAACAACCGATTCAACGCCTTCTTCCATCGCCTTCTTGATGATCTTATCATCCACATCGGTAAAATTGGATACATAATTCACATCATATCCTTTGTATTCCAAATAACGACGAACGGTATCAAATACGATCATCGGTCTTGCATTGCCGATATGGATATAATTGTATACTGTCGGTCCGCATACGTACATGCCGACTTTCCCCTCCTGAACCGGGATAAATTCTTCTTTTTTCCGTGTTAATGTATTAAATACTCTCATAATTTTCCTTTCCAATCATATGAAATAAATCCCCGCGGGACATCTTTGTTGAATAGGAAATTCATGGAAATTTCCATTCAAAAAAACTCCGTCTCTGACAAAAGAGACGAAGTTTATCCGCGGTTCCACTCTTAATTAAGATGCTATATCTGCATCTTCCCTCAAACAGTTAACGCCTGTATTACGGAACGGGCTACTAAAAAGGTTCACCTGATCAGTTCACGGATGCAATTCTCAAATTCATTCCTCAAGTCCACTTTCAGCCTATGGCAGACTCTCTCTGGGAGTTCAAAATCTGATACTCTTCCGATCATCACTTTTCCATATATAGAATTATTTTATGAAATTTTCTGTTATTTGTCAACTATATTATTTCGCCGATCATCACAGGAGACAACGGCTCTATCCACTTAAAATCCGGATACTCTTCTAATAGATCCTGGCAGGCAAAACCAAACAAAATTTTTGTAAGATCCCATATAGAAATACTCTGTTCAGGAATTACTGAAGTTCTTTGAATCCGACACTTTTCCGGAGTAATCATAATACGAAAGTTGCCGTTCTGATGCTCCAAAATCGAATCACTGATATGAATATAAAATTTCCTTTCTGCCTTGCCGCGCATCATTTCCATCAAACGATCCAACCGGAGAATGCGAGCCATGATCAAAGCTCCATTTCCATCCTCTCCGCCGTCAAGAATCACCTCTACCGGCTTTCCTGAAAAATATATTCCGATCTCCCGAATCATATCATTGCTCTTCTCACAGAACAATTGTCTGATATATACTGCATCCTGATCCTGATCATAGCAGCAAAATCCTCGAATCACATCTTCCTCTTTCCATACGAGAATTTCGCCATTTTCACATAATACTTCTTCATGAAGCTGAATTAAGTATTCCCGGTCGAATTTTGTAAACAGACGGAATACATGTGAACAATAATTATTTACAAAGTCACTCGCTGCGTCATAATCTTCTTCCTTCAAAACAGAAAGACCGGAGACTCCTGCTGCTCCACATTCTTTTTTTGTCCGAAAACTTTGAATCACAGCAAAATCAAACGGTTCGTAATATTGTATATCTGCAGGCATCAAATACGTGAAAATCTCTCCTCTTTCTGACATATCCTGCATGCATTTGATCAGCATCTTTCTCATAATTCCCTGTCTGCGATATTTTTCTAAAGTTGCAACCCCGACAATATAATGCAGCGGCAGAAAATGTCCATTTACATAGACCTGATATGGATTCAAATGGATCATCCCTGCAATTTCATGATCTTTTTCGTATGCCAGAACCTGATTTTTCGGATAGACATTTTTAAAATAAAAATCTTCATACGGAATAGGGTCTCCGAAAATCATTCTCCACATCTCTCGAAATACGGGCTCATATTGCTTTTGAT
>JAUNOI010000125.1 GCA_030531165.1 Lachnospiraceae bacterium
GAAGATCGTATGATAGTTCAAGCTAGAACGATAAGCAAAGATAAAATATTTGAGATTAATACATTCGAACAGCTTCGGGAAATAGATAATCACTCTAATCAATTGCAATCAGATATTTTAGATTTAATAGCAGATGTTTTAAAGACAACACCCGGTCAAATTAATAATATAGAAGTTTTGAAAAAAGGTATGACAAATCGTTCTTTTCTGTTCACATGTAGAGCCCAAAGATACATTATGAGGATTCCTGGAGTGGGGACAGATCAGCTTATCAATCGACAAGAAGAGGCATCTGTATATCAAATAATCAAAAGAAAACATATTTGTGATGACATTGTTTATATTGATCCTGGTAATGGATATAAGATCACAGAGTTTTTGGAAGGTGCGCGTGTATGTGATCCGCTAAGCGTAAATGATCTAAGACTCTGTATGAAAAAGCTGCGTGAGTTCCACTCAATGGAACTAAAGGTAGGACATGAATTTGATATTTTTGGACAGATTGAATTTTATCAGGAACTTTGGAATGGTGTCCCATCGGCATATAAAGACTACTACAACACAAAGGAAAAAATATTTTCTTTAAAATCGTATATTGATACTCATATCGAAAAGAAAGTTTTGACACATATTGATGCAGTTCCAGATAATTTCCTTTTTATTGGAGATGAAATTCGTTTGATTGACTGGGAATATGCAGGTATGCAGGATCCACATGTGGATATAGCAATGTTCTGTATTTATTCTCTTTATAACAAGCAGCAGGTTGATCGGTTGATTGATATTTACTTTGAAGGTCAGTGTCTGGACGAAACGAGAATTAAAATATATTGTTATATTGCTGCGTGTGGGCTCCTTTGGAGCAACTGGTGTGAATATAAACGAAATCTTGGCGTAGAATTTGGAGAATATTCTTTATGCCAGTATCGCTATGCAAAAGACTATTATAAAATTGTTCAGAAAGAACTAAAAAGAATGGAAGATGGAAAAAATGTTTAAAGTTAAACGTGCGATTATTATGGCAGCAGGAATTGGAAAGCGAATGCAGCCTGTTACATTAGAAATACCTAAACCTCTTGTAAAAGTCAATGGAGTTCGAATGATAGATACTGTGATTCGAGGACTTCATGAAAATGGAATCATGGAGATTTACGTGGTTGTAGGCTACTTAAAAGAACAGTTCCGTGGCTTGGAAAGAGAGTACGACGGGGTGCAGCTTATTGAAAATCCTTATTATGAGATCTGCAATAATATCTCATCTTTATATGTTGCAAGAAATTATATTGAAGACGCTATTATCCTTGATGGTGACCAGATTATTTATAATACAGCAATTCTAGAGCCTAGTTTTGAACGCTCTGGATATAATGCAGTTTGGACAGATGAGCCAACAGATGAGTGGCTCATGACAGTTGAAGATGATATTGTTACACATTGCTCTAGAACTGGTGGGAATCGAGGTTGGCAGCTGTTCAGTATATCTAGATGGAGTGTAGAGGATGGAAAACGGCTGAAAAAACATCTAGAGATAGAATTTGAGGAAAAGAAAAATTGGCAGATCTACTGGGATGATGTAGCCTTATTTTGTTATCCCGAAGAATATCAACTAGGGATTAGGAAGATGAAAAGAGGGGATATTATCGAGATCGATAATCTGTATGAATTAGCAGATTTGGATACTGCGTATGAAAAATTTTTGGATGGAGGAGAGTAGTATGGCTAATAAAAAGATATTACATAGAAAACAGGGAAAAATTGATTGGTTGATAACATTGCTGCCGTTTTGCATTGTTGTTGCGTTGAGCATCTTATTTTTCTTTATGCCAGAGCAGTCTAATATTGTTTTAAGTAAGATTCGATTTTTTCTTGGTGATACATTTGGGACATATTATTTGGTAATTGGCTTGGGCACATTCCTTCTGTCTATCTATATTGCTGGATCAAAATATGGAGATATTGTTCTTGGCAGTCAAAATGAAAAGCCTAAGTATTCATTTTTTGCATGGGGTTCTATGATGTTTACGGCCGGACTGGCCGCTGATATTTTATTCTATTCTTTTTCAGAATGGATCTTGTATGCGACTGATCCGCATATAGCCGAATTAGGAAGCATCCAGGATTGGTCAAGTGTATATCCAATATTTCATTGGAGTCTAATTCCATGGGGATTTTATCTGGTATTGGCTGTAGCATTTGGATTTATGCTTCATGTGCGTAAAAGAGATCGTCAAAAATATTCGGAAGCCTGTCGTCCGATTTTAGGTAAATATACGGATGGAATTTTGGGAAGATTGATTGATCTTTTGGCTGTTTTTGCTTTGCTAGCTGGTACTGCGACTACATTTAGTCTGGCAACACCACTTATGGCAAGTATTGTCAATGAGATTTTCCATGTACAATTAAGTCGAACGATCATTACGATTGTGATATTGGTAGTAACATGCGGTGTTTATACATATTCTTTGCTACATGGATTTAAGGGAATCAGTATTCTGGCTAAATCTTGTATTTATTTATTCTTTGGATTATTAGCATTTGTTTTATTGTTTGGAGGGGAAGCCCGATATATCATAGAGACTGGTTTTTCTGCACTGGGTAGAATGGTTCAAAATTTCTTTGAACTTGCAACTTTTACGGATCCCCGGCGCACGACATCTTTCCCGCAGAACTGGACTATATTTTATTGGGCATATTGGATGGTTTGGTGTGTAGCAGCACCATTTTTCATTGGTAATATTTCAAAGGGAAGAACAGTACGACAGACGATACTGGGTGGATATATATTTGGAGTTGGTTCAACGATTATAAGTTTTATTATATTGGGTAACTATTCATTAGGCAAACAGGTATCGGGAGGAGCTAATTTTATTGAATTGTATCAAAAAACAGGAGATTTATATGCAGTGATTATTTCTATTATTCGTACATTACCATGTGCACCATTCGTGTTATTTCTCATATTGATTACTATGGTGGCTTTTTATGCAACCTCGTTTGATTCAATTGCATTGATAGCTTC
>JAUNOI010000126.1 GCA_030531165.1 Lachnospiraceae bacterium
ATATACAATGTCGTAAATTCCTGATCTGTTTTTTTACTATATCCCTGGATATAGCTTTCTGGTATGCTTCTGTGATTTCATCTAATTGCTCATCCTCCTGAAAACTTTCAGCAACATATACAGCCACATCTTCATATGAAATCCATTTTTCCCGTTTGTTTTTACGATAATGATCAATCGCAATATGTTCCGTAATTACCACTAAAAATGCCTTTGTTCGTTTTGCATCAGAAATTTCAATTTTGTCCAAATGTTGAATACATGTTTTAGTACTATAACGAACCTAGTCTTTGATTTGTGACAACTTTCGATAAATTTGTATCTTTTATCGCACAATTATTTCCTGATACAAAAAACTGCTGAGAAATAAAACTCATCTTTTATTTCTCAGCAGTTTCTTCATATCTTGAGGCAATTCTGCCCTGAACTCCATATGCTCACCAGTAATTGGATGCTGAAAAGAAAGACAATAAGAATGTAACGCCTGTCGATCAATCTCTTTATTGTCTGGATAATATAAAAAATCGCCTGGCAATGGATGTCCAATGTGTTTCATATGTACGCGAATCTGATGAGTACGACCAGTTCCTAACCAAATGGCTACATAAGAATATCCATTTTGATATTTCAAACGGCGATAATGTGTCATCGCTTCTTTTCCATTGATAAAATCTACCTGACGTTCGATCACAGAACCTTCTTTACGACCAATTGGTGCGTCAATCACCCCAGTTTCTGGCGATTTCCCACATACAATTGCTCGATATTCTTTCTTTATCTCACCTGCTTTGATAGATTTCGCCAGTATTGCACCACTTAACATATGCTTTGCCAGCAATACCACACCACTTGTATCTTTATCTAATCGATTTAGACACCGAAATACATAGGAAATTTTCTGTCTTTCGTAATATCCGGCTACCGCATTAGCAAGTGTTCCTTGATGATGATTGATGGATGGATGAATTGACATACCCGCCGGTTTATTGACTACTAAAATATCTTCATCTTCATAGATGATCTCCAAATGCAGATTCTCTGGAATAATATTGGGTGAAGAAACGGTCTCAACAATGGAAACCGTTAAGCAGTCTCCCTCTTTTAACGTTTGATTCACAAAAGCAAATTGACCATTTAATAAAATCTCATTTGGAGATTTTTTTAGAGCTGTAATCACCTTTCTGGAATACCCACGACTTCTTAGAAAGTCTGAAATTTTATTATTTTCTTCATTGTTTTGAATTATATATTGTAATGTCCGTCTCATATTTTCATTATAAAACACAAAAATAATATTCTGTCAACTTCAAAATATCGCTTCTCTTACAGGCGTGCTTCTAATTTTTTATTTGATTATCAATTTATGAAACTAAAATTTTGTTCGTCTATTTGATTTTAATCATTATCGCCATCGCCTATAAAATGCAACCCACTACTTGAAAGTTCATATACTTTATCACAAACTTCTTCAATGTATTTTCTATCATGAGAAATACTTATGACTGCTCCCGGAAATTCACGAAGCATTTTTCTAATCACAGCTCCTGATAATGGCGAAAAATTTCTCGTTGGCTCATCAAGGATCAAAACGTTTGCGCCCGAAAGGCTTATCTTAAGTAAGAATATCTTCGCCTTTTGCCCTCCAGAAAGTTCTTTGATCGGGTGCTCCATCTCATCTGCTGTATACTTAAGTGATCCTAGATATGTCATAATCCTTGTACGTGCTGCCTTATCTCCTGATTTATCCAGATAATCTACAGGAGTCATGTCCAGATTCAAAAGTTCCTCATAATTTTGTGGCATATATTCGGCACAAATATCCTCTCTTCCAAGAAGTTCTTCCGCTATTTTCTTAATCAGAGTTGTTTTTCCGACTCCATTTTTACCAACAATACAAATTTTCTCGGCTCCTTTTACCCTTAAAAAGATGTTTCTTGATAATATTTTTTCCTCATCATCACTTTTTTCATTGAGAATTGAAAGTTTTGCTAGTTTATATTCGATTACTGTTTTCCCAGCAGGTATCGCAGCAGCTTTATCTCCTAGCCTAATAAAAATAGTCTCCTCTTGTTCTGGCATTTCAGTCATGTTTTCATCTTCTTTTGCGAAGCGCTTCCCCATGGCTTTTACTGTATGCATTTTAGCTTTACTCTGCCATGGACAGTTTTCCAAAGAATTCTCAACGTTCTGCTTCATTCTTCTATATTTTTCGTCTCGGATTTTCTTTTCTCTCCTGTCGTTACTTGCTTGCTGCTTTTTTCGTTCATATACATGTAGTCGATTCTCTATATATTTTCGATAAGACATTTTTGCAACTGTATACTGAGCTTTCGTCTTTCTTCGTACTTGCTCTATATGAATAACCATGTTAGCGGTTCTCTCTATTAACGTTTCATCATGGGAAATAAAAAGAACAATGTGATTCCACCCATTTATTATTTTTTCAAGCAATTCCAACGTGTGAATATCAATATCATTCGACGGCTCATCCAGCAATAAAGCTGTCGGCTCCTGCATAAAAAGTTTCATCAGCTGTGCTTTTACTTTTTCGCCACCGGAAAGACTAGTCATTGTCTGATCCCTGTAGAAAAAAGCTGTTTCAACCCTAAATTTATTTGCTAGCGCTGCCAAATCCTTTGGAGACTGATTCCAAAAAAAGTCATCCTCTGCAAAATACTCATATACCGTCTTTTGCTTATCCTCATTCGATAATTCCTGAGGAAGATATCCGAGTCTTTCCTGTCCAAGTATTCTCTTTCCATTTGCTTCCATATAACCATCAACTAAAAGTGGATGATAAAGCCACTTCATCAAAGTAGATTTTCCATTTCCTTCTTCTCCAACAATCACTGCCTTATCACCATCATTCAACACGAGATTGAAATCTTCTAATATCACTCTAAAATCTTTTCTATGCGTAAGTGTAAGTCCATTTATCTGTATCATATATATCGCC
>JAUNOI010000127.1 GCA_030531165.1 Lachnospiraceae bacterium
TGTTCTTTGCTTCTTCATCCGGCACAATTTTATTATAAGACTCAACAATTTTTTTCTCTCTCATAAGCACTCATTCCTCCTTTTATAATATTTCAATCTCTTTTTTTAACAGCTTCCGAGCGGAAGATAGCTGACCGCGTATGGTCGATGCCGGTCTATGTAATAATTTTGCAATCTGCTTACTGTCATAACCCTCATAATAATATAAATACACAACTGTTTTATATTTTTCAGGCAATGCCAGTACCAGTTATTTCGTCAATTTCAAGATTTGATCCACCGATTGTTTCCACATAATCATCTATATTTTTTCGTTTTCTCCACCAATATTTCAAATGATTTTTACAATAATTTGATGCCGTCACAATTAGCCACGCTTTTCTATGTTCTTCACTCTCAAATGTTCCTTTATATTGTAAAAGCTTAATAAAAACTTCCTGAACAGCATCCTCCGTATCCGGCTGATTCTTTAAATACGTAAAACAGAGCCGAAATACCGTATTCACATGTAAATGATAAATTTCTTCAAAGTCTTTGTCCGTACGCAACAAAGATTCACTCATGCTGATTCCCTCTTTCACTATAGATACAATTGAAAGCGTAAATGTGTTCAATTAAATTTTGTTTGTGGGTAAGATTTAAGATAGGAAAAAGAATAAACAACGTAACAATTCAGTATCATAATTGACATTTATAAATGGCAATGTAACTATAATATATAGAAAGAGTACTACCAATAGACGGTTAGTCCACAAATATATTGAAATTACAAAAGTAACCGATTAGTTTGCAGACTTGGCGGTTACTTTTGTGCTTTATTGTAACCTAGAAAAAAACGCGGATTACAAACATAAATCTGCAATCCACATGTTTCTTAGTTTAATAGAAATTTTTTTAATTTCTCTATATCATTATTTAAAATCAATGTTTCATCAAATTGCACTCTCTGTAGCAATTGCTCAGCTTCCTCAAATCTACCCACATACGAGGGATCATGTGCATCGGAATTGACTATAACCGGTACCTGATGCTCCTGGCATAAAGCGAGCATTGTTTCATAGTTTTTTACACAATTTAATCTTTTATCCGGCTTTAACAAGGAACTGTTATTTATTTCTAATGCCACATGAGATTCTTTTGCCGCCAAAACCAAGGCACGATAATCAAGTGGTGTATGATCATCATCTGGATGCGACACCAGTCGAACTTTTGGATGTCCCATACATTGAATCAAATTTTCCGTATTTTTTACAATTCCTGCATCTTCATAGCATTGACCATGAATACCAACAATCGCATAATCAAGCTGACCAAAATATCTTTCTTCCAATGAAAGACTTCCATCGTTTAATACATTAATTTCACAGCCGTGTATGATTTCAACCCCATATAGTTCACGTGGGATTACGACCAGATTCAAAAAATAAAATGGATCACAGGTTCCTGGAATTCCCGGTCCATGCTCACTAAGACCTAACAATTTAAGGTTCTTCTCTTTAGCCACAGCTGCCATCTCACGAATGGTTCCATAGGCATGTCCACTTGCAATTGTATGAGAATGAACATCGGCAATTAATTTTTTCATAACTATCTCCCTATCAAAATATAGAGCCAAGATTTATTTTTAATAAATAACTCAGGGTATTAAAATGTACCCTTCCAGTACTTTTAATACCCCAATTATAATGCAATTCGATTTTTTTGTATACATAATTATATGAAAAGATATACCTGCCAAGGAACATACACATTTAATTATTTTTTGCCATCAAATGCTCTACGGACAATTTATCAAAATCGGTAATAATCTCGTCTGCTAAATGAATGTCCTGCTTTACAGCATCAGGATGTGCAAAACCAATGCATTTCATGCCTGCCGCCTTTGCGGCTGCTACTCCGCTTGTGGAATCTTCAATTACAACACAGTTTTTCGGTTCTACTCCAAGTGCTTTTGCTGCCTTTAAAAATATCTCCGGATCCGGTTTCCCTTTTTGACAATGTTCTCCACTGATCACTGTATCAAATATATCCTCAATACCAAGTGCCCGTAAATCAGCCTCTATGTCAGCGACGTTTGAAGAAGATGCCACAGCAATAGGAATCCCTTCTGATTTAATTCTTTTTATTAAATCAATACTTCCCGGCATAGCCCTGATTCCTTCTTTTTCAATCAATTCTTTTCTAACCTCTGACCACTGTTTGATATAATAATCAATTTCCTCTGGCAAATGCAATTCTTCTTTCATCACTGTCCACATATATTCGTGTGTTGTACCCAAAAACTGATCATGATAATGCCAATCTACGGTAATCCCCGCCTGTTTTAACTGGATATGTTTTGCCATCACATTACAATACTCTGAATCTGCAATCACTCCGTCTTTATCAAAAATAACTGCTAGATATTTCTTTTCTTTCATAATTTTCCTTCCTTTCTTAGTGTATATACACGTTTTTGACTAAAATAACTTTTTTCCTTCTTTTTATATTAAAGTTTCTCTGACAACTGCAATAAAACAGCTGCATTCTCTTTTCCAATTCTCTGCTCTATTTCATTTTGTGCCTCTACCCATAATGGCTTTGCTTTTGCCACAATCTTGAGTCCTTCTTCTGTCAAATGCAATTTACGTCTTCGGGTTCCCGGTTCCGAAATATCACTGATCAAACCTCTGGCTGTCAAAGGTTTTAATGTGCGAACTAATGTTGTCCTTTCAAGCCCTACTCCATTTGCAAGATCACTGACACTACAACCATCCATTTTTCTTAAATTGCTAAGAAGGCAATACTGGGGAAGCGTAATGTCTGCAGCTTCTAAATGTTTATCATAGATTTCTGTCATGATATTGGCTGCTCTTCGCAAATTTACACAATAACAATCACTTTTATTTCTCATTACTGTTGACATAAGCACC
>JAUNOI010000054.1:0-7231 GCA_030531165.1 Lachnospiraceae bacterium
CATTAAAAGAAGAAAAAAGATGCATGAAATTAATATCCAATTTATTTAAGTGTAACATAAGAAAAAGAAAAAAAATAATTGAAATTTATCGAAAGTTTAATAGATTCTGCGTATAGATTTGAACTTTTAAATCTTTTCAAGCCATAAAAGAGGTGATATAATTAAATTCTAAACTTTGGAGGAATTGTTATAATGAAGAAATTTATATATATAGTATGCATGGTAATCACATGCAATCTTTTGACTGTTCCAGTATGCGCGGAGAACAAAGATAATTCTGTGAGTATTATTGGAGAATCAGCCATCGTAAGAGAAGTGGAAACAGGAGATATCTTATATGAAAAGAATATTGATACAGAACGATATCCGGCCAGCATCACAAAGATTATGACAGCATTGGTCGTTTTAGATAATAGAGAACTGGAGGATGAAGTAACATTCACAGAAGAAGCCTTGTCTTCGATCGAATCAGGCAGCAGTGCTGCTTATATTAAACCGGGAGAGACATTAACAGTAGAGCAGAGTCTTTATATCATGATGCTTCATTCAGCAAACGATGTTGCACATGGACTGGCATATGAAGTTGGAGGCGATTTGAATGGATTTGCCAATCTAATGAATAAAAAGGCAGCGGAGTTAGGTTGTACGAAAACACATTTTGTAAATGCAAGTGGGTTAACAGAAGAAAATCATTATACAACTGCGAATGATATGTCAAAGATAGCGAGAGAAGCTTATAAGAATAAGATTCTTCTCAGAATTATGGAAACTGCAAAATATGAGCTGTCTGCAACTAATAAATGCAATGAACCACGCTCATGGACGAATGGGAATCGAATGATCCGTAAGGGAAGCGAGTATTTCTATGAACCATGTCTTGGTGGTAAGACGGGATATACAGTGGCCGCTGGGGGAACACTGGTTACTTATGCGAAAATTAAAGATACGATTTTAGAGTGTGTTGTCTTAAAAAGTCAGAATTCGGCAACTGCTTATGAAGACTCAATAAAATTATACAAATATCTGGAAAAGAATCAGGATTTTTCGGTTTATAAGGAAAAAGAAGAAGAACCGACTGTACAGGACACTACATTAGAAACGGAGAAAGAACCTGAAAATATCATATATGATAAGACGGAAACACCATTGGAAAAAGCAATCTCATTAGTTAAGATTGCAGTCTTTGTACTTATTATCCTGTGTGTCGGAGTCATTTTGAGAATTCTTTATGTTCAGAGACAGAGAAGAAAAAGAAGAAAAGCAATGAAAAAGCGCAGGCAGCAAAAGAATGGTACACGAAAGAGACGATAAAAGTCATCATGAAAAAAGGGCAGAGTTGTAATCTGCCCTTTCAAAATGCGATCATGATTCGAATTCAAAGCGTAGCTGTTCATAATCGGACTCTTGTTTATAATAATCTACTCTCTTTTTTAATTCATTGTGGTCGATATTATGGCTTCGTTTTTTATGAAGCATTCGGTGACAGTTGGCACAGACCGGAATAAAATCTTTTGACAGATCGGGTTTTGTCCCAGAGGCACTGCTTCCAATATAGTGAATATCAATGAAGTCCTTTGCGATGTCTTTACCGTATGTGCGTGCGAAGTTAAAGCCGCAAATAGCGCAATTGGTACCGAGCAATCGAATGACCTGTTCTCTGTTGCCAATGTCGCGTTCACATTTTAAATGATAAGTCAAATTCTTTGCTGACTGGCACATCACATCGAGACTGATAGAGGTATTCTCATCGTAATGAACGATATAATCCAGAAGAGCCATATCATCTTCAATGGATTCGAAGTTTTCAATAAAAAATTCAAATTCACTGGAAGTATCAGTATGGATCCAGCTCTGAATTAAATGAACTTTTCCCAGAAAGGTAAAGGGCAGAGTGTGTTTTTCGCGGTAAAATAAATAAATACGATCGGTAGGATGTTCAAGATTCTTTTGCAGTAATTGATCAGTGCCATGCTTATCGGCGCCTTCGATTTTGATCATATTACCACGAAGTTCATTTTTAAACTGTGTTGATCCGGGCTGGCGATGCTTTGTAACAAATAGAATCAGAATATCAGTATTTTTTGGATGAAATACGCCTTTTACCAGAGCGTGATGGCTCTTATAGCCCCATAAACTGGCCAGCTGTTTTGCTGTATACGTTTGATTAATTTCTAATTGACTCATATCAATATTGCCCATAATATCCTCCCAAAATAAGAACTGACTCTATTCTAAGTATATCACAAAAATTCGACTTTTTGCTGTTTTCTTTCATACTTAATGGGTATATGATTTTATGATTGCGAATATTTCACGAATATAACAGTGAATCAATATAGGTGCCGGAGTTTTTGCTCCGATGCCTTTTACATTTTTGAAGCCATATTTTTTGGCAGTTTTCATCGTTCGATAAAGATGAAAATCGCTGGAAATAATACATACTTCTGGATCAAGCTGCGTCATAAAATCCCGGGAAAATTTTAAATTCTCTTCAGTGGTATGTGCATGGTCTTCTACTAGCAGGCGATATGCCGGAATTCCCATCTTACGTAATTCGTTCTGCATACATTTTCCCTGTGAGATTTTGGCGTGAGAATTTCTGTAACCGGTTAAAACAGCAATTGTGTTTTTGTGGGTGGATAAATAGTTGTACGCAGTCTGAATACGCTCTCTAAGGGCATTTGAAGGTTTCTCACCGCGTACGATCGCTCCGAGAACGATCAGATAATCGGCATCTTCATCCGGATAAGAAGATGTCGATATTATTTTCAAAAGAATAATTAAGAAAAATGCAAGGATTATAACAGTAACTATCTTTATAATAAGATGTATAATAAAAGGCAGGGAAAGATAAAAACTGCTTTGAAGGATGACAGCAGCTAAGGCGCTGAGTACAGCAGAGAATAGCCAAAATCCAACAAATGCAGTATGAAGCCCGGAATAGGCGATAACAATTCCATAATAGATAATGCAAAAAACGGATAATAAAAATAAAATGAAAGAAATCATAAAAATTCTCCTAACTAATTGATTGAATCAATTATAACATATTAGAAGGAAAGAACGAGTATACAAAAGTGATTTCTTATATAAAATAGAATGAGCAGCATGTGGAAGGAATTATAATGGCGAAAAGAGGAAAAAGAAAGAAAAAAAATACAACATATCTGAAAGCACTTCTTATAATTGCAGTATTATTAATTGCAGGAACTTATTATTTTCAGAGAATGAGCAGCATCCATGTTGAATCCGGGGATCAGATACAGGTGATTGATGTTTCCAGGTGGAATGGTACAATCAATTGGAAAAAGGTAAAAAAATCCGATATTTATTATGCAATGCTTCGAATTGGAAGAGGAAAAAATGGGAAATCGTCGATGGCGGAGGATTCTTATTTTCATAAAAATTATCGCAGTGGAAGAAATTATAATATAAAAATGGGCATCTATTTTTATTCTTATGCAACGTCGGTAAAAGAAGCTGAAAGAGAGGCAGATTATTGTCTGAGTATTTTAGAAAAATATAAGATAAAACCGCAACACCTTGCGATGCCGGTCGCATATGATGTAGAAGAAAAACGAACATTTGCAACTGGAAAAAATAATGTAACGAATATTACAAAGGCATTTTGCGATAAAATTGAAGAAGCAGGATATACGCCGATGGTATATTCATCTGCATCTGCATTGATGAAGTATTTTAAATACAGTACAATAAAGAATTATAAAATATGGGTTGCACATTATGGTGTAGAGGACAGCGGTCCGAGTTATCCTCATCATTATGATATGTGGCAGTATACAAGCGAAGGAATTGTGCCGGGTGCAAATACGAGCAAAAAAGATCATAAAGGAAATTGCGATATTAATTATTACATAGTAGAATAACAGGTAGAGATGAAAAAAAGGTGAGGATGGAAAAGATGAAGGAAATAAAGACTGTATCATTGATCGGACTTGGAGCAATCGGAGCATTTGTTGCTCCAAAACTACAAAAATTGTTAGGAAATCAGTTTCGGATTATTGCAGGAGGCGAAAGGAAAAAGCGCCTGGAAGAAAAAGGGTTGATCATTAATGAAGTTCCATATCAATTTCATGTTGTAGAACCTGAAAAGAAAACGGGATATGTGGATTTTGCAATTTTCGCAGTAAAAAATACGCAGCTTTCACAGGCAATTGAGGATATGAGGAATCAGATTGGACCGGATACAATTATAATGTCACTTTTAAATGGGGTGACAAGTGAAATGCATATTCAAAAAGGGTATCATTCGGACAATGTATTGATGAGCGTTATTCGTGTACCATCATTAAATCAAAATGGAAAAATCAGTTATCCGGAGGAAACGGGGATGATTTCATTTGGTGAGGCTGTTAATGAAACATTGTCGGATAATGTGAAAGCAGTAAAAGAATTATTTGATAAGGCAGGAATCCGTTATGAAATTCCAAAAGATATGTTAAGGAATATGTGGTTAAAGTATATGACAAATGTCAGTGAAAATCAGTTATGTGCTATTTTAGGTGTTCCGTATAAAGGATTCGCTGTTAGCTTCGATCATATTGAAGTGATGCGGGAAAAAGCGGCAAAAGAAGTAATTGCAATTGCAAAGAAAAAGGGAATTCATTTAAGTGAGCAGGATTTGGTAGAAAGAATACCAATTGTTCGGAACTTGCTTCCGCAGGGAAAACCTTCGACGCTTCAGGATATTGAGGCGGGCAGAAAGACGGAAGTGGAAACTTTTGCAGGAGATGTCATTCGTATGGGAAAAGAAACCGGAGTGTTAACGCCATATAATGAAATCTTCTATCATATGATCTGTGCGTTGGAAGAAAAAAATGAAGGCAGGTTTTTGTAAAATCTGCCTTCATTTTGCCGCTTTTGTGATCAATAGCGAATATAAATGCCTTGTTCTTCAATATAATCAGCTAGTTCCTGATAAGCGGCTTCTGCCCAGTCTTTTTTTGTTTCAAAATTTTCTTCTTTTAATGGCTTCTTTTCTTTTGGTTTTTCTGTTTCAGATAATTTTTTTTCTTCTGACATCATATTCACCTCGTTTGATCTGCGAAAAAAGGGTTTTTAGTTATATTTTTATGCAAAAAGGTGTCGCATATTGCGACACCTTTGTCTCTTTTATTATTTTAACATAATTTGAGTATAAATTCAAACTTCACTTCGTTTGTTTTCATTAAGTGAGAGTGACATCCACTCAACTAAACTCATCCATCAACAAAAGTTTCGGATTCGTTAAGGTTCGGGATGGGCTTTCGCACTAAATTCAAACTTCACTTCGTTCGTTTTCATTAAGTGCTCAATGCCTAGCAAATGCCCTGAGCTGTCATAGCTTCTGCAACTTTTTCGAAACCTGCGATATTAGCACCTACTACGTAGTCTCCTTCACAGCCATAACGTTTTGCAGCATCATCGATATTGTGATAGATGTTAACCATGATATCTTTTAATTTCTTATCAACTTCTTCAAATGTCCAGCTTAATCTTTCGCTGTTCTGAGACATTTCAAGAGCAGATGTTGCTACACCACCAGCGTTAGAAGCTTTACCACCGATGAACCATACGCCGTTTTCCTGTAAGTATTTTGTAGCGTCGATGGTTGTAGGCATGTTAGCACCTTCGCAGACAGCTTTACATCCGTTAGCAACTAATTGTTTTGCATCGTCTAAATGTAATTCGTTCTGTGTAGCACATGGAAGAGCAACATCACAAGGAATCTGCCATACACCACGTCCTTCATGATATTCTGCAGATGGTCTTGCAGCAGCATATTCTGTTAAACGAGCACGTTTTACTTCTTTTACTTCTTTTAATAATTCAACATCGATTCCTTCAGGATCATAAATCCATCCTGTAGAATCAGAACATGTAACAACTTTCGCACCTAACTGATGAGCTTTCTGGATAGCATAGATTGCTACATTACCAGCTCCGGATACAACAGCTGTTTTGCCTTCTAATGTTTCGCCATGGTCTTTGAATAATTCTTCTGTGATGTAAAGTAAACCATATCCTGTAGCTTCTGTACGAACTAAAGAACCGCCGAATGTTAAACCTTTACCAGTTAATACACCTTCATATAATCCACGGATTCTCTTATACTGACCGAACATATAACCGATTTCTCTTCCGCCTACACCGATATCACCGGCAGGAACATCTGTGTCAGCTCCGATGTATTTGCAAAGTTCTGTCATAAAACTCTGGCAGAATGCCATAACTTCACGATCTGATTTTCCTTTAGGATCAAAGTCAGAACCACCTTTACCACCGCCGATTGGTAAACCTGTTAAAGAGTTTTTGAAAATCTGTTCAAATCCTAAGAATTTGATGATACCGAGATTTACAGATGGATGGAAACGTAAACCACCTTTGTAAGGTCCGATTGCGCTGTTGAACTGTACACGGTATCCTGTGTTAACCTGAACCTGTCCTTTATCATCTACCCAAGGTACACGGAATTTAAACTGTCTTTCAGGGTTAACGATTCTTTCTAATAAAGCATCTTTTTTGTAAGCTTCTTCATTCGCTTCAATAACTGGACGAAGAGATTCTAAAACTTCTGTAACTGCCTGATGAAATTCTGGTTCAGCAGGGTTCTGTTCGATAACTTTTGCAATTACCTCATCAACGTATGACATATGTATGTCCTCATATTATTTTTCAATTTCCGTACAAAAATGTTATATGATTGAATAGAAATTCTTTTGTACATCTTTGTCCTGTTGCTTATTATACATAAAAAGTATATGTTTTACAAGTTTGAGTTTTAAAAATTGCAAAAAAATTTTTATTTTGCTTAAAAAAATTAAGTATAAGCGAAAAAACATAAAAAAATATTAAGAAATGAAGGAATCAAGATGCAAAAAATTCATTTCATATATAGAATACATTACATTTCATCAATTAGATAAGGAAGTCAGAGAAAAAGGCGGTTGGTTATAAAAGGTTGTATAAATCATTTTGCTCTTTTATAATAAAGAGATTAGAAAGGGGAATATGAAAATGAAGAAAGAAATAAAATTGATCGGACTTGATCTGGATGGAACAACATTTACAAATGATAAAAAGATTACCGAGCATACAAAAGATACAATTGAAAAAGCAATTGAACAAGGCGTATATGTGCTTCCATGTACCGGAAGACAATTATCGGGACTTCCGGAAGAGTTTTTATTGATAAAAGGAGTTGAGTACGCGATAACATCAAATGGAGCTT
>JAUNOI010000054.1:7241-15197 GCA_030531165.1 Lachnospiraceae bacterium
ATGGAGCTTCAATTATCGATTTGAAAACGCAGAAAACAATTTATACAGATTATATTCCATATGAAATTGCAGCCGATACGATGGAGCAACTTTTGAAAGAAAATGTTTTAGCGGATATCTATATAAATGGTCTTTGTTATATTGAAGAGCGGCTGGTTGAACGTTTTTCAGAATTTCTTCCAAATTTAATGATGGAAAAGTATTTTATGAAAACCCGGATGCCGGTAAAAGGGCTTCCTGATTTTATACGAAATAATAAACTCAATGCAGAAAAAATTCATTTATTGTTCAATGATATGGATTTAAAAGAGAGATTAAAAAAAGAATATAGTAAAAATCCGCATTTTTTAGCAACATCTGCAGTGCCATCTAATTTAGAATTGAATAATAAGACCGCAGATAAAGGAAGTGCTCTGCTTGCGTTAGCGGATATATTAGGAATTTCCCATGAACAAACGATGGCATGTGGAGACAGTTATAATGATGAGGCGATGCTTCGCAAAGCAGGGTTTTCTGTAGCCATGGGCAATGCTGATCCGGAGATTAAGAAAATTTGTGATTTCGTGACAAAAACAAATGAGGAAGACGGCGTTGCACATGTTATAGAAGAATTTGTTTTGTCCTAAAAAATAAAAAGGAATGATTGTCTTAATGAAAAGAATGAAAAAAAATAAATATGCATTAGCTGCTTTTTTTGGTCCGCTTTTGCTTATGACGGGGATTATGATCGCGTTAGAATGTGCACCGTTTGGAAATCAGAGTTTTATGATCGTAGATGCGCTGCATCAATATTTGCCATTTTTTTCTGATTATCAGGAAAAACTAAAGGATATGGACTCTCTGTTTTATTCATGGAACGGAGGATTGGGGTATAATTTTTATTCCCTTTGGGCATATTACTTAAGCAGTCCATTCAATTTGGTCATAGCGGCTGTTTCAAAGCATACGATGATATCTGTGTTAAACTGGCTGATTTCAATAAAATTCGCTTTATGCTCTTTTACTGGTTTTTTCTATTTTTCCCACAGAGAGGGAAAGCAGAGCCTTCGAAATATCGCATTTGGTTTATGTTATGCATTTAGTTCTTATATGACAGGATATTATTGGAACATTATGTGGCTGGAGGTTATGATCTTATTGCCAATTATTTTGATCGGAATGGATCATATGATGGATTATGGAAAATCCAGAATTTACTGTCTTGCATTGTTTGCATCCATGTTTTGTAATTATTATATGTCGTTTATGGTTTGCATTTTTCTTGCACTTTGGTATTTTACATATTATTTTGATGGGGTGAAAGATTTTGTTCAGAAGGGAATCCGGTTTGCATGGAATTCTCTGTTGGCAGCAGCAATGGCAGCGGTTGTACTTATTCCGGCTTATTTGGGACTTATGAGTACTTCATCTGCAACATTAAATTTTCCCAAATGGGAATTCTATGGAAAAGCAGCAGAATTATTTGCAACGCATATGGCGGCGGTTGAGCCGTATAATATGTCGACCGATGATGGGCTTGGTAATCTGTATTGTGGTATTTTACCGCTGCTTGTATTCATACTATTGCTTATTGATAAAAAGATTCCTCGTAAAGAAAAATTACGAAAAGTTCTTATTCTGGTATTTATGGCCGTAAGCTTTCAAGTGGAAATACTGAATTACGTATGGCATGGATTTCACAATCAATATGGAATCCCAAATCGCTTTGCCTTTCTCTATATATTTTTAATCCTGATCATGGCGCATGACCAATTGCTATATATGGATTATCTGGAGACAAAACGATGGAAGATTGCACTGGCAGCAGCAGTATTGATTGCCGGGGTTGTGTATTGCTATCAAAAATCCATTCTTGATCAAAACGAATCCTATGTGATTTCAGGGGGGCTGGTTATATTATACGGACTTCTCCTGTGTATAAGAAAGAAAAGAGCAATGGTTCTTATCTATATCTGTATGATAGCAGAAGTAATGGCGAATGCAGTATACGGCTTTTATGAAAGCGGGCAGATAGATGCTGATTACTTTTTTGGAGATACAAAAGCGGTTCAACAGATTACTGAGAAAGAAAAACCGACAATTGAGACCAGAATGGAGCTGCTGCACAGTAAGATGCTTGATGAAAGCATCTGGTATGCGATGCCGAATGTGACAATGTTTGGTTCGACTGCACTTGGTGATACCGTAAATGCAATGGATCAACTGGGTTTTTATACAGGAGTAAATGAATACTTATATGAAGGTGCAACTCCAATTACGGACATGTTGTTAGGCGTAAAATCAATTTTATTGAGAGATATGGAAATCATAGATCGCACAGGATATGAATATTATTATGCGAAGGACCGGGTACAGTTATATAAAAATAATCTTCCTGCTTCTATTGGATACTGGATGGATCAGGAAGCTCAAGAGTGGAATTATCAATCGTTAAATCCGTTTGATGTACAGAATGATTTGATGGAAAAGGCGTATCATATATCGGAATTATTTGAAAAAATAAGTGTTGATATGCCGGTTGCTTATGGATGTACGGTTGAAGATCAGGGAAATGGAAATTATGATGTTGAGAATGATGACACGCGGAATCATTATGTCACATTTGTATTTAATGTAGAAGAAAATACAGATATGTATCTTCATTTTGATTTTGGCGGTGCAGAGAACGCAGAACTATTTGTGAATGGAGAAAGCCGGCAAAGTGGACGATTAAATTCTCAGATTATATCGGTCGGCAAGGTTTCGGAAGGAGATGTGGTTTCCCTGAAAATAGAGTTGGAACCGGAAGAAGAAGGAAACGGTATCATTACTATGCGGGCTGCTTCTCTGGATAATGAAAAGTTTAAACAACTGGTATCTACGATGAAAAAGAATTCATTTGAAATGGAATCTTATACGAGCACGAGTATTTTTGGTCATTTGAACGCAAAAGAAGACGGAGTCATCTTTTTCTCTATTCCGTATGATCAGGGATGGAAAGTTATGATCGATGGAAAGGCAGAGGAGGTACAGCCAATGGAAGAGGGATTTTTATCAATCCCTGTGAAAAAGGGAAAACATGATATCTCTTTGGAATATCGTTCTCCCGGATTTTCTGCAGGATGGAAGATCTCGGCTGCCGCATGGTCAGTCTTTGTCCTTTTATGGATTCTTGAAGAATGTAAGAAAAGATTTAGAAATAATTCATTTTTAGAATAATACGATATGATATAATTTACATAACACAATAAGTTTGATCAGGAGGAAATGACATGAGAGAAAAAGTTTGGAGATTGATAGCGGTTGTTTTATGTGTTGTAATGTTATCGGGACAAACTGTATTTGCAGATAGTGTAGACAGCAGCGATGTATATGTTTCTTTAGGTGCGGATCTGTCAACAAAAGAGAAAGCAACGGTATTAAAATTACTTGGAATCGATAATATCAATGACTATAAAGTAGAATATATTACAAATAAACAGGAACATGAATATTTAGATGAATATCTTGACAAATCATTCATCGGTTCCAGAGCTCTTTCTTCGGTTATTGTAAAATCCGGTGGGGAAGGGATTCATGTAGAGACATATAATATTACATTCTGTACGGCAGGTATGTATCGAAATGCACTGGCAACTGCTGGCATGGAAAATGCGGAGGTAACCGTTGCCGGGCCATTTAATATTTCAGGAACAGCGGCTTTGGTTGGTGCGATGAAAGCCTATGAATCTATGACCGGCAAAAAAGTATCAGAAGAAAATTTAGATGCGGCGAATCAGGAATTAGTAGTTACCGGTGAGGTTGCTGATCAAATCGGAGAAGATGAAGCAGAACAGCTGATTGCTCTTGTCAAGGAAAAAGTAGCAGCCGGAAACCTGGATTCCGTCGAAGACATCGGAACAGCGATCGATGAGGCGACGAATGAGCTGGACATCAAATTATCTGATTCAGATAGACAGAAGATCGAAGAACTGATGAAAAAAATCAGTGATCTTGATCTGGATGTGGGTCAGTTAAAAGAGCAGGCAAAGGATATCTATAATAAACTGGAAGATATGGGAGCGTCTTTAAGTGAACAGGGATTTTTCACAAAATTAAAAAACTGGATCTTATCTTTATTTAGTTTCTTAAAGTAAGAAGTTATGAAACCTCCTTTCTTAGGCATAAGCTTAAGGAAGGGGGTTTTTTATGTCTATGATGTCTATATCACAAAATGAAATGATTTTCTTAATTGTCGGCCTGGTGAGTATGGTTTGTTTTTTATGGGTATTTATGAAACATCCGATACATATCTTGTTTTTATTTGCAAGAGGTATTTTCTTTATTCTATTACTTTATGCAATTCAATTATTAGGATTACGATTGGGCTGGGAACATGTGGTAGCGGTTAATATGGTGACGGCATTGATCAGCGGGTTTCTGGGAGTTCCGGGAATTTTGCTGCTGTATGGAATTCATTTCATTTTATAATCCTAGTTATTATCAAAATTGAGCCATGAAATAAATTGTAATATTTTGTAAAAATGAATTGACATTTTTTAAAAAAAGCGGTATAGTAACTTTACACAGAAAAGGAAATAAATGGAAAGAAAGGAGAGGGATGGTAGCAGTTTTATACGCATTGCTCAGCGTTCTTTTTGATGTAAAGTTCTATAAGATACCCAATATACTATGCTTTTTTATTGCAATGAATGGAATCCTTTTTTCTTTTATAAAAGCCGGATTCTCAGAGATGGATTGTCTGGTGCTTGGGATATTGATACCAGTATTGGCTCTTTATATCTTGTTTTATTGTGGAGCAATTGGAGCAGGTGATGTAAAAGAACTGGCAGCGCTGGGGACCTTTTTTGGAAAAGATATTTGGAAAGTTTTAATTTTAAGTTTTGTGTTTAATGGCTTTATAGCTGTTGTAAAGATGAAAAAGAATGCCAGTTTTTTTACCAGGTTTTATTACATGAAAGGGTATTTAAGAGACTGCAGACTGGATAAGCGAATACTGGATAATTATGAAAGCGGAAAGGAGGACAGGATACATTTTTCAATAGGGATTTTATGTGCTGTTATCTGTATGACAGTCATGAAGCATTAGGGCAGCGATGGAGAGGGATGAGGTGAGAGATATGGATAAGATGAGGGTTGCTATTTATGATGAAGATGTTGAATACAGCCGTAGATTGATGAATTATTTAAATGGTAAGTATGGACAACAGATTGATGCGATAGCTTTTTCACAAAAGGAACACCTGGTAAAAGAAGCATCTGAGTATGGATTTGACTGTGTTGTTACGCAGGATGCGGATAATATTGGTGCGGTTCCTGTTATCAGAATTTTTGATGAAGAGACAGAGGGTGGATATTATCGCTATGGGTCGGCAAAGGTGCTGGCAGAGAAGTTAGTTGCTAGTTATCATGCAGAAACCGATTCATTAGATACGGAAGAAAAGATAATAGGAGTTTATTCGCTGTCAGAGATGAATAGAAGGACATATTTCGCACTGCAAAAAGCAAAGCAATTACATGGAATTTATATTGGAATGGAAGAGTTTTGCAGTTTCGAGACGGATGAATATTGGATGGAAGAATTATTGTTCTTGATTCGACAGAGAGCAGAAGATATATGTCAGCAACTAGAGGAACATTTGCAATGGCATGACGATGTCAGATATCTTCCTGCAGCAAGATGAAGACTACAGATGGTTTTTTGAAAAGTTATCAAATGAGATCAATCGTCCAGTTGTTTTTGATATTGGTGTAGGAAATTTTCCTGATTTCCAATTGTTTGCGATATTTGATGCATTATTTTTTCTCACGTCTGTTTCAGAAATCGGAAAGAAAAGGGAACATGTATTTATGAATCTACTGGCGCAGGAAGTACCGGATATTCATGAAAAAATTATTTTTGAAAAAGAAGAGATACAATGATAAAAGAAGAAATGCTCCAAAGAGTTATGGAAAAGATTGATCTGACAGAAGAAGTTTCTGACGATGAAATACGCATAAAGATCAGGCAGGTTGTCCTGGAGGAAACCAGAGATGTTTATATTTCGTTAAATAAAAAAGAGCAGATATGCAATGAAGTTTTTTATTCTCTTCGAAGGCTGGACATTCTGCAGGATATGCTTGAAGATGATACGATTACGGAGATTATGATCAATGGCTATGATAAGATTTTCATCGAAAAGAATGGAAGGCTGTTTCGTACAAATGAAAAATTTGCATCAAAAGAAAAGTTTGAGCAGGTCATTCAGCAGGTCGTGGCAAGAACGAATCGAATTGTGAATGAATCATCACCGATCGTCGATGCGCGACTGGAAGATGGATCGAGAGTACATGTGTTATTAGAACCGATTGCATTAAATGGTTCAACAATGACAATTCGCAAATTCTCAAAAGAGATTACCAGCATGAGACAATTATTAAAATTGGGTTCATTGAATGAAGAATTGCTGGAATTTTTATCAATTATGGTGAAAGCACGCATGAATATTTTTATTTCCGGAGGCACTGGAGCAGGAAAGACAACGATGTTGAATGCACTTTCTAACTGCATTCCCAAAGATGAAAGAATTATAACGATTGAGGACTCCGCAGAGCTGAAGATATTCGGTATTGAGAATCTGGTTCGGTTAGAGGCCAGAAATGCAAATTTGGAAGGGGCAAATCAGATTAAGATAAAAGATTTGATTAAAGCGAGTTTGAGGATGAGACCGGACAGGATCATCGTTGGAGAAGTAAGGGGAGAAGAGTGTATTGACATGATTCAGGCATGCAATACGGGACATGACGGATCGCTTTCAACTGGGCATGGCAATAGTAATCGGGACATGCTGTTTCGATTAGAGACTATGATCCTAATGGGGGTGAATTTGCCTGTACATGCAATCCGGGGTCAGATTGCATCAGCATTTGATCTGATGATTCATATATCAAGGCTGAGAGATCGTTCCAGGAGAATCGTAGAGATTTCAGAGATAGTAGGAATTGAAAATGGAGAGATTCTTCTGCGCGTAATTTATGAATTTGAGGAGACAGGGGAACAACAGGGAAGGATAGAAGGGAGATTTGTCAGAAAAAATCAGTTACTTTCTATAAAAAAGATAAAGGAAAGGGGACTGATCAGGGAGTATGAAAAGTTGTTATTTAAATATGATAATCGATAAGGTTAGAACCATTTTTAAGTCATTTTTTAAGTCTGATTTTACAATATGGATTTCCGGTATATTACTTATTGTTATAATTGCAAAAGTGTTCTTTGATCGTATTTTAGCAGCGATCTTTCTAATACCCTATCTGTATATATGGTTTCAGGAGCAAATGAAAAAGAAACAAAAAGAGGAACAATGGAAGCTGAAGCAGGAAGGAAAGGACTTTTTTCAGTCTTTAATGAATTGCTTGTCTGCCGGTTATTCGTTGGAGGAAAGTATTCCTATCATTAAAAATGAAATGTCGATGATATATTCGAAAAAGAAGAGCGTAATTATTCCGGAATTGACGGTTATGGAACGAAAACTTCAAATGAATCAGGCGTTTGAGATTGTATTTTATGAGTTTGCTGAAAAATATGAAAATGAAGATTTTATACAATTTTCTTATGTATTAAAAACTGCAAAGAAAAGAGGGGGAAATTTAATAAAAATTTTAGAGCAAACAATAGAAACAATTAATCGAAAAAATCAGGCGGAGCAGGAAATTGCAACTGTTTTAGCAGGAAGAGTATTTGAAAAGAATATTATGAAGGGAATGCCTGTTTTTTTAATATGTTATCTGAAAGTTTTTAATTCTTCATATTTGGAAATTATGTATCATACTCTGGCAGGGCGAATCTGTATGTGCATCAGCCTGATTACAATCATAATTGCAGGACGATTCGCTGATCGAATTGTCGAGATTGAGGTGTAGGGATGAGGAATATAGATATAGAAAAAATATGGAATAGAATACCGGAAGAATGGCTGCAATTTCGAAAACACAAAATAG
>JAUNOI010000128.1 GCA_030531165.1 Lachnospiraceae bacterium
TATTTTTTACATTCATAATTATTGTCCCTTAAATGCCACGTTTTGCCGCAATTTGGCGATTATAATTTTTGCTCTAAAATTGTTAAATTTGTCACAGAATGAGCAAAATGCGGCAAATCGAGGCAAGTTGAGGACATGAAACGTAGTAAAATCATAATAAGAACGGGGGTGTTTTACTACTGCGGTTATTCTACCATAATTTGTGGGATTTTGGGAGTGGAGAATGCTTCAATATAGCATAATCATTTTACTCGATATTTTTTAGTAACGTAAATCTCCCCTAATCTTTCTTTTAAATGTGTTCATGATTTCTTCGCATACTATATCAACACTATCTGCAAATAATATTTCTCTACTTATTCCGAATAACTTTAATTCTTTCAAAATCTGTCCCTTTACTTCTTTTGGAATAGTAATTTATCCACAAATACTGTCATGATTCTTGGGTATGGGATCGATAACGGTTTCAAAACAATACTTATCAGAATTACCATAAGGCGCAATCCGATTTGGAAACAGTATGTAACGCCCACACTGCATTTTTTGACGCAAATTTCTTGTCGGCGCATAAACAAAAAACAAATTTTTACAGCATTCGGCGATCCATCTTCCTCCACTTTCTAATGTATCATTACAAATTTCATGCATCTGCTTTTGCTCAAGAAAATATGGTTGTGAAACAACAGCGCCATAAAAAAGATCAAGCGTACAGAATGTACCACGAGAAAAACGATAGCTGTCCGCAATAGCATTAGTAACTGGATAATTAGTTACATCCAATTCATTATCTTTAAATGCAAAAACCTCGCCATCTTTATCATTATCAGAACAGCAGGCAAAATATAAAGCAACTAATGCATTTTCTGTAATGTCTAAAAGCCTTGTTGGAATTCCATAATGCTGCAACAGAGCCAGCAATTCTAATGGTTGCAAACCATCGTGAAAAATCTCTGGCAGTTTAAATTTTACCATTTCAATTAAGTTACGTTCTTCATTAAAAATTGAAATGTCACAAGCAAATCTACGATTTCGACCAAGCGATGGTATTAATTCAAACGCGACATTTGATTGTCCTCTAAATAGTAATACCTCATTTCTATCTGCACCATTACGAATAAGATTTCTATCTAATTCACATATTTTTTTAACAAATTCCGAAAGAGTATTAACACGCTTTTCAGGCATCTCTTGTATCCTCCTGATTGTATAAAAGTATTCCCATAATTCGTTCGTGAAATTGGCTATTTCAATTATATCATACGCTTTCTCAATTTCCTATCTTGCTTTCTATAATTCTTTCCACAGAAAAACGCCCTGCCGAAGCAGAGCGCCATTGTGTTCTTTCTATATTAAATTGCCCGGAACATTTTCTGCGAAACCGGATTCTCTCCTTTGACCTTTTCCAGTTCCTTTCTGGCATCCGCCAGTTCTTCCATCCGTTTCAATTCGTCCGCAGCATCCTCCAAACCAAGATGCGTGTAGGTATTCAGCGTTACACCGATATCCGAATGCCCCATCAGGTATTGGAGCGTCTTTGGATTCATTCCTGACTTCGCCATGTTGCTGCAGTAGGTATGGCGTCAGACGTGCGGCGTCACATTCGGAATTTGTATCCGGTAGATGTCATTGTACCGCTTGACCATGTGGTTAAAGCGGTGTTCCCAATGCATCGCCACCAGGGGCATTCCGTCCTTATCTGTGAAAAGGAAGCCTGTATGTCCATCCACCATCTTCTCAAATCTCGGTTTTTCCCTGTCCTCAATGATTGCCTGAAAGCACCGGAATACATCTTCCGTCATAGGCAACTTCCTCGTTCCGGCATTTGTCTTTGTGGCTTCAATCACATACTTCATTTCTGATGTTCTGAGCAACTGGTGGTCAATGTTGATGATCCGGTTCTCCAAATCAATGTCCTTAAGCGTCAGACCGCAGAATTCCGAAATACGCATCCCCGTATGGAACAGAATGTAGACTGATCTGGTCAATCTTTTTTGTAACACCAACACTGAAAAAAATTAACATTATGACATTCTCTTCTCAAATGGTGTCAGGTACCCATTGGATGAATGCGGGCGCAGATGGTTATAATATCCATATACATAATCAATCGTTCCATTATTTAATTCCTCATCAGTATGGAATATATGCTGTCTGATAAATTCATCTTTAAACGTACCATAAAAGCTTTCCATAACCGAATTATCATATGGACACCCTGCTTTACTCATACTCTGTCTGATATGCTCTTTTTCACAGTATTCTGTAAAATCTTTTGACGTAAACTGTGATCCCTGGTCACTGTGGAGGATCAGATCTTTACAAGCTTTATTTTTCTGAAGGGCAATCTTTAGGGTATCGATTGCAAGTGTGGCATCGATTCTCTTTCCATTTAAAGTTGCCACGATCGATTTATCATACAAGTCTATAATGCTGCAGTTGTAGCGTTTGGCTCCATCCGATAAATACAGATAGGTAAAATCGGTACACCATTTTTGATTTGGTCTTTTTGCTGTAAAATCCTGCTTTAGGAGGTTATCAAATTTTTTATATTGTTCTCCCTTATGATAACGTGCCTTTTTCGGTCTGCGTATGGAATGGATCTTCAATTCCTGCATATATCTTAAAACAGTATTTTTGCTCAGGAATATTTTTTTGCGCTCTAAAAAGACTTTCATCATACGGTATCCCGGACGGCCCTCATATTCATGATAGATCTCCCGGATGATCTGTTTGATCTTTTCTTTCCGCTGATAATAGGATGCTTTGCGGTTTTTCTGATAATTGTAGTATGCATTTGGACAGATATCCATTTTTCTTAAAAGCCATCTTAAGCCAAGATCTGTGGTGGTCAAGCTTTTTTGTAACACTTGTGGCTAAAAAATGTCATTAATCAGCTACG
>JAUNOI010000129.1 GCA_030531165.1 Lachnospiraceae bacterium
TGGGGAATCTTAAAGTTTTTATTCACTTTGGTATTTCTTCCGATAACGCTTATTGGGCTCGTAATCGGTGGCCTAATACATATAGCATTTCCGATTTTGGTTATTATCGGAATCGTGTCGTTGATCAGCGGATCAAGGGCGTAAAAGAAGGTAACAATGATTGCATGGAAACGTATTTTAAAATGATCGAGATGGATGTATTTACGATAATTTAGTAGAAGGAAAAAGATTTTAAATGAAGAAAGGAAGGGTAAATTTATGATTACGACAACAACACCTTCTGTAGAAGGAAAAAGAATTATTGAGTATCGGGGCATTGTATTTGGAGAAGTGATTTCCGGTGTGAATTTTGTAAAAGATATTGCAGCTTCATTCAGCAATTTCTTTGGCGGAAGATCAGGAAGTTATGAGGAGGAACTTGTTCAAGCAAGGGAAAATGCAGTTCGGGAGATGGAACAGAGGGCAGCAGCGATGGGAGCAAATGCAGTCGTAGGCGTGGATATCGATTATGAAGTGCTCGGAGCAGATAATGGAATGTTGATGGTAACAGCGAGTGGGACAGCAGTTGTAATTGAATAACAGGTTGAGCCATTTCAAGATTAATTGATCCATATGCTTAACCATATGATAAACCGATAACCCAGGAATATTTATTTTTGGGTTATCGTTATTTTTTAGATTAGAAGCTGATTTACAATTTTAAATCGTTAGATGGATTAGTTAGTGAAAAATGTAAGACTTTTACTCATTATTTTTAATAAAAATTTTAAATACAGATTTAGATCATGTGCTATAATGCGTTTATAAATGATAGGATAGAACATGAATCGAGAAACATGGAGGAATATAAATTGTCAAGTACAGATTTAAATAAACGTTTTGAATTTCGAGATATTTTAGCCGTAGAGGCTGATCAGGCTTCGATCATTGAACAGATATGTTTTCCACCGGAAGAGGCGTGTACGGATGCCATGATGAGAGAAAGAACGATAAAAGTGCCAGATCTTTTTCTTGTAGCGGTAGACCGGGAATCAGGAAAGATTGCAGGATTTTTAAATGGTATAGCGACGAATGAAGATTCCTTTCGGGATGAATTTTTTGCGGATGCCCAACTGCATGATCCAAACGGTAGTTATGTAATGCTGCTCGGGCTGGATGTACTTCCGGAATATCGTGGGAAAGGACTGGCAAGAGAGATTGTATCCCGTTATCTAAAAAGGGAACATGAACGCGGAAGAAAAGAGGTTATTTTGACCTGTCTGGATGCAAAAGTTGCGATGTATCAGAAGATGGGATTTTGTGACAATGGAATTGCGAACTCGTCCTGGGGCGGCGAGCAGTGGCATGAAATGCGCTATGCATTTCACATTTAAGGAAAGGCGATGATAAATATGTTAATGTTCTTATTTACCGTTTTGATGTTTGCGGTATTCGGGAAGATGATTTGGTTTGCGTTTCGGGCAGCCTGGGGTGTTACGAAAGTATTTTTTAGTGTCATACTGTTGCCGGTATTTTTGATTGGACTGGTTATTGCCGGACTGATGTATATTGCATTGCCGATTTTGATCATTGTGGGTATTGTCCTTTTGATTGGCGGACTGAGTAAATAGTTTCATGATGGAAACGGCTTTTGAAGACAAAACGAATTATGAATAGATGGATATGAGGAGAGATTATTATGAGTGAATATATTACAACCTATACGGGCAAGCATATTTATCCGACGGACCCTGTCCCGGAATTCATCGATATTGTGGATATTGCTCATGCACTTTCTCTGATCTGCCGGGGAAACGGTCAAGTTAAAACGTTTTATTCTGTAGGGCAGCATTGCATTCAATGTGCGAAAGAGGCACAGGCACGTGGACTTTCAAATCGAACGATTTTGGCATGCCTGCTCCATGATGCAAGTGAGTGTTATTTATCTGATGTTCCCAGACCGTTTAAAAAGACATTGAAAGGGTATAAGAGACAGGAAGAGAAGATTTTAAATATCATTTACCAGAAATTTTTAGGAGCAATGCTGACAGAGGAAGAACAGATGCAGCTAAAAGAGATTGATGATGCACTGCTTTGGTATGATCTTGAGAATCTTCTGGATGAAGCTCAATATGGGGAAGCGCCGAAACTTCGTACAGAACTCAATTATGATGTGAGGTCATTTGAAAGTGTGGAAAAGGAATATCTGGAACTTTTTTATTGTTTGAGAGATTCTTTAGCACTTTCTATATAATAAAAATAGTCTATGAAAGAGGGAAAGGAGGTAGCCTATGGGATTTCAAATTCAAACGATGCGAGGAGATATTACAAATGTGTCAGATCTTGAGGCAATTGTAAATGCTGCGAATAACAGCCTGCTCGGAGGAGGTGGAGTTGATGGAGCAATTCATCGTGCAGCAGGTCCGGAATTATTAGAAGAGTGCAGGACTCTGCATGGTTGTAAAACTGGTGAGGCAAAGTTGACCAGTGCATATCATCTTCCGTGCAGATATGTGATTCATACCGTGGGGCCAATCTGGCACGGAGGGGAATACGGCGAGCCGGAAGCCCTTGCCAATGCATATTGGAATTCCTTACAGATTGCAGTCGAACATGGGATACGAACGATTGCATTTCCTTCCATTTCAACCGGCGTTTATGGTTATCCGGTGGAAAAAGCGGCTGTTATTGCAGTAGATACGGTCTTGCAATTTCAAAAGGAACATCCGGATCAAATTGATATTGTGCGATTTGTATTATTCGATAGCAGAACATTAAAAGCTTATGAACAGGTAGTAGAGGAAGCGGAGAGCATGTAAAAGTGCCATTGCAGTTTACATTTTTGTGAATTGCAATGGCGTTTTTATTGTATAGGAAACTCACATGCTTCTATGAAGCACCACAATAAATGA
>JAUNOI010000130.1 GCA_030531165.1 Lachnospiraceae bacterium
GGGCGTATCACATTACCAATCGAATTAAGAAGAAATTTAGATGTTAATGAACGTGATCCTTTAGAAATCTTTGTAGATGATGATCAGATTATTTTGAAAAAGTATAACCCAAGTGATATTTTTACCGGTGAGATGAGCGACCTCGTTGAATATAAAGGCAAAAAAGTTTCCAAAAATTCTATTAAAGAATTAGCAAGACTTGCCGGATTTGAAATTTCCGAATAATCATACATATCTAAAACCGCTGGACATTGACCAGCGGTTTCTTCTATCTTATGATTTGTTTAATTATCGATCAATTCCCGGTAGATTTCCCGCTTTCCAACCCCTCGATCTTTTGCGACTTTTTTCATAGCCTCTTTTCTGTCCATTCCCTTATCCAGATATCGTTCCATATGTTCTTTCACGGATATCGATTTCCACTCTTCCTGAACTTCTTTTTCTAATTCCTTAAAAGAAGTTCCTTCAATTACAAGCACGCACTCGCCCCTTATCTCTTCCCCTTCATAGTAATCAATCAAATCTTTAAAATTTGTAATTTTGTAATCCTCATATTTTTTCGTCAGTTCCCTGCATAATGTGACGTTTCGATTTCCAAGTTCCTGCAGGAGCTCTTTTAACGTCTTCTTTAAACGATGAGGTGCTTCATATACTATGATCGTCCTTGTTTCTGTCTTTAATTGATTCAATACTTCCTTGCGCTCTTTTTTATCCGTTGGTAAAAAAGCCTCAAAGCAAAATCTTCTCGTCGGTTTTCCCGAAATAGTAAGTGCTGTTATACATGCACATGCTCCCGGCAAAGAAGTTACCTTAATTCCGGCATTGTGGCACTGCCTTACCAATTCTTCTCCAGGATCAGATATTCCCGGTGTTCCTGCATCCGTAATTAATGCAATATCCATCCCCTCTTCCATCTGATGGACAAGGTAAACAGCCTTATCAACTTTATTATATTCATGATAGCTGGTCATTTTGGTTTTAATTCCAAAATGATTCAACAGCTTAATGCTATGCCTTGTATCCTCCGCCGCAATCAAATCCACGCTTTTTAAAGTATCAAGTACTCTGAGCGTAATATCATCCAAATTGCCAATCGGAGTCGCACATAAATATAATTGCCCCGCCATAAATTATCTCCTTCCCCATCCATAGATGTCATAGATTTCATCATAATACACATTCGGCTCTTTATAAACGATCAATGGCGGTTCTACTTTAATTCTAGATTTGCCGCCTTTGATACCTTCTATCAGAAATATATTCGGTTCTTTATGTATATAAGGATGAACCATTCGAATTCGCTTTGGCTCAATCCCTTCTTCAACCATTAAATGCATAATTTCTGCCAAACGATAGGTTCTATGAACCATAAAAAAGCTACCTCCCTGTTTCAGTAGCTTTTTTGTCTGCATAATAATATCTTTTAAAGTACATAATCGTTCATGTCTTGCAATCGCTTTGACTGTATTTTCATTTTGCATACCATGCTGATCTACCATATAAGGCGGATTCGATGTGATCACATCAAAGGATTCTTTTCCGAATATCCGATCAGCCTCTTTAATATCTCCTTCTACAATAGAAACTTTCTCCTGTTGTCCATTGAGCAATACGCTTCGGGACGCCATTTCTGCATATTCAGATTGTATTTCCAATCCGGTAAAATGCTCTCCTGGAGTCTTTGCTTCCATTAAAATCGGAATAACACCTGTCCCAGTTCCCAGATCTAATACCGTTCTTCCTTTTTTTACTTTTGCGAAAGAAGCAAGTAAAACCGCATCCATACCAAAGCAAAAGCCATCTCTTTTCTGTAGAATATGATAATTCTTTATTTGTAAATCATCCAGTCTTTCGTCCGGCATTATTTTTACATCCATTACAGTTTTGATTTTCCTTCCTTACGTTCTAGTGCCTCAAGCTGCTTCAATTCTTCATTTGTCGTTTGATTATTCGTTTTTTTCTTTCTTTTTGGCTTAAATTTCAAATCACTGATTTTATATTCTTGAATTTCTTTTTCACCATTTTCATCTTCAATAATCACTTTTACATTTTGACGAAGCACGTTCACTCTTTGAACTTCACCCTTTAATCCATCATTCGTCTTTACAATATCTCCGATATTCGGGAGCTTTCTGTTCAGATATTCGTATGTTTCCTGTTCATTCTTTAAACAGCACATTAATCTTCCACATACCCCAGATATTTTAGCCGGATTTAAAGATAAATTCTGCTCTTTTGCCATTTTAATCGATACCGGAGCAAATTCAGATAAATGTGTATGACAACACAAGCTTCTGCCACATATACCAATGCCACCTAAGATCTTTGTCTCATCTCTGACACCAATCTGTCTTAATTCAATTCTCGTTTTAAATACGGATGCCAGATCCTTTACCAATTCACGGAAATCAATTCTTCCATCTGCCGTAAAATAAAATAAAACTTTATTATTATCGAATGTATATTCGCAGTCAATTAACTTCATGGCTAAACCATGCTTAGCGATCTTTTCCAGGCAAATTGAAAACGCATCCTGACTTTTCTTTTTATTCTGCTCATCAATCTTATCATCTTCCGGTGTTGCAATTCGAATTACCGGTTTTAATGTCGAAATAATTTTCTCAGATTTTATCTTTCTTTTGCCCAATACAACCTTGCCATATTCAATGCCCCTGGAAGTTTCAACAATTACATTTTGACCTACTTCTATTTCTAACTCATTGGGGCTGAAGAAATAGATCTTTCCATTCTTACGAAAACGGACTCCAATTACATCTATCATTTTACTCCATTCTCCTTCATAACAAATAAGAGTAATTCTAATGTTACATCAAAATTAACATTCGCTTTTAATCTTATTTTCGCCTTTTCGATTTCTTTGATAATTGTAT
>JAUNOI010000055.1 GCA_030531165.1 Lachnospiraceae bacterium
AAAGAAGTACTTGATTTTTTGTAAAAAAGGATTAAAATATTCCCAGTAACAAATTGAATATAGTTCATGCAAAAAATGAAAAGAATTCAATAAGTTTCACTGAGGAGAATGAAATGCCCCGTTCAGATATTATATTCTGAAGGGGATTTTTTTCTTGTATCGGAAATTCTGATGAATTTCGGATACAACAAAAGCACTCCGCAATGATGTGATGAAAAGCATAATATTCAGGAGGGAAACAATATGAAAACATTACAAAAAGTCAGCAAATTTTTATCAAATGATACTTCGATCGTGGTTATTGCAATTGCGGTCATTACCTTTTTTGTTCCACAGCTTATGGCATGGGTTAATCATTCGTTATTTATTGATCCGGTCGGAAATAAATTTACGAATCAATCCATCATTTTAGGCATCATTATGTTCAGCATGGGGCTTACGTTGACGACGCAGGATTTCAAAATTCTTGCGAAACGTCCGCTTGATATTTGCATTGGTGCCATTGCGCAGTATTTCATTATGCCGTTTTTGGCCTTTTTCCTTACAAAACTATTGCATCTGCCAAATGCAATTGCATTAGGTTTGATTTTGGTCGGTTGTTGTCCAGGAGGGGTTTCTTCCAACATTATGTCGTATCTGTGCGGAGGGGACGTTGCATTTTCAGTGGGAATGACAACGGTTTCTACCTTGTTATCGCCGGTTATGACGCCACTTATGGTCTCTTTGCTTGCAAGCGGGGCGAAAATCTCGATCAAAGGACTTCCGATGTTTGTATCGATTATTGAGACAGTTATTGTACCGATCGCAATTGGCTTTGTATTAAATCACGTATTGAATGAAAATAAAACATTTCAGGAATTACAAAAGGTAATGCCGGGAGTTGCAGTGCTCGGACTTGCATGTGTAGTTGGAGGGGTTATTTCTTCACAGGGCGCAAACTTCTTTGCATCCGGAGTGGTTATTTTTGCAGCTGTGCTGCTTCATAATTCTTTAGGATATCTGTTAGGTTATGGCGCAGGAAAATTAACGGGAATGAATACGGCAAAGAAGAGAACCATTTCTATCGAAGTAGGAATGCAGAATGCAGGACTTGCAACAAATCTTGCAACAACGTCTGCTCAATTTGCGAGCACGCCGGAATCAGCGGTTATCTGTGCGGTATCCTGTGTATGGCATTCAATTTCAGGGACATTACTGGCGGGACTTTTTGCAAGTTTTGACAAGAAAAAGGGACGTAATGTAAGTGAAAAGACGGTAATTTTATAAAAATACAAAAATGGTCATAGGAAACTCTCTCATATAATTTCATACCATAAAAAAAAGGAGATTTTCTTATGAACGAATCAGAGCAGACCTACCCATTTCAGAATTTTCCGTTGCCATACGCTTACGATGCATTGGAACCTTATATTGATCAAAAGACGATGCGTCTGCATCACGATAAGCATTTGCAGACGTATATCGACAATCTGAATCAGATTCTTGCGGATTATCCGCAGTTTCAGTCGTGGGCATTGGAGGATCTGTTGAGAAATATTGAATTTCTGCCGGCACAGATTCAGATTCCGGTGTGGAGGAATGCCGGAGGTGTATATAATCACCAGTTATTTTTTCAGCTGATGAAGCCAGCGGAAGAAGCGGAAGCTGTTTCCGAAGATGTGAAAGCAATGCTGGAACCTTTCGATGGTCTCAAAGGCTTTCAGGAGCAAATGACAAAAGCAGCGTTATCCGTCTTTGGTTCCGGATATGCATGGCTGGTTATGAATCCGCAGAAGGACGTGTCGATTATTACGACTGCCAATCAGGATACGCTGTTTGCTGGAAGCCTGTATCCGCTGTTATTGCTTGATGTGTGGGAACATGCTTATTATCTGAAATATTATAACGTCCGGGCAGATTATATTAAAAACTGGTTTTCTGTGATTAACTGGCAGGAAGTATTAAAACGGTATGAAGCATATAAAGAAATATAGAACTGTTACATTTTTGTAAGATGGAAGACGTGCATCTCATGGTATAATATTGAAAGAGATAGGATACCGGAGGTGCATTTTTTTGAAGAAAATTATGATAGTGGAAGATGATCGGACGATGTGTCAGGAACTGAAAATACTGTTAGAAACTGCCGGCTATGAGGCGGAGATATTGACAGATTTTGAGAGATCGGAGAAGCGGATTTTCGATTCGCAGGCCGATTTAATTTTATTGGATATCAATATTCCGGGGCTGAATGGAGAAATGCTTTTAAAAAGAATTCGGAAAAAAGCCGAGATTCCGATTATTATGGTAACGAGCCGGACGTCAGAAGTGGACGAAGTCTTATCAATGAGTTATGGTGCCGACGACTATATTACCAAGCCATACAATCCAACGATACTGCTGCTTCGAATTGCGGCGGTTTTAAAACGGACGGATCAGGGTGGCAGAGAAGGCGTCGAACGGTACCGGGATTTATCTGTAAATTCGGCAAGAGGGGTCTTGAGTGGAGAAGAGATAGAGATACAGCTGACAAAAAATGAAATGATCATCTTTCAGACGCTGCTGCAAAAACAGGGGCAGATCGTATCGAGAGATGAACTGATGACAAATTTATGGGACAATCATGAATTCATTAATGACAATGCATTAACGGTCAACATTAGCCGTCTTCGCGGGAAACTCGCGGAAGCCGGATTTCCGGATGCAATTGAAACAAGGAAAAAGCAGGGGTATCTTTTATTATGAGTGTAAAAAAATATTTTCAGGATAAATGGGTTTTTCTTTTTATGGCACTGTGCTGGTTGTTTTTTATGATTGGGTTGTTGACGGCCTTTCGAATCAACTGCAGTCTGTGTGTGATTCTTGTTATACTGTTCTGTATGATGCTGTCAGCGGGATTTTCATGGGATATTATGAGGAAAAAACGCTTTTTTGATGAAATGAAGCATAATCTGTACCACATGGATCAAAAATATCTCGTGTTGGAAACGCTGCGTCAACCGTCATTTTATGAGGGTGAGTTGTTCTGGCAAACGTTGTATGAATGTAATAAGTCCATGTGTGAGGCGGTAAACGACTATAAAATAAGTGTTGAGGATTTTAAAAACTATATTGAAATGTGGATTCATGAGGTCAAACTGCCGATTGCGAGCTTAGGATTGATGCTTCATAACGGAGAAAGCGGATTATCTACAAAATACCGTGAGCAGTTACGGCGCATGGATCAATATACGGATCAGGTGTTGTATTATGTGCGTTCTGAACATACGGAAAATGATTTTTTGTTACAAAATACTGAGCTACAGAAAATTATTACAAAAGTTGCCTTAAAATACAGAGAAGATCTGCTTATGCATGAAGTAGATTTTCGGATGGAGCAGATCGAACAGAAGGTGTTGACGGATGGCAAATGGCTTGAATTTATTCTCGGACAGATCATATGGAACAGCATTAAGTACCGTGCAGCAATGGATTCGTATATCCGGCTTTCCGTGGAGGAGGATAGCGAAAAAGTGATATTAAATATTTATGACAACGGAATCGGGATTCCGGCAGGTGATCTGAAAAATGTATTTAAAAAATCTTTTACCGGGGAAAACGGGCGGAAATATGCGAAATCAACCGGGATGGGACTTTATATCGTAAAAAGACTGTGTGATAACCTTGGACATCGAGTGGAAATACAGTCCGAACAGGGAAAATACACGAATATTCAGATTATATTTGCCAGAAATGATCATTTTTTCAGGGGAACTCCGTAGAGAAGTTCTCTGACCGATTAAATGTGAATGCGTAAGATTACAAAAGTGTAAGGTTTCGTAATTTTAAACGAACGACGGAAATGCAAGAATTTGATACGATGCTTTCATAGAAAGGAGATTTGAATAACATGAAGGCAGTATTAAAATTAGATCAAATTGAAAAATATTATGGAAGCAGGTCAAACCTTACAAAAGCACTCGATTCGATTTCTTTTGAAGTGGAGGAATCAGAATTTGTTGCAATTATGGGTGCGTCCGGAAGTGGAAAGACGACGCTCTTAAACTGCATTTCGACAATCGATAAAGTTACAGCAGGTCATATTATCGTTGATGGAACGGACGTGACGAAGTTAAAAGGAAATCAGCTCAATTGCTTCCGTAGGGAAGAACTCGGGTTTATTTTTCAGGACTTTAACCTTTTGGACACATTAACCGCATATGAAAATATTGCGTTGGCATTGTCGATCCAAAATGTTCCGGCAAAACAGATTAAAGAAAAAGTATCGGATGCTGCAAAACAGCTTGGCATTGAAGATGTACTGGATAAATACCCATACCAGATGTCGGGCGGACAGAAGCAGAGAGTTGCATCGGCAAGGGCGATCATTACGAATCCGGAGCTCGTACTGGCGGACGAGCCGACCGGTGCGCTGGATTCTAAATCGGCAAGAATGTTATTGGAAAGCTTTGAGAGTCTGAATGGGAACGGCGCTACCATATTGATGGTAACACATGATTCTTTTACTGCAAGTTACGCGTCGAGAGTCATCTTTATTAAAGACGGAAAATTATTCCATGAGATTCGGCGTGGAGCTGATAACCGCAAGCAGTTTTTCGACAAGATTATCGATGTAGTTACTTTGCTGGGAGGTGACGTCAGCGATGCTCTTTAAGCTATCAATCAATAATATCAAAAAAAGTATGAGAGATTATGCGGTGTATTTCTTTACGCTGATCGTTGGAGTTGCGGTATTCTATGTGTTCAATGCCATTCATTCACAGACGGTAATGATGGATATTAGCAAAAATACGATGGAAATCATCGAATTAATGGAAGGCATGCTTTCCGGGGTCAGTGTATTTGTTGCAATGATCATGGGATTTCTGATTATTTATGCGACACGGTTTTTGATCAAACGGCGTAACCGGGAATTCGGACTTTATATGCTGCTCGGCATGGGCAAACGGAAGATTTCAATGATCTTATTTGGAGAAACATTTTTGATCGGTCTGATCTCGCTTGGAGTCGGGCTCATATTCGGAGTCTGCATTTCCCAGTTTATGAGTATTCTGGTTGCACGTCTGTTTGAAGCGGACATGACGGAATTTCAGTTTGTCTTTTCAAAGGATGCGTGTATACAGACGATTGCGTATTTCTGCCTGATGTACCTGGTCGTTATTATTTTTAATACGATTATGGTTGGCAGATATCAATTGATTGATCTTCTCCAGTCCGATAAAAAGACGGAGAAAATACGGATGAAAAATCCATGGATTTGTATGATCGTATTTATCATTTCAGCGGCTGTACTTGGATACGCATATTATCTTGTAACAGAAGGGTTTACGGAGATAGATGCTGGGAGAATATATCTGCCGATCGTGTTAGGTGCAGTATCGACATTTTTCATCTTTTGGTCGCTGTCAGGACTGATGCTGAAAGTCGTAATGTCGATCAAGAACGTCTATTATCGAGGATTGAATTCGTTCGTCTTTCGGCAGTTTGCAAGCAAGATCAATACGATGGTCGTATCGATGACAATTATCTGCCTGATGCTGTTTGTGACGATCTGTGTTTTGTCAAGCGCTCTTTCGATGAATCATTCGATGAATACAAATGCAAAGGAACTTGCGCCTGCGGATATACAGTTGATAAAACGTCGAAATCTGGATGACAGCTGGATGGAGCAGGGATATACGAAAAAGGATATTCAAAATTCAAGGATCAGCCTGCTGGAAGAATATAAAAAAGCAGGATTGAATCTCGAGAAATACCTTGGTGATTATGTGCAATATAATATTTATGCGACCGATGAACTGACTTTGGGAGATACGTTTGGTTCGAAGTTGAAGGAGGTTCAAATGGTCTATTCTTCGTTGACTTATGACACGGCGGAAACGATTATGTCTGTCAATGACTATAATCGCGTTGCTTCGTTATATGGCAACAAGACCTATTCTTTAAAGGATGATGAATATATGATCGTTGGCGATTTTGAGTCGATGATGAATTTGCGTGATCAAGCTCTGGAAAAGGGAGAAGCGATCGAAGTGTTTGGGCATATGTTAAAACCGAAATACAACTCTTGTCAGAGGGGTTTTGTCGAAATGGCAGCAAATCATGTAAACGGCGGGATCATTTTGATACCGGACGATGCCGTGGATACGGATTATATTGAATATGACGGCATTACCGGTAATTATATGAGCAATGACAAGCAAAAGACAGAAGCAGCATTCAAAGAAGAAATCAAAGAAAAAACAGAGATCAGTTATGTCAGCACAAGCCGTTTGGAGATTCTCGAAAACAGCATCGGACTTGGTGCGATGGTCGTATTTATTGGAATGTACCTTGGAATTATCTTTTTGATTTCCTGCGCAGCGATCCTTGCTTTGAAAGAATTGTCGGAAAGTGCAGATAATGTTGAGCGATACGATATGTTAAGAAAAATTGGTACAGACGAGAAGATGATTTTAGGAGCATTGTTTCAGCAAATTGGTATTTTTTTCTTATTTCCTTTGATTTTGGCATGTGTTCATTCGTATTTCGGAATTCGTTTCTGCACGATGCTGCTTGAAACATTCGGTAAAGAAAAAATCATGCAGTCCGTATTGGAAACAGCGGGCATTATTGTACTGATTTACGGCGGATATTTTCTGATCACATATCTGTGCAGTAAAAATATGATTCAAAAAAATAGAAGTACCCATTGACAAAAAATCCTCTGAAAACGGATAAAATACAATCCGCTTTTGGAGGATTTGTTTGGTTACTTCATTTTTGTTTTTACAATGCTTCTTAAAACTTGATAGAGTGCGGCGAAGAGTACGCCTGCAACCGGCCAGATGATCCATGATCGATCCCAATTATTGAAAGAAAAACTGATGCCGAGATAGATAGCAGTTGCCAGACACCAGTAAGTACCCGGAAACCATGAGATGCGTTTTCCAATCTGCTTATTTTCCGGCGTATAGTCATCGATCTGCAATAGTTTGTTATAGCATTCATTGATGGAACCTGCCCGGACAAACAGCCAGACGCCGCATGCAACGAAGATCAGGAGCAGGCTGACACACCAGATGTAAATCTGATCCTCGAGGTCGAAGGCCGAAGATAACATAAGCGGAATAACACCGATAATGCACAATGCAGTACCGAGAGCAATGCTTTTACGGAATGTGTCTTCAAAGTCGGTTCTTTTTTGTTCTACGAATGCCTTCATATAGTCATTTAATGCAAATTCTTCTTTTTCCAAATATTCATATTTATTTAACCGGATACCGTTCCAGATTAAAATTGTGACTCCGATTGCGACAAAGAGCAGCAAAACCGCACATCCAATACCGCCTGCAGATTTTTCGGACAGATGTTCCGGAGCCAATCCGTAAAGCAGAAATAAGATGACTGGGGAGAAGATGCATAAAGCAACTCCGCCGGCTATCTTTTTGGAAGCTTCTATGGTTAAAGAGATGTAATTGGAAACTTCTGTTTCTGAAAGCGTCCGTAAAGAAGGAGCAGAATCTGCTATTTGCATATTATTATTCAAATTATCATTGGATGCATTCTCTTTTGTTCTTTCCAGTTCCCAATCTTCTTTTAATAAATAATCCGTACTGATTTCAAAAATCTCACTTAATCGGATGATCTTATCTAAATCCGGTACGGAAGAATTGCTTTCCCATTTTGATACCGATTGTCTTGAAATATCGAGTTTTTCTGCAAGTGCTTCCTGAGACCAGCCGTTTTGTCTTCGTAATTCGGTGATTTTATCGCCTAATGTCATAGATATTCCCTTCTTTCTGTATTTTATGATTCATTTTCTGCCTATATCATAGCATAATATGCGGTTGACAACCAGCAAGTGCGCTTGGAAATACCGCAACCGCTGGTTGCGATTTCGGATTATATAGGATCTTTATATAACAAAAATATTCTGAGGAAACCACACTGTATTTTAAAAGGAGGTATTTATGAACGAGAATTTTATGAAAGATGAAACAGTGCAATTAGGGTGTGTACAAAATATGCTCAATTCGGATATAATATATTAGATAGCAAATTAGATTTTACGAGTTATGGTGGAGGGTACTATGGAACTTCATATTAAGAAAATATCATTCAATCTGCTTGGTATTGTAATCGGATCCTTTATTTATGCATGTGGAATCAGCTTATTTTTAGATCCGAATAATCTGGCTCCGGGAGGGCTGATCGGAATTTCGGTGATCTTAAATCGCATCTTCGGAATTGAGACCGGAACATGGTTTTTCTTGTTAAACATACCGATCGTGATATTAGGGCTGTGGAAATTTGGTGTTCGGTTTATTGCATCCACTTTTTTCGCAGTCGTGGTCAATTCCGCATTTACGAATTATACAACAAGATTCGGCGTTGTAACGACGGATCCGCTGATTGCCTCGCTTGCCGGCAGTATTTTAGTTGGCGTCGGTATCGGTCTCGTATTTCGCTGCGGCGCTACGACCGGAGGTACCGACATTATTATTAAGATTTTGCGTTTAAAGTATAAGCATTTAAAAACAGGATATTTGTTTTTACTGACGGATATTGTGATCGTCGCGGTCTCCGGATTTGTATTCCGGGATTTTAATATCATTATGTATGCGTTGATTGCAGTCGTCGTGTCCGGTCAGGTGATGGATTTTGTTTTATATGGAAGAGATGAGGCAAAGATGATTTATGTAATCAGCGATAAAGCAGATCCGATTGCAGATCGCATCCTGGATGAGATCGACGTCGGGGCAACGTTTTTACGTGGGCAAGGTGCCTATACGGGGAATGAGAAGAAGGTAATCCTCTGTGTTGTCAAGAAAAATCAGGCTCCGAAACTCGAAGAGATTGTAAAGCAGGAAGATAAACAAGCCTTTTTGATCATATCCAGTGCTAATGAGATATACGGCGAAGGATATAAGAATATTCTGAAGGAAAAATTATAAGAAAATTAAAACTATGTTAATCATTTAACAATAATTTTGGAGTATACTTTTTTGTATCAGAAGTATACAAAGGAGAGATCACCGATGTTAGCATATTTAATGCTTTTGGATACGGAACGAGAGAGGCAGCAATTTGTTGTCCTTTATGAATGCTATAGAGACGCATTATTTTATGTTGCAAATTATATTTTAAAAGATGAAAGTCGTGCGGAGGATGCGGTACATGAAACATATTTAAAAGTGTTGAATCATTTAGATAAGATTCATGATGAAGATTATCGTATTCTGAAAAAATATTTAAAAAATAAAGAAAAGTATCCGGAACTAAGACTTTCTGAGTTTTTAAAGAAAAAAAATCAAAAAAGTTGTCACAAAGTATGGAACTATATCGTTACTATATTGAAGAATACAATTTATGATGAACTGCGAGTGGAAAAAAGGCGAATGGAAATTCCTTATGAGGAATATGTCATGAGTGAGGGAGAAGATTTAATCGGGTTAGACAGTTTGGTATCAAAAAGCGATGAAGAACAGTATGTATTGCATTGTATAAGCCGTTTGCCATACCCATATAAAGAAGTTCTATATTTGCAGTATTATCAGGAATATTCTTCAAAAGAAATTGGGGAATTGTTAAATAAATCCCCTGCGAGTATTCGACAGATTTCGAAGCGCGGACGGGATAAATTAAAAAAATGGATAGGGGAAGGAGGATATTCTTTGTGACAGACGAACTGTTAAATCAGATGATCAGAGAAGCTTTTGAATTGGAATTTGAAGAGATTGAAAGGCGGATTATGAAAGAAGACCCGCATATCTTTTCGGAAGAATTTGAACAAAAGATGGATCAGATCACGGAGCAGCCGGGATATGAGGACTGGGAGTCACTGGAATCAGAACGTCATTTTCATTTTCGGTTTCGCTATATTCTGGCAGCAGTTTTACTTTTGGTACTTGCGACATCGACAGTTATGGGGAATGATCTTATCAAAGAACAGATGAAGCGTATTGCCTATACAGTTTTTCCGGAATATGTCAGGATTGAGAAAAAGGAAGATACGATGAGTACGAATACACAGTCATATGTATTTGAAAAGCCGTCATATATTCCGGAGGGATATCACATGATCGATGAAGGAAAAGCGCAGGAATTAGGGCATTATACGATCATGTGGAGCAATGATGATGGGAAGACGATCTCTTATACACAAGCGGAAATTTCTTGTACGGTAATGCAGGTAAGTTCCAATGGAAAAAAGCCGAAAGATGTGAAGATCGGTGATGTAACAGGGAAATTAGGAGAAGATGACAATGGACAGCACAGTCTGTTCTTTGAAAAAGGAGAGAAGATATTTACGATTATCGGTCCTGTTTCTGAGAAAGAAATGATGAAAATAGCAGAAAGTATTGAATAAAAATGGAAAAAGAAAACCTTTGATGGATGGGGTTTTCTTTTTTTATATAGTATCAAAAACTCCCTTTTACAACAATCAAAACATGTTAATCTATTTTTGTAAACCATATTTATAACAAAGTTGACAATTGTTTTCTAAATATGTATAATACCAAATTAGTTTGAATTTAAAAATTTTATAAATCGTTTTGTGAATCTTTATGAACGATTCAATGTAGAAGGAAGGGATGTTAATATGAGTTTTTCGGGCAAATATATTGAATTTGTGAAAAATAAGACAGTTGCAGAGCCTGAGAAAAACTGGAACAAAATTCTTCTCGGTTTTCAGGGGAATGCATTATTAAATAAGGTCAGACCGCCAAAGGATCTGGCGAAAGGGTATCAGAAATTAAATGATCTGATGCTTTCTTTTATGGCAAAGGCTCTCGGAAATGGCAGCCGTTATATTTGGGGAAATATTCTTGCACCATGTGAGATTATCAACAGTATGGGAATTCGAATGGTGTCAATAGAAGCGCTTGCCTGCTTTTTGTCAGGCTATCATTTAGAGGACTTTTTTATTGACTATGCTCAAAGCATCGGACTTGCGCCGACTCTTTGTTCTTACCATAAAGCATTCGTCGGTGCGGTGGAGAGTGGAGTGTGTCCGGTTCCTAAATATGCAGTGACGACATCCTTATCCTGTGATGGCAATTTAAATACATTCCGTTTTTTAGAAAAGCAGGAGCATGTCCCATTTACGCTGTTGGATGTTCCGTATCATAATGATGAAGATGCGGTAGATTATCTGGCAGATCAGATGAGAGAGATGGCTCATCAGTTGGAAAATCATATGGGAGTTGCATTTTCGGAAGAAAAATTAAAGGAAACGATCTGTATTGAAAATGAGACAATGGACGAAATTGCGAAATTTTATCGGCTTGCGCAAAAGCATTATTATCCGGGATCTCTTACGATGCAGTTGTATATGATGATGGGAACGCATCTGTTGATGGGAACAAAAGAATTTTTGGATGTTGTGAAATTTATGAATGAGGATATTCAGACGTATCCCCCGTTTAAAGGAAAACGTATTTTATGGGTGCATGTCATGCCGTTTTATCAGGAAACATTAAAAAAATATTTTGATCATAGCGAAAAATATCAGGTACTCGCTTCCGATATCGTTATCGATTACAATGACAAATTAGATGAAGTAGAAGATCCTTTTAAGGCGCTGGCGCGCAAATTGATCTCAAATATTTTTAATGGTTCTTACAGCCATAAATCACATGTGATCGAAAATCTGGCAGATGAATTAAAGCCGGATGCAGTCATTCATTTTTGTCATTGGGGTTGTAAACAGGTTTCCGGCGGAAGCAACATTTTAAAAAATGACATGAAGCAGAAAGAAATTCCGATGCTGATCCTGGATGGAGATGGAATCGATAAGAGAAACAGCCACGATGGGCAGATTAAAACTCGTTTAGAAGCATTTCTTGAGATGATAGAGGAGGAAAGTTAAATGATTGGTTATATTTGCAAATATACGCCTGTCGAGATTTTTGAGGCGATGGGTGAGGAAGTAGTACGTATTGAACCGGAAGTGACCTCTTTTAATCAGGCGGATACATTGATGCATCCGAATATCTGCAGTTTTGCAAAAGGCTTGTTAGAGACGGTTTTGGACGGACAGTATGAGGCGATCATCCTGACTACATGTTGTGACAGCATCCGTCGTGTGTATGATATTTTAAAGGAAAAACTGCCAAATACATTTGTATATATTTTAGATACGCCCCGTATTACGAAAGACGCAGGAATAAGGCTCTATGAAAAGCGGATTCGCGAGATGATATCTGCATATGAGAAATACAGTGGTAAAAAATATGATGAGGCAAAATTAGAAACGATTCTTCGGGATAAAGTGAAGGCTCCGGCGGTAAAAACTAAGAAGGATACGCTAAATGTTGGTGTTCTCGGAGCAAGAGCGAATGCGAATATTCAGGCAATTTTAGAAAAGCATAACGTAAATGTTGCATTTGATCTTACATGCACGGGTCTTGACCGTAAGATTTTGGTGGAGCCGGACGATATACTTCATGGATATGTCCGCGGATTACTGACACAATTTCCGTGTATGCGCATGGAGGCGGCAGCCGGTCGCGATGAATTGATTCAGAGATATGCAGACAGCGTGGATGGGATCATTTTCCATACGATTCAATTCTGTGATAATTATTCCTATGAATATGCTTGGCTGAAAGATAAATTAAATCGTCCGATGCTGCTTTTAGAGACGGATAATACGACGCAGAGTTATGGACAAGTATTGACCCGCATAGAAGCATTTATTGAATCGCTCGAAGCGACAGGTCGTCACACGAAGAGAGAAGAGATCGAAAACCGCAGAATTCAATCAGGAGGGAAAGATATGTATGTATTAGGTATTGACAGCGGATCAACATCGACGAACGCTGTGATTATGGATCAGGATAGAAATATGAAAGCATTTGAGGTTGTGCGTACTGGCGCAAAATCAGGTGAAAGTGCACAGCGTATATTGAAGCAGGTGATTGAAAATGCAGGATTGACCCGCGAAGATATCTCATGGATCGTATCAACCGGTTACGGTCGTGTCAGCATTCCATTTGCAGATGAAAATGTAACAGAAATCAGCTGTCACGGAAGAGGTGCACATTATTTTAACAATGATATCCGAACAATTCTCGATATCGGAGGGCAGGACAGCAAAGCGATTAAGTTGGATGAGAACGGCGAGGTGACGGATTTTGTTATGAATGATAAATGTGCGGCGGGTACCGGAAGATTTTTGGAGGCGATTGCACGTACATTAGAAATCGGTATCGATGAAGTAGGTCCTGCGGCACTGACTTCCAAAGAGGAAATTGAAATTACGAGCATGTGTACGGTATTTGCGGAATCCGAAGTCATCTCTTTGATTGCCAATAATAAAGAAAAGGGAGATATTGCTAACGGCGTCTGCCATTCAATTGCGAACAAAGCGTATTCACTGATGAAACGTGTCGGCTTGCAGGAAGGCTATATGATGACCGGCGGGGTTGCGAAGAATCCAGGCGTAGTACGTGCTGTAGAAGAAAAACTGGGTTCAAAACTGTATATCTGTCCAGAACCGGAAATTGTCGGAGCGGTTGGTGCGGCATTATATGCACTTGACAAGATGGGAGCATAGCAAAGATAATTTTGAAAATGATTCTAAATTCCATTATCATAAATTGAATGGGAAATCAAGAGATTTATTGATAGTATTTTATTATTAAAATGAATTTGTTGAGTATCATTTCTCAATAAGAAAGAAAAATATGGAAACAAAACTGAGATTGGGATAGAATAGGGCATACAATGGAATAAGTTAATATCAGATTGATATAAGGAGGCACTATTATGTTTGATTTAAAAGATATCTCAGTAAAACATACAGGACTTTTTGCAGCAGGCGTTGCATTCGGTACAGCGGGCATTAAGATTTTAACAAGTAAGGATGCAAAGAAAGTATATACAAGCGCAACAGCAGCTGTATTAAGAGCAAAGGATGTCGTAATGCAGACCGTTACTTCTCTTCAGGAAAATGCGGAAGACATCTATGCGGAAGCTCAGCAGATCAACGCAGACCGTGAGGCACAAGAAGCAGAGATCGACGATGAAATTTAAGATTAAGCATGAGACAGTCGGGAGAATTCGTGTACATCTTCATCAAAAGCGGATGTCCTGTCTGCAGGCAGATGTATTTCAATATTATCTGGATTCTCAGGATTGTGTTCTGACGGCAAAGATATATGAAAGAACGCAGGATGCTGTGATCTGTTATCAGGGGGACAGAGAACAGGTCATTTCTATTTTAAAAAAGTTCCACTATGAAGATATTCAGGTTCCGGATGACATATTAAAGAACAGTGGACGCGAGCTGAATGGAGAATATTGGGAAAAACTTGTCGAAAAAGTTGTATTGCACTATGGCTGCAGATGGTTTCTCCCAAGTTCTTTTCGTGCATTGATCATCAGCATGAAATCCATAAAGTATATCAGACATGGTTTGCAGACACTGTTGCAGGGTAAGATTGAAGTACCGGTTTTGGATGGCACTGCAGTCGGAATCTCTGTATTTCGAGGGGATTTTGCTACTGCGGGTTCGATTATGTTCTTGCTTGGAATCGGTGAGACTTTAGAAGAGTGGACTCATAAAAAATCTGTCGGAGATCTGGCGAGAAGCATGTCGCTGAATGTCAGCAAAGTATGGCTTGTTCAGGATAGCCAGCAGATATTGGTTCCTGTTTCAGAAATTCAGGCAGGAGATCATATTGTTGTACGTATGGGCAATGTCATTCCGTTTGATGGTATTGTGATTGCAGGAGAAGCATCTGTCAATCAGTCTTCTTTAACCGGAGAATCCGTTCCGGTTCGAAAGTGCAGGGACAGATATGCATATGCGGGAACTGTGATCGAAGAAGGAGAACTGACGATTCAGGTAAAAGAAAACAATGGCTCCAGCAAATTTGAAAAGATCGTTACGATGATCGAGGAATCGGAGAAACTAAAGTCCTCATTAGAAAGCAAAGCATTGCATCTGGCAGATCAGCTGGTGTCTTATACTTTAGCGGGCTCAGCACTTACATATTTGGTTACACGGAACACGACGAAGGCTCTTTCTGTTTTAATGGTTGATTTTTCCTGCGCGTTGAAACTGGCGATGCCGATTGCTGTATTATCTGCAATCAGAGAAGCCGGCAGTCACAATATTACGGTAAAAGG
>JAUNOI010000056.1 GCA_030531165.1 Lachnospiraceae bacterium
TTAATTTACTAGTCATATCTTAGTATACCATGGATAGCAGGTTCTTCGGAGCCTGCTTTTCTATTTTTAGACATAAAAATGGAGCCATTGCTCCATAGATGCTTACTCATCTATTTTGCAACGGCCCCTAACCCTATATTCGTTCCAAATAATTAGAAAAGGCATTGAACTACCTGTGCAAATAAAAATCCAATGGGAAACCATGTGATTATTTTGCTGCCTCTACAACAGCTTCGTTTATGTCTTTTACTTCTTCTGTTTCTTCATCCTGTTCATTTAAATAATTTAAATGAATATTATTTTGTGCTGCTTCTGCGATGTTGACACAGTTGTGACTAATACGTTCCAGATTTGTAAATACGTTTGAAAATGCCAGTGTTAATTCCATTTTACATGTTCCACTATTTACACGTTCTTTATGATTTGCACGAACAATGCTCTTGATTTCGTGAATATCTCTTTCTCTTTGCTTAATTGCAATCATATTGATAGGTTCTTCATATAGGAATATACGACTGCACTGATGATATAACTCGATGACATTGTCCATATCCATTTCAATTTCCTTGACAGCTTCTTTTGAGAATTTGGCATTTTTTTCACCGATTTCAGTGATATCTAATACATCCTGTAATCTTAAAGAAACTTTTCCCATATCTTCAATTACATAGATAACATCTGTGGCATGGGAAGCCTGTTCTTCTGTTAAAGTACCTTCTGCAAACAATAATGCCATATAAGCGTTTACTGCTTCCTGCAGAGCTTGGATTGCATTTCCAGTTTCTTTGGCTTTTTGTGCCATTTTTATATCATTACCAATTAATGCAGTTTTTACTTCTTGTAACATCCTTGAAATCAGATTGCTATAATGTTCGATTTCTTTTGATAATAAATTTAACGCAAATACTGGCTGATGGATGACATTACGATCTAAAAAGAGTGGCTGCATTTCATCAATTTCTTCATTTCCCTTATCCGGAATAATAAAACATACAATTTTTACAAGTACCCAAATAAATGGAATCCAGATTAAAGTATTGATCACGTTAAAACATGTATGTGCATTCGCAATCTGTCTGGCAATAATATCGAGTTCTGCTCCTTTTGGAGAAATATACTGAACAAATTTTGCAAATAATGGAATAAACCAGATAAAAATTAATGTACCGGCAATATTGAATACGCTATGTGCAATAGCTGTACGTTTTGCATTTTTAGACTGTCCGATAGAGGCGAGTAATGCTGTGATCGTTGTACCAATGTTATCACCAAACAAAATCGGAATCGCTCCGGCAAGACCTAATGCGCTGTGTATTCCATCCGGACCAGCCTGAGATGCAAAATTCTGTAAAACAGCAATGGTCGCACTACTAGACTGTACGACGAGTGTCATGCATGCGCCAAGCAAAACGCCTAATACTGGAATATGTCCTACTTTTGCCATTAAATCAGTAAATACAGGACTTGCTGCCAGCGGTTTCATGACATCGCCCATTGTCTCAATACCGACAAATAACACACCAAATGCAAAAATTGTGATACCAATATTTTTTACTTTCTCGTTTTTGCTGATCATGTTGATCAAAAAGCCTATAAATAAAATCGGCCAGATATAATCACTGATTTTAAAAGCAATCAACTGTGCCGTCATTGTTGTACCGATATTGGCACCAAGAATAACTGAAATTGCCTGTGGTAATGTCATTAGATTGGCGCTTACAAAACCGATTACCATAACTGTGGTTGCACTACTGCTTTGTAAAACTGCAGTTGTCAAAGCACCCGCTAAAACACCCATGATCGGATTTTTTGTCAGAAAGCCAAGTACAGCTTTCATCTTTTCGCCTGCTGCTTTTTGTAATCCATCACTCATCATATTCATTCCATAAAGGAACAAAGCTAAACCACCGAGTAAACCAAATACCGTTTTTAGTGTTTCGTTCATATTTTCTCTCCTCCATTATTTGACTGCATCATAACTTTTTATTTCGCCAGTAAAAATCTTTTGTAACTGCTCCATAGAACAATTTGTGATGTCATTATCCTTATTTACAATAATTGCGATTCCATCTTTGGCAATTATTTTTTCATTCAGCATTTCTTTTTCATAATCCTTTAATTGTCTGGAAGACATTGCAAAATCGCATTTTTTCTGCATGGCACAAGTAAGGCCATTCGTCGAATCACTGATATTTATTTTGATCTTGGCCTTTGGATTTTCTTTCTCATATCCTTCTGCTAATGCTTTCATCAATGGAGCTACTGATGTCGAACCATTGACAATCAAAGTACCTTCCGGTTTTAATGACAAAAATGAAGTTGGCTTTTTAACTGCAACATAGACTTCATCTACGATATTTTGTCCTTTTCCTGTTATGTAACGAAGGAAATCCGCCTGCAGATCATTTAAATCGTCTCTATATGCCAGTATAAACGGTCGGGACAATTTGTAATCTTCTGCTTTTACCGCTTCTTTCGTAGCTTTTATATTATCTACTTTCATTCCTTTTATATCATCCCCAGAATATTGTAAATATTCCCCCAATGACAAATAACCAATCGCTTTTTTGTCATCTGCTACTTTTTGAATCACTTCTTTCGGGTCATTTGCGATAATTGCTTGACTCGCTGTTCGATCAATATATCGACCCTCTGTATCTTTTTGCAAAACTCCAGTAATCTGAACAAAAGTATCTCTAGTTCCGGAACCTTCTTCACGTGAAATAATCAAGATATCACTTTTTTGATTTTCAGATAAAGTTTGCGATGACTTTGAGTTATCTTGTTTCACTTGGCTGTTTTTACAGGCAGAAACACTACATAATATGCCAGCCAAAATAAAAACAAGCAAAAAATACTTTTTCATTTGAACTTCCTTTCTATCCCTCGATGTTTCTTCGTCAATATTTATTACTATGTTATTAATATAACAAGTTCGAATGTTGGTAACTATCTCGGAAAAGTTAAGGAATGTAAAATTTTCTTTATATTGAATAACATAGATTTAGCATAATTCATTCTTCCTCCCTGAGAGCCGGCTGTAGTCAGTCATAGATGGTATGACGTTCCAAAAACCAAACCTTCCAAATTTAATGGCAAAACCAGTTGATAAGGCCCGCCAAATTCGGTATAATTTTTATGGAATATTAATTTATTAAGCATAATTAAATATGTTAAGTTTATGTTATTTCATTTAAAAAAATTTTACATTCCTTAACCTTTCCATGATAGTTGCTAACATGCGAACTTGTTATATTAATGACATAATCATAAATTTGTTCCTCATCGAACAACATTTAAAATGTTTTTGATAGACGGTTCTGATATTTCCTAAAATATTAAGACCGACTAATAAAAATATATATCATCTAAAGGAGGAAACAAAAGATGAAAAACTTTGCTCATCGGGGTTTTAGTGGTAAATATCCCGAAAATACCATGCTCGCCTTTCAAAAGGCTTATGAAGTCGGGGTAGATGGCATTGAACTGGATGTACAACTTACCAAGGATGGCGAATTGGTGATTATCCATGATGAATCTGTGGATAGAACTACGGATGGAACCGGATATGTCAGAGATTATACTCTGACGGAACTGAGAAATTTGGATGCATCCTATTTGTACATAGGAAAGACCGAAAAAAATCTCATTCCAACATTTCGCGAATATTGCGAGTGGGTAAAAGACAAAGATTTGATCACAAATATCGAGTTAAAGACAGGGGTTTTTGAATATTTAGGAATCGAAAAACAGGTACTCGATCTGCTTCAGGAATATCATTTAGAAGAGAAAGTCATCATATCCAGTTTTAATCACTTTAGTATTTTGCGAATGAAAGAGATGGCGCCACAATTAAAATATGGTTTGCTGTCCGAGACATGGTTCATCGATGCCGGAGCATATGTGAAATCTCTGGATGTGGCATGCTATCATCCTATTTTTCGAAATCTGACACCAGAAGTTGTAAAAGAATTAAAGAGTCATAATATCGAAATTAATACTTTTACAGTAAACACGAGAGAAGATGTGTTAGATCTTTATGAGAAAGGTATTGATAGTGTCATTGGAAATTTTCCTGATATGGTAAGAGAGGTTTTGGAAAGAGAGGTATAATAAATGGAAAAGTTAGAAACTGTTTTAGCGTTAATTAATTCCTGGATCTGGGGAAAATGGTTAGTATATGTATTGCTTGGCCTGGGAATCCTCTATACTTTTGCAAATGGATTTGTTCAGGTCCGCCACTTCGGATATATCATGAAGAAAACATTGATCGATGCATTTAAAAATCGCCATGAAGATAAAGGAAATGGTTCTATTTCTACATTTAAAGCTATGATGGTAACGTTAGCCGGAAATGTAGGAGGAGGAAATGTCGTAGGTGTTGCCACGGCGATTGTTTCTGGTGGCATGGGTGCCGTATTTTGGATGTGGTTTGCTGCATTTTTCGGTATGGCATTAAAATATGGTGAAATCGTGTTATCTCAGATGTATCGTGGAAAAGATAAAGATGGAAATATTTTAAGCGGACCTATGTATTATATCCGAGACGGACTTCATCTTCCATGGCTTGGAGTTGTCATTGCTATTTTGATGTGTACAAAAATGATGGGAGCAAACCTTGTACAGTCCAATACCATTTCTGGTATTTTATATTCAAACTATGGAGTTCCAACTTATGTTACAGGTATTATTTTGATTGCATTGCTTATGACGATTACTTTAGGCGGTTTAAAAAGATTAGCTGATGTGGCTATGAATTTAGTCCCAATTATGTCTATTTTTTACATTACGATTGGTCTTTTAGTTATCATTTTAAATATTGGACAAGTTCCATTTGTATTCAAAGAAATCTTTACACAGGCATGGTCATTTAAAGCTGCTGCTGGTGGAACTGGCGGACTGATCATCGCACAGGCAATGCAGTATGGTATTGCAAGAGGTATGTATTCTAACGAAGCCGGTGAAGGTACTGCACCATTTGCACATGGTTCCTCTATCGTAGATCATCCGGTTGAAGAAGGTATCACTGGTGTTGCAGAAGTATTCTTAGATACGATTGTTGTTTGTACGATCACCGCATTAGTTGTAGGTGTTACTGGTATGTATCAGACAGACAGCTCTGCAACCGTTATGGCAATTCAATCCTTCGGAACTGTATGGACTCCATTAAAACATGCCGGTGCATTTGCACTTTTGATTTTCTGCTTTACAACTTTGATGGGACAATGGTGGAATGCAGCGAAGAGTTTTACCTATGCATTTGGACCAAAAGTAACCAGTGTATGTCGATATATTTTCCCATTCTTATGTATTATCGGAGCAACTGCTCAGATCACATTAGTATGGACCGTTCAGGATTTGGCAATGGGATTGGTTATCATTCCAAATATGATTGCATTATTAGTTTTATTCCCTCAGGTAAGAGCGAAGACAAAAGAGTACTTTGGTAATCCAAAATATTACCAGAAAAAGTAGTTGTATACATACAATGATGAATCATTGAACAGACAAAAAGCATCTCTCAGATTTTATGTGAGATGCTTTTCCTGCTTTTAAGCTAAGAGTAACAGGTATCGTTATCGGTCACCTGCCCTCTTTTATATAGAATACTTTGAAAAATAACCACTGCTATCCATCCCATCCCGGTAGCCACGGCAACTGCCGCCAAACCTATCTTATCTATGAGCAAATAAGAAAAAATGACTCTAATAGAAATATGCAGTGCTGTTCCTAACACCGGTATATGCACCATACCCAGGCCACGGTATAAACCCACAAATGAGTTGCCAATAAAGCATAAGATATAAAAGATCGCAATCACTTTCATATATATTTCTACATTTTCCGTCAGACCATCTGATGCCTTTCCCATAAGCAATATTATGGCACCAGGGGTAGCAAAAACCATAATAGAGGACAGACAAAGACTGAGAAACATCATCATCTTTGTTCCTTTTCTGAATCCCTGCTTTACTCTCTCATTTTTTCCGGCTCCCCTATTCTGTGCAACAAATACCGAGATTGCCGTACTGCCGCTATCTCCAAAAGAATTTGCAAATCCTTCAATCCGCATTGTCACTGTGTAAGCAGATATAATCTCTGTACCAGCAGTATTCACTGCGCCTTGAACAAATAATTTCCCGATATAAAGACTGGATTGATGAAGGGCTGAAACCACTCCAAAATTTACGGTTCTTAACAGCAGCCTATAGTCAAATGCCATATCCTGTCGGCCAAATAATAAGCATGAGTATTTGATCTTCATGTACATGAGACACACAATCGATGCAAAGAGCTGTGATATTACCGTTGCGGCTGCTGTACCGGATATCCCGGTTTCGAAACAGATTATGAACAAATAATCCAGACTAAAATTTAAAATCATTGCAATCACAAGTATACAAAGCGGAGTTTTTGTATCTCCCGCCGCTCGTAAAACAGACGAACACCAATTATATAAAAAAGTAGCCGGAAGCCCCAAATAGATCATTTGCAAATAATCCTGTGCAAATACCCGCACCTCTGCAGGTGTATGGATCATATTCAGTAATGGAGCCAAAGTCAATAATCCTATAATACTAAGTCCTACAGACACGAAGCAGCCAAATGAAAAAGATAGAAAACTTTCTTTTCGCAATGTGTTCCATTTTCTCTCCCCATATAATTCTGCAAATATAATCGAAATGCCATTGCAACCGCCGTTTATCACAAAAATGAATAAATTCATAATGGTGCCTGCCACACCAACAGCAGCAAATGCAGTATGACCGATATACCTGCCTATGACAAAGGAATCAATCGTATTATAGAACTGCTGAAAAATATTTCCCAATATAAGCGGCAAAGCAAGTACCAGTAACTGATTTCTAATATTTCCTCTTGTGAGATCATCCGTAATTTTCATCTATTTTCACCTCATTAATTAGTCTATCGCACAACATAATCATTGTAAAATGCTTATTTATAGTTTAAAATATAAATAATACTTTATATTTTGAGGTGAACATCTATGACACATTTGGAAATAGAAGCATTTTTTGAAATTATAAAAGCCGGCTCCATCTCATCCGCTGCACAAAACTTGTACGTCACTCAGCCAGCACTGAGTCGCAGGATCAAGACATTAGAAAATGAATTAGGCTATCCACTATTTTCAAGAAAAAAGGGACAGAGAAATATTGAATTGACCACCAAAGGAGAAGCTTTTATTTCTATCGCACAGAAATGGTTGAATATTTGGCAGGAAGCCCAGGAACTAAACAGTCCGGACCACTCTAATATGTTGAATATTGCATCTGTAGGAAGCGTAAGCAGCTATATTCTTCCTCATGTCTTTGAAAAAATTTCGAAAATAGCAGGGAATACGATCCGCATCTGTTTTCATAATTATCATTCGTTTGAATCTTACCAGTATGTTGCAAATGGTCTTATTGATATCGCATTGATTTCAGATGACATCTATTATAAAGGAGTCGAGACAATTCCGGCCTTTCAAGAACGTATGGTATTAATATCAAACAACAAGAAATATCCGAAAACCGTTCATCCCAAAGACCTGGATCCGCATGAGGAAATCCGATTACCCTGGAATCCAGAATATGATGTGTGGCATGATTTTTGGTTCAAACCCACACCAGAATACCGCGTTTCTTTAGATCAGATGAATCTATTGGAACATGTTCTTTCCTGGGATAACACATGGGCCATCGTGCCATTATCCGTAGCTTACAAATTAGCAACCCTGAAGTATGTCTCCATCTACCAGCTAGCTTCACCGCCTCCGGATAGAATTATTTACTACTTAAAAAGTGGAAACAGAAAGACAGAACTAATCAGCCACTTTTTAACAACACTGAATCATGAATTGAAAACAATCCCCGGCATTACCTCTTATTTGGAGAAAGCGAATCACACAACTACAACATAGGCAGTAATCAATTTGACAGAATATGGAATACTAGGGTATTATTTATTTAACAGTGCAAACATGTTCAGAATGCACATCAATACTTTCATGAGGGAGGATTATGGAATGAAACAGAAAGTAAAAAAACTATTTTCACTATTCCTTTGTACTGTATTTGTCTTTTCTACTGTAAGCCAAACAGTGCTGGCGGATAATGGAGGAACTGCGACTGTACGGATTGATGTCACCTACGGTCAGACAGAAGCGCGCACCATGCTGGACATGGTGAATGAGTTCCGAACCGGTGATGATGCCTGGGAATGGAATGAAGATGACACAACCAAAACCACATATTCAGATTTGAAGGAGCTGGTATACGATTACGAATTGGAACAAATTGCCATGCAGCGGGCGGCAGAAATTTCCCTTTCCTTTTCCCATACCCGGCCAAATGGAACTAGCTGTTGGACTCTATATAATTCCTACCAAAGCTGTGGCGAAAATATTGCTGCCGGTTATGCCACGGCTGAGAAGGCATTTGAGGGTTGGCAGGAAACGGATAAGTCTTATAGCGGGCAGGGGCACAGAAGGAATATGCTGAAATCTTCTTTCACCGCTATTGGTATTGGTCATGCGTATTTCAACGGAACACACTATTGGGTGCAGGAATTTAGAAATCCCGCATCCAGCGTCCCAGCGGTTGAGGCCAATGATTCTAAAACTACAGTTAGTATCGACATCCTGCTGTCTGATGCAGCAGTTTCTGCCACTGCGGAGCCTTCTTCCCTGACAGTTGCCTGTGACGAGTCTGCCACGCTGCCCACGCTGAATACTACAGTTCAAATGACAAATGCATGGCCATCTCAAAACAGCCCGGTTGCTGTTGACTACACCTGGTCTGTGCGAGACAGCCAATATGCTGCGATTTCAGGAAATACCGTAACCGGTCTTAAAGTTGGCACAACTGCGCTGACCACCTCTGCCTTGGGACAGGCTGTTTCGGTTCCACTGACTGTGGAAGCAGCTGAGTGTCAGCATTCCTATGATGAAGGTGTAGTCACCACTCCGGCTACCTGTACGGAGGAAGGAATTAAGACGTATACCTGTACCAAATGCAAAAATACCTATACCGAAGTCATCCCTGCTACCGGCCACAGCTATACGAAATATGTTTCCAACAATGATGCTACCTGCACAAAGGATGGAACAAAGACTGCAGAATGCGACAATGGCTGTGGAAAAAAGGACACCATCACTGATCCGGGCAGTGCCACCGGTCACTCCTATACATATCAGGACAACGGAGATGGTACTCACACTGTTGCCTGTAAAAACGGTGACAACAGCAAGACGGAAGTTCATACCTATACTAATGGAGTCTGTGTCTGTGGAGCAAAAGAGCCGGAAGAGCACACCCACACCACAAAACTCCAGAATGCCAAAGATGCCACCTGCACAGAGGATGGCTACACCGGCGATATGGTCTGTACGATCTGTGGAGAAATGCTAGAAAAGGGTAAGGTAATCCCCGCAACCGGTCATAACTACATTTACACCGATAACGGAGATGGAACCCATACCGCTATCTGTAAAAAATGCGATAATACTTACATGGAAGCACATACCTATGAGAAGGATGTCTGCACACATTGCGGGGCAAAGAAGGCTGTAAAGCTGTCTAAGCCTGCAGTAAGCAGCATCAGCAACAGTACCTCCGGAGTCAAACTGATCTGGGGCAAGGTAAAGAATGCCAAAGGCTATGAGATCTACCGTAGCGCCAACGGCGGCAGCTACAAGAAGGTTAAGACCACCTCCGCTACCAACTGGACGGATGGGTCCGTTCAAAACGGCGTTCCGTATAAATACAAGGTCTATGCCTATAACGAGGGGACAAAGAGCAGCGCATCTTCCGCCAAGAGCATTTATCGCTTGTCTGCAACAAGCATCTCCAGCCTGAAGAACAACAAGGGCAAGAAAATGGCTGTCAAATGGAAGCGCAACAGCAAGGCCAGCGGCTACCAGATTCAGTATTCCACCAGCAGTAGCTTTAAAAACGCTACAAAAACAACGGTTTCCGGCAATAAGAATATTTCTAAGACAATTTCCAAGCTGAAAAAGAACAAGAAATACTATGTTCGTGTGAGAAGCTATAAGAAGAGCGGGTCTGTTAAGTACTATTCGGCCTGGAGTAAGAGCAAGAACGTGACGATTAAGAAGTAATTATCCCAAAAGTATAATTACACAATCAAAGGAAATGAGGGTATCGCAAAATCATCAAATTAAATGATTGGGCGATACCCTCTCTCTATGTATAAATCTAGAAAATATTCTTTTTTATTTCCTCTTCCGTAATGGCTTTTAATACCCTGCAGGGATTTCCGACTGCAATTACATTATCAGGAATATCCTTTGTAACAATACTGCCAGCTCCAATCACCACATTACTGCCAATGGTTACACCCGGCAGCACCTGTACTCCAGCACCGATCCATACATTATCGCCAACAGTGATAGGCCAGGCATATTCCAATCCCTGATTTCTACGTTCTGCATCTATCGGATGGCCTGCAGTATGAAATCCACAGTCCGGCGCAATAAAAACATTATCTCCGAATTTCACTTTTGCCCCATCTAAAATCATCAGATTATGATTCGCATAGAAGTTTTTTCCAAGCTCAATGTTATATCCGTAGTCGCACCAAAAGGGAGCCTGTATTGTAAAATCGCCTTCTGTTTTTCCGAACAATTGTCTCAGCATTTCCTTTTTCATATGAACTTCTGATGGTTTGGTATTATTGTATTCAAAACAGATATCTTTACAGATGTCCCTCTCTTTTAATAACACTTCATCATAATTTGCATTATACAGCATACCTGCTGCACATTTTTCTTTTTCTGTCATTACCGTTATATCTCCTTTCTATCCGCTGGGATCAAATGAAATACCCTTTTATCATTCTATCATAAAATGAATCATATGAAACAACGCTGGCACCACTCAGTACCAGCGTTATCAGCGTTGAAATTTATTTTTCATTATGAAGCAACTTATGCTCTTTTCCTTTTAAGATACCAGCATATGCGGTCTGCACAATTGGATTTTCACTCGAAAGTTTCATCTGTGCTGCACGATCAATATTGTACATACCTTCAAAACGTGCTTTCTTTGTTCTTGGCCCAATTGGAACCGGCTGACCGCCACCGGAGATGCATCCTCGCTTGCATGCCATGACTTCTACAAAATCATATTGCACTTCTCCGCTTTCTATTTTCTTTAAAAGAATATCTGCATTACGAAGACCATTGACAATGGCAATACGAACTTTCCTACCCTGATAATCGATCGTTGCTTCTTTCATTCCGTGTAATCCGCGCACACCTGTAAAAGAAATTGCTTCCAAATCTTCCATTCGATTACTTCCCACAAGATTACGAATAACGGCTTCCGTTACACCGCCAGTCACGCCAAAAATAGCTCCAGCCCCAGATGCCAGTCCAAATGGCATATCCAATGCCTCTGATGGCATTTCCGCTAAGTCGATTCCCGCCTCTTTGATCATACGGGTAACTTCTGCAGTTGTAAGCACATAATCAATATTTTGCTCTCCATCGGTAAAATGTTCTGGTCGTAAAATTTCCGCCTTTTTCGCAGTACAAGGCATGATAGAAATGACCATTGTTCTTCTGGTATCTTCCTTCTTCTCTCGTGCTTCTTCTTTTATGATTGCCCCAAACATCTGCTGCGGCGATCTGCAAGTAGAAATATGTGTCACAAGATCTGGATGTTTTTCTTCACAGAATTTTACCCATGCAGGACAACAGGAGGTAAACAGAGGCAATTTCTCACCTTTTGTCAGACGCTCTACAAATTCTTTCGACTCTTCAATCACCGTTAAATCAGCACCAAAGTTTGTATCATAAATCTCATCAAAACCAATTCTTCGAAGAGCTGCCGCTAAGCGTCCAATCGAATTTTTTCCTTTTGGAATGCCAAATTTATCGCCGATTGCCACACGCACTGCCGGTGCAACCTGTGCAACGACACGTATATTCGGGTCTGCTAAAGCTTCCCATACCTGACGAAAATTCTGTTTGATCGTAATTGCTCCAGTCGGGCATGCAACCCGACACTGACCACATCCGACACAGGCTGTTTCCGCCATCTTGCGATTAAATGCGGGCATAACTCTCATGTTAGAACCGCGATATGCAAAATTTAAAATCCCCATTCCCTGTATCTCATCGCAAGTGCGAACACAATCGCCACAAAGAATACATTTATTCGCATCAATAACAATACAGTCTGAAGATTCATCAATCGGCACCTGTTCTTTTGTATTCTGAAAACGAATATAACTGACCCCTAATTGTTGTGCCAGTTTTTGTAGCTGACACTCACCATTCGTATGACAGGTTGTACATTCTCTGCAATGAGATGCCAATAAAAGTTCCAAGATCATTTTTCTGTGATGCTGTAACTTCGGTGTATTTGTATAAATGACCATGCCATCCCTTGGCACTTCTGAACAAGAGGCAAAGACTCTTCCACGGTCATCTTCCACAACGCATAATCGACATGCGCCATAGGTAGATAATTCTGAATGATAACAAAACGTTGGAAGGTTAATTCCCGCTTTTCGGATAACGGAAAGCAGATTTTTCTCATTATCAAATGCAATCTTTCGATTATTTACTGTTAAATATTTCATCTTCTTTCCTCCTATCCTTCTACATGAATCGCATGGAATGCACATGCATCTTCACAGGCACCACACTTAATACATTTATCCGTGTCAATTTCAAAGGACTCCCGAATTCTACCGCTAATTGCACCCACCGGACAGTTCCTTGCACATTTGGAACATCCTTTACAAAGTTCCGGACTGATAATAAAGCGTTTCATCGCTGTACAGTTGTGTGCACGGCATTTTTTGTCTACCACGTGTTCGATATATTCATCCTTAAATAAACGCAGTGTACTAAGAACCGGCAGAGCAGCACTCTTTCCAAGCCCGCATAACGCAGTATCGGTAATCGTAAGTGCCAGTTCTTCTAATAGATCAAGGTCTTCTAATTTTCCCTTGCCGGCAACAATTCGTTCCAAAATCTCCAGCATGCGTTTGGTACCTTCACGGCAAGGTACACATTTTCCACAACTTTCATTCTGTGTAAAATTCATAAAGAAACGGGCAACTTCTACCATACAGGTATTGCTATCCATGACAACCAATCCGCCGGAACCGATCATGGCTCCCATTTTCTTTAAGGAATCAAAATCAAGACTGACATCCAGATGCGGTGTAATCAGACATCCACCGGATGGACCGCCAATCTGAACTCCCTTAAATTCCGCATCACCTTTAATACCACCGCCGATATCAAAAATGACTTCCCGAAGTGTTGTTCCCATTGGAACCTCGATAAGACCGGTGTGCTTTACAGAACCGGTAAGCGCAAATGCTTTCGTTCCCGGACTGTTTTCTGGTCCGATGCTTTTATACCAGGCAGCACCGCGCTCAATGATCATTGGTACATTGGCATAAGTTTCTACGTTATTTAATACCGTTGGCTTCGCAAATAATCCCTGTTCCACGGTACGAGGCGGTTTAACGCGAGGGAAACCTCTGTTTCCTTCAATCGATGCAGTCAGCGCACTTCCTTCTCCACAGACAAAAGCACCTGCACCACGGTTAATATGTAATTGAAATGAAAAATCGGTTCCCAGAATGTTCTCTCCCAACAAACCTTTTTCTTCTGCCTGCGCGATCGCTAACCGCAATCTGCTGATTGCCAGTGGATATTCTGCACGAACATAAATATAACCTTCCTGTGCAGATACTGCATAAGCCGCAATCAACATTCCTTCGATCATTTTATGAGGATCACCTTCCATAATGCTTCGATCCATAAATGCACCCGGATCCCCTTCATCTCCATTGCATACGATATAGCGAATCTTTTCTTTCTGCTTCGCAACCTGTGCCCATTTATAACCAGTCGTAAATCCACCGCCTCCACGACCACGAAGATTCGATTCTGATATTTCTTTAACAATTTCTTCCGGAGTCATTGTAAATAGAGCTTTAGCAAATGCTTGATAGCCGCCAACTGCAATTGCCTCTTCGATATGTTCTGCATCAATATGTCCACAATTTTCTAAAACCAATCGAGTCTGTTTCTTATAAAATGGAATTTCTTCCTGCTTTTGATATTCAATGCCATCCTGTTCAAATAAAAGACGATGGATCACCTCACCATTTTGTATTGTTTTGTGATAGATTGCTTCACAATCATCTGGAGACACTTTCGTATAAAGAATTCCCATCGGTTCAATTCGCATCAATGGTCCCATCTCACAGAAGCCATGACATCCACTTTTTCGAACAGCAACACTTGCACCCGGGCAGGTTCCATCTTTATGGGCAATTTCCGGTCCAAATGCAACTTCTACATCTTTATTGCCAGAGGTAAGTTCACACATTTTTTTATAAATCTCGCCTGATCCTCCGGCAAGACAACCCGTACCGGCACAAATAAGAATTCTGCATGTCTCTGCATTGATTTTTTCTTTTGCTTTATCCTGAAGTTTTAGAAGAGCTTCACGATCTTTTATAACACTCATCTCATCCCTCCTCCCTTAACTTCCTGATTAATTTTGATACTTGATCCGGGGTCATAGATGGATGTACCACATCGTTCACCGTCAATACCGGTGCTAACCCACATGCTCCAAGACAGGAAACTGTCTCTACCGTAAACATCATATCATCCGTTGTGGACTTACTTTTCGACAGTCCAAGTTCCGAATATAATCTCTCTAAAATTCCAGGAGATTTTCTTACATGGCAAGCAGTTCCGTCACACACTTTAATCACATATTTGCCCTTTGGGTCAAAAGAAAAATTCTCATAAAATGTTGCCACGCTAAATGCTTTTGCCTCGGTAATTCCTATTCTGTCCGCTACATAAGACAATAATTCTGGCGGAAGATAACGGTACTCATTCTGAATATCCTGAATAATCGGAATCAGCTTCTCCTGCCTCGCCCCATACAGATCAATAATCTTATCTGCACAGTCATAATAAC
>JAUNOI010000057.1 GCA_030531165.1 Lachnospiraceae bacterium
TTTTCTATGCGTAAGTGTAAGTCCATTTATCTGTATCATATATATCGCCTCCTTTTTACCGTGTGCCTTCGCGTAAACAAAACAAGTCCATTCTGCATACGCAAAATAGACTCGCAAAAAAAGAACCTTTATATATTTATCCGATAAATAAAATAAAGGAAATGATAATTGCGATAATCTAATTTAAACGTACACAAACAGACCTATTTATATAAATCTCGTTAAAATATGTGTTTCGTCTAAATCAAATTATCGATTGCTCATTTCCTCACCTTACACTTTATGTGTCCTTTCTTATTTTCTCTTATGTTTCGCTTCACTGTAAAAAAATTCATGCAGTGCTTCAAAAGACTTTACCCAGGTTTCTAATTCTTCTCTGGTCATTCTTTCAACCAGCGCATCCGTCATCCGCCTGTGGTAATCCTCATGATGTTTATATGCAGCAATGCCCTTTTCCAATAAATAGATATTGACGACGCGGCGGTCTTTCTCACTCCGCTGTCTGGCGGCATATCCTTTGTGAACCAGCGCATTCATCGACGTCGTTAAAGAACCAACCGTAATATTCAGCTTTTTCGCAATCACTGACATTCGATTGCCTTCGCCTAATCCAATCGCCTCAATAATGTGCATATCATTATTGCTGATATCCTGAAATTCATCCGTTATGATCGCTTTTTCTTCAAGATCCATGATCTCATTAAAAAACTTTACCAACGTTGTATTAATCTTTTGCCTTAATTCTAAATCCATTCAGACACTCCCTGCATATATGTGATATAGTTTATTATACTAGATAAGCTGAAAAGAATTCAATACTTCTTTTACAGTTTCTATTTTTTCTGCCTGATAACTTTTCGCACCGCAGAATATCAGTCCCTGATCGATTTCACCTTTTGCTGCATGAATCAGTGCCTCTGTTATGCAATATGGTGTATTCGCCGGATTACACGTATGGATGCAACTCAGGCAATGATTTGGAGCTTTTCGCTCTCCTTCCATAATCCTTTTGATAAACGGATTCATAATTGCTCTTCCCGGCATCCCTACCGGACTCTTTATAATCGCAATATCTTCTTTTCGTGCATTAAGATATGCCATTTTATAATTTTCATCTGCATCACATTCTTCCGTTGTGACAAAACGGGAAGCAACCTGAATTCCGTCAACCCCTAGTGACATAGCATGACGACAGTCTTCCGCCGTATAGATTCCGCCGCCAAGGATGACCGGTATTTTCCTTCCATATAATTCCTCATATTCAGCAACGATTTTGCGTATTTTCTGCACTTCTATGTCATACGCATCCTGATCAAACTTTTCTAGCTGATTTTGCCGAAAGCCGAGATGACCGCCTGCGAGAGGACCCTCTATGATAACGGCATCTGCAGTTCTCTGATATTTCTTCGACCAGTATTTCAGAATAACTTTTGCTGATTTTTCAGTCGATACGATCGGTGCAAGCGCAATATCATATTCCTTTGTATAAGCCGGAAGATCGACCGGAAGCCCGGCTCCTGATACGATCAGATCTGCACCTGCTTCTGCTGCTTCTTTTACATGTTCCTCATATTGATTCATCGCAACCATAATATTAAATGCGATAATGCCATCCGGTGCGATTTCTCTTGCTTTTTTCAATTCCTTATGAATTGCCCTGCGGTTTGCAGTCAGCGGATCCTGATAAAAATGCGGTTCCCGAAAACCAATCTGAGAAATGGAGATTGTTCCAACACCGCCTTCTTTTGCAACGGCACCTGCCAGTCTGCCCAAGCTGATTCCGATTCCCATTCCTCCTTGAAAAACAGGAATTTTTACTTCTTTTTTTCCAATATAAAACGGATCGTTCATTTTTACTCTTTTCTCCTTACATTTTACGGAAACGATCATATCGATCATTGATGAATTCATCTATGGATTTTTCAGACATCTTATTTAAAAATATACATATTTTTTCTTCCAGATCTATACACACTTTTTGCATAGAATCCGAAGTATATTCCTCTGGTTCCATAATAATATCATCGATAAATCCGGCATGATAGAGATCATAAGATGTCAGTTTCATAACTTTTGCGGCATTTTGAGCAAGCTTTGCGTCTTTCCATAAAATCGATGCAAACCCTTCCGGTGAAAGAATCGAATAAACCGCATTTTCAAGCATCCATACTTCATCAGCAACAGCCAGTGCAAGTGCACCACCGCTTCCACCTTCACCAATAAAAACTGATAAAACCGGCGTTTTCAGATCGGACATTTCGAACAAATTTTTTGCAATTGCCTCTCCCTGTCCGCGTTCTTCTGCTTCCATACCGCAGAATGCCCCTGGTGTATCGACAAAGCAGATTACAGGTCTGTGGAATTTTTCAGCCTGTTTCATAAGCCGCAGAGCCTTCCGATACCCTTCTGGAAGAGGCATTCCGAAATTGCGCTTGACATTTTCCTTTGTGGATTTTCCTTTCATCTGTGCAAGAACAGTAACTGGTCTTCCATGAAATTTTGCAACTCCTCCGCAGACTGCCGGATCATCTCCATACAGACGATCTCCATGAAATTCCATAAAATCCTCAAAGATTTCCTGAATATAATCCTCTCCTACCGGGCGTTCACTCTGTCTTGAAATCTGAACTCTGTCCCATGCGGATTTTTCGTTCTTTTTTTTCATGAGAACTTTTGACGGTTTTGAAGAAGTTTTGAACGATAAAATCTCAGTCTTTGGTTTATGGAAATCCAGTATTTTTATCAACATATCCCGCATCTGCTCTCGCTTGACGATCTGATCGATAAACCCATGTTCTAATAAAAATTCAGAACGTTGAAATCCTTTTGGCAGTTTCTGTCCAATCGTCTGTTCGATCACTCGTGGTCCCGCAAATCCGATCAGTGCATCGGGTTCTGCAAGAATAATATCTCCAAGCATTGCAAAACTTGCGGTCACGCCTCCGGTCGTCGGATTTGTCAGGACAGACACATATAGAAGCCCCGCCTCACTATGTCTCTTTAAGGCAGCAGATGTCTTTGCCATCTGCATCAAGGATGTCATGCCTTCCTGCATTCTCGCCCCTCCGGAACAGGTGAAAATAACGACTGGAAGCTTTCTTTCCGTTGCCTTTTCGATTCCCCGTGTAATCTTTTCACCAACTACTTCGCCCATGCTTGCGGTCAAAAATCGACAATCCATAACCATAAGAACCACATCCTGTCCACCAATCTTTGCCTGCCCGGTCATTACGGCCTCATCCAGCCCGGTTCTGATCTTTAACTCTTTTATTTTTGCAGGATAATTCTTTAATTTTAAAGGATTTTCATTTTCAAGTCCCAAATCCCATTCCTCAAATGAATGGGCATCAACAATATTCTCAACTCTCTTATCTGCAGGCATACGGAGATACCCTCCACATTTCGGACAGATATAAAGGTTCTTTTCACATTCTTCTACAAAAATACCCCTTCCACACAGATTGCATTTTTTCATCAACCCTTCCGGAACTTCCGGTTTGCGCTTTTCATTTCTGATCGTTCGGTTTGATTTTGGAGTCTTTTTAAAAATATGATTAAAATCCATGCTTTAATCCTCCTGCATTTCCTTTAGAACTTGATCCATATAGGAAATTTTAATATTTCCTTTTTGATAGTCCTTGCGTTCCATCATTTCATACAAGAAATCGATGTTCGTTGTAACTCCTTCGATAATAACTTCTCCTAATGCGCTGTGCATCTTTTTGATCGCCTCGTTACGGGTTTTTGCCCAGACAATCAGCTTTGCCATCATTGAGTCATAATACGGTGAAATCGTATAACCGCTGTAAATTGCAGAATCAATACGGATTCCTTTTCCTCCCGGAAGATACATATCCGTAATGGTTCCCGGGCACGGACGAAAGTTTTGAAATGGATCTTCTGCGTTAATCCGACATTCAATTGCATGTCCCTCGATTTTTACCTGCTCCTGCGTATAAGACAGAGGCTGCCCATCCGCAATGCGAATCTGCTCTTTGATCAGATCGATGCCGGTAACCCATTCTGTCACCGTATGCTCGACCTGAATCCGGGTATTCATTTCCATAAAGTAATATTTGCGGTTATCTTCTAATAAAAATTCAATCGTTCCCGCATTTGTATAACCGGCTGCCTTTGCTGCACGTACAGCAACATTGCCCATTTCTTTCCGGAGTTTTTCATCTACTGCGGTAGATGGAGCTTCTTCAATCATTTTCTGATGATTTCTCTGAATAGAACAGTCTCTCTCTCCGAGATGAATGATATTTCCATGCTGATCTGCAAGAATCTGAAATTCAATGTGCTTCGGATTTTCGATATAATGTTCCAAATACATGCGTGAATCGCCAAATGCCTGTGAAGCTTCTTTTTGTGCGGTCAAAAATTCATGTTCAAATTCATTTTCTGAATAAGCAACCCTCATTCCTTTTCCGCCTCCGCCGAGCACTGCTTTAATGATAACCGGATAGCCGATTTCCTTTGCAATCTCCATTCCTCTTGGAAGTTCCGTCACAGCTTCTTCGCTTCCCGGAATAACCGGAACACCTGCATCCATCATGGTTTTACGGGCATGGGCTTTATTGCCCAGATTTTCAATTGTCCTGGAATCCGGCCCGATAAACGTGATATTGCAAGCTTCACATAATTCTGCAAACCGGCTGTTTTCTGATAAGAAGCCAAATCCCGGATGAATTGCATCCGCACCGGTGATCATCGTTGCACTGATGATCTGCTCCATATTCAGATAACTATCTTTTGCCGGTGCAGGTCCGATGCAGACAGCCTGATCGGCAAGCTGCGCATGCAGAGCGGTTTTATCCGCTTCTGAATATACCGCAACCGTTTCAATGCCCATCTCCCTGCACGCGCGGATAATGCGGATTGCAATTTCTCCTCGGTTTGCAATTAATATTTTGTGTATCATAATAAACTCCTAACTGACCGCAAAGGTAAGTTCCGCTTTTACCACTACTTTCCCATCCACGCTGGCAACTGCTTCACCGATACCGATCGGTCCCTTGGATTTTATAATTTTCGTTTCTAATCGTACTTTATCTCCTGGAACAATTTTTCCTTTAAATTTACATTTGCTAATCCCGCCAAAATAAGCAACTTTCCCTTTATTTTCCTCCAGAGAGAGAATCGCAACCGCACCAACCTGTGCCAGTGCTTCTATCGTAAGAACACCGGGCATGACCGGTTCCTTCGGAAAATGTCCATGAAAGAAGTCTTCGCGAAATGTTACGCATTTATATCCAACTGCACCAACTCCCGGTTCCAATTCTTCAATATAATCAATCAACAAAAACGGATGTCTGTGCGGAATGATCTGTTCTATTTCTTTAATACCTAATCTCATCCTATTCTCCTATCATTTGATGCGGAACAGCGGCTGTCCGTATTCGACGGACTGTGCATTGTCTACACAGATTTCCGTTACGATTCCGTCAAAATCACTCTCGATTTCATTCATTAACTTCATTGCTTCCACAATTGCCAGTGTCTGTCCTTTCGTAACCATATCTCCGACTTTGACAAACGGTTCTTCGTTTTCAGACGGAGCCGCATAAAATGTTCCAACTAATGGGGAAACAACCACACTGCCTTTCTCCTGTTCCTGATCGTTGGCTTTTTCGGAAACATCCGTCTTTAGAGAAGATTCCATCGTCTTGACAACAACGTTTTCCGTTGTATCAGGGCAGCTCATAGAAAGCCTTACATCGCCTTCCTGATATTCAAAATTTGACAGGCCGGCTTTGGATACTTCTTTTACTAATTCTAAAATCTGATCATATTCCATAAGACTACTCCTCATATTTTTTTATTAATAGAGATGCATTATGCCCGCCAAATCCAAGTGAATTTGAGATTGCTACATGAACCGGCATCAATGCAGGTTCACCGATTACATAATCGAGATCACACTCCTCATCCGGGGTTTTTGTTCCGACTGTCGGATGAATATAGTCATTTTCAATCGACTTTACACAAGTAATCAATTCTACTGCACCTGCTGCTCCGAGCAGATGTCCGACCATAGATTTCGTTGAATTCACTTTCAGATGCGCTGCAGCATCTCCAAATGCCAGATGAATGGCTCTCGTTTCAAACAAATCGTTATGATGTGTGCTCGTACCATGTGCATTGACATAATCCACCTCAGCAGGCATTACGCCTGCTTCTTCCATTGCAAGTTCCATTGCCTTTGCCGCACCACTTCCATCTTCTGCAGGTGATGTAATATGAAATGCATCACAAGTTGCTCCATATCCGGCAAGTTCCGCATAGATATGTGCACCTCGCTTTTTGGCATGTTCCAATTCTTCCAGAACAACGATTCCGGCACCTTCACCCATCACAAATCCGCTTCTGTCCCTATCAAATGGAATAGAAGCTTTCTTAGGATCTTCTTCCATCGTTAATGCCGTAAGATTTGTAAACCCGGCAACAGCAAGCGGTGTAATGCTGCTTTCGGTTCCACCGGCAAACATTACATCAGCATCTCCATACTGAATTGCGCGAAGCGCATCACCGATCGAATGGCTTCCGGTCGCACATGCAGTTACGACATTTGTACATTTTCCCTTGCATCCGAGAGCAATTGCCGCATTGCCGGCAGCCATATTCGAAATCATATTCGGAATCAGCATCGGGCTGGTTCTTTTCGGTCCTTTTTCCAATAACTTTTTATGTTCGCTTTCCATGATTGGAAGTCCTCCGATACCTGAACCGATGATGACTCCGACTCTGTATGGATCTTCCTGTTTCATATCGAAGCTTGCGTCTTCTGCCGCTTCAAGAGCAGCGGTTACCGCATATTGGGAAAATACATCCATACGTCTTCCTGCTTTTTTATCCAAGCGTTTTTTTACATCAAAATCTTTGACTTCGGCTGCATTTTTTACTTTAAATTCACTCACGTCAAATTTAGTGATCGGACCAATTCCGACTTTTGCTTTTTTGATTCCTTCCCAAAACTCCGGAACAGAATTTCCAATCGGTGTAACCGCGCCCATTCCGGTAATTACAACTCTACGTTTCATACTAATCTCCTTTATTTACATAACCATTCCGCCGTCTACTAACAGCACCTGTCCGGTGACATAAGACGACAGATCTGACGCAAAAAAGACTGCTGCATTCGCAATATCGTCCGGGTCTGCAAAACGTCCAAGCGGAATCTGCTTCATCGCCTGCTCTTTTACTTCTTCTGATAAAACATCCGTCATATCGGTTTTTACAAATCCTGGAGCAATCGCATTGACCGTAATATTTCTGGAAGCAAGCTCTTTGGCAGCTGATTTTGTCAGTCCAATCATTCCTGCTTTTGAGGAGCAATAATTTGCCTGCCCCGGATTGCCTGCTACACCGGATACCGAAGAAATATTGATGATTCTCCCGTATCTTTGTTTCATCATGATACGGCTCGTAAATCGCATGCAATGAAATGTTCCTTTCAAATTCGTATCGATGACGGCATCAAAATCATCCTCAGACATTGCCATCAACAGACCATCTCTTGTAATTCCTGCATTGTTCACCAAAATATCAATTCTGCCAAATATCTTTTTTACGGATTGAATCATAGATTTACATTCATGAAAATCTGCAATATTGCACTGAAAAAGTTCCGCTTTTCCTCCAAGCGCTAGGATTTCTTCTTTCACAGATTCCGCGCGTTTTTGATTTCCATTATAATGAATCGCAACCACTGCACCTTGTTTCGCATAGGCAAGCGCAATCGCTTTTCCTATGCCTCCGGATGCTCCGGTTACAATTGCTATCTTATCTTTCAGCATTTAATTCAACTCCTTTATTTGAGAAACAACATTTTTCATCTCTTCCCATGTTCCAATTCGATATATCGGAATCTTTCTATTAATCTTTTTCATGAATCCGGACAATGTTTTTCCAGGTCCAATCTCAACAAAAAGATCTATCTCATTTGCAAGCATGTTTCGAATGCTCTGTTCCCACATAACAGAACTGTACACCTGCTGTTTTAATAATTCAGCCGTCATTGAAATGTCATCAATCATTTCTGCAGTAACATTCGTCACATATGGAATCTCTAGTGGTTTCCAGCGAACCTCTTTTAACGTATCATAGAGTGCTTCTCCCGCCTCTTTTAAATACGGTGAATGAAACGGTCCACTGACATTTAATGGCAGTACCCGTTTTGCTCCGACTTCTTTTAATACAGGAGTCAATTCCTCAATTCCCGCTTTTTTCCCGGTAATAACAATCTGCCCAGGGCAGTTATAATTTGCAACCGTTACTTCTCCACTTGTATCTGTCACGGCTTTCACCTGTTCGCCAGACAGTCCGAGAACCGCCGCCATGCCGCCGGAACCATCTGGAACTGCATGATGCATCAAGTTTCCACGTCTCCAGATGACTTTGACCGCATCTTCAAAGCTCATTCCGCCTGCTGTTTCAATTGCACAGTATTCACCAAGACTTAATCCTGCGGTAATATTCGGTCTTAACCCTTCTTCTTCAATTGCTTTTGTCATCGCAATACAGGTCGTTACCAACGCTGCCTGCGTATAATCCGTACGATTTAATAACTCGTTTTCTTCAAAACAAAGTGCCGGAACATCAAATCCAAGTATCTCAGAGGCCTTATCATACACATTTCTTGATATTTTGCTATTTTCATAAAAATCTCTGCCCATTCCGACGATCTGGGATCCCTGTCCCGGATATAAAAATGCTATCTTATTCATATCGACTGCCTTTCAAAAGCTTTTCAGCATCATAATACACGGTTTCAATAATTTCCCTGCAGCTTTTTTCTTCTTTGACCAGTCCTGCGATCTGTCCTGCCATAACACTTCCATGCAGTACATCGCCATCCACGACCGCCCTTCTTAAACCGCCAAGTGTCAGCTTTTCTAATTCTTCCAAAGATGCCCCTTGTGCTTCCAGGCGTAGATATTCTTTTGTCTGCTGATTTCTCAGGGAACGAACCGGATGACCCGTACTTCTTCCTGTTACCTTTGTATCAATATCCTTTGCTTTCACAACTTTTTTCTTATAAGCATCGTGTACAATCGATTCCTTTGATGCCACAAAAACCGTTCCCATCTGTACGCCTTTTGCACCAAGTATCATTGATGCTGCAAATCCCCTGCCATCTGCGATTCCTCCTGCTGCAATGACAGGAATCGATACTGCATCGACGACCTGTGGAACCAGTACCATTGTCGTTGTCTCCCCGATATGTCCACCGGATTCCGTTCCTTCCGCAATAACTGCATCAGCACCTTCCCGTTCCATACGTCTTGCCAGAGCAACGCTTGCGACAACAGGAATTACTTTTACTCCGGCTTTCTTCCACAGATCCATATATTTTTCCGGATTGCCGGCTCCTGTCGTTACAACCTCAACCTTTTCTTCCGCAATGATCTTCGCAATTTTATCAGCATCCGGATTCATCAGCATCAAATTGACTCCAAATGGTTTTTTCGTATGTGCTTTTACTTGTTGAATCTGGTCTCTGACCCATTCGGCAGGTGCGCCGCCGGAACCGATAATACCTAGTCCGCCTGCTTCCGATACCGCCGAAACAAGTTCCCATGTTCCGACCCAGGCCATCCCACCTTGCAGGATTGGATAACGGATTCCAAGCAGTTCTGTAATTTCTGTTCTCATAAATGACTCCTAATCACATTTTGCTTCTAAATATTTTACTAAATCTCCAACAGTTTTTATGGATTCAAGATCTTCCGAAGGAATCTCGATGTCAAATTCATCTTCTAATGTCATTACCATTTCAAAAAGATCAAGAGAGTCTACTTCCAGATCATCTTTAAAAGAAGCTTCTAAAGTTACCTGACTTTCTTCTACGTCCATTTCTTCCATAATTAATTTTTTTACTTTTTCAAACATGTTGTGTTCCTCACTTTCTTAACATTTCATTTTCATTACCATTCTAAATACATTCCACCCCAGGTAAGACCAGCGCCGAATCCAGCAACAATTAATTTCATGCCTGGTTTCAATTTTCCCTGCTTGTTTAAATCATCCAGTAAAACCGGAATACTTGCTGACGAAATATTGCCATTTTCCTGTAAATTCATCGGAAACTTACTTAAGTCCTGATGCAGATGTTTTGCAATTGATGAAATAATCCTTTTGTTCGCCTGATGCAAAAGAAACAGATCAATCTCATCAGCCGAACGGCCATGCCGTTCCAAAATCTCATAAATCAATTCCGGAACCTTCTTCACTGCAAATTTATAAATTTCTCTGCCATCCATAAAAACGGATTCACCATAAGGAGACTTTCCTGCTCCAAAACCGGAACTGCAGGACAGTACATGTCTCTTTGTTCCATCGCTGTGCAGTACAAAAGGCACTTCGATATCACTGTTTTCACAGGTAATCACCGTTGCCCCCGCACCATCGCCAAATAAAATGCAGGTTCCCCTGTCTGTCCAATCAATCAGATTAGACAGACATTCCGCTCCGATTACCAGCGCCGTTTGGATCAATCCTGCTTTCATCTGAGCAACCGCCACCTGATATGCAGTAATAAATCCTGTACAAGCTGCATTCAGATCAAAGCTCGCCGCATTGACTGCTCCAATGGCAGCCTGCACTTCACATGCTGTACATGGCAAAACCTGTTCAGCTGATACAGAAGATACGATGATCAGGTCAATCTCCTCAGGATCGATCTCCGCATCACAAATTGCCTCTTTTGCCGCACGAACGGACAGGGAAACAACCGTATCATGCTCTGCAATATGTCTCGCTTTAATTCCGGTCCTGCTCTGTATCCATTCATCGCTGGTATCAACCAACTTTGAAAGTTCAAAGTTATCCATCCGATGATTCGGAAGATACGAACCTGTTCCCGTTATCTTTGCATACATACTTCATTCCTCTTTCTCATTTTTGGTTTTGATTCAAAATAATTTTATTTTAAATCTAAATAGTTTTAATTTAAAACTATTTGATTATTAATATATCATAAGTATAGAAATAGTCAAGTATTTTTTTGGATGCATGATGAAATATAAAACAGGATATGCTGATAATAGATTGAAAGCGCAAGCAGTTTATTCGCTTGCGCTCTCATAGCTGCCTAACAGCTAAGACAAGAAAAAGATATTTCTCTCATTTTCTCTTTTTCATTCAATAGTGATATTTCGTTTTCTTCGCAATAATAAACAATATCGTCATAACAGCTGCGGCCGCTTCTGCCACTACAACGGAAAGCCATATACCGTCAATCCCAAGAAATGAAGGCAAGATCAACACTGCTCCAATTTGAAAAAGTATCGTTCGCAAGAAGGAAATCAACGCAGAAGTCAAGCCGTCGTTCAATGCAGTAAAGAAAGAAGAACCATAGACAGCAACGCTCGAAAACAGGAACGAAAAGGAGTAAATCTGAAAAGCTCGTATTGTGATTGCCATAAGTCCCTTATCATAGCTTACAAAAATGCCGGCTAAAGGTTTTGCTAAAAGTTCTGCTATCATAAACATAGCTACTGCAAAAATTCCTATAATAATAAGACTTTTCTTTAACAGTCCTTTCAATTCACGATGATTTTGGGCGCCGTAATGATAACTGACAATCGGTGCAGTTCCCGTAGAATAACCAATAAATACTCCGAGAAAGATCATGTTTATATACATCAATACACCGTATGCGGCAATCCCATTTTCACCCGCATATTTCATTAGCTGAACATTATACAGCATACTTACAATCGAAGTTGATATATTGCTCATTAGTTCTGAGGAACCATTTGTACAGGCTTTGAATAAAGCATTTCCGTCTATATTTGTTTTTGTCAGACGTAGCAGACTTGAATTTGATCTGCTGAAATAGATAATAGGAATAATACCACCTAATATCTGACTGATTGCAGTTGCAGCAGCAGCTCCAACAAGTCCCCATGAAAATACCGCTATAAACAGAGCATCCAATATCATATTTGTGAAACCGCATATCAATGTAATGACAAGTCCAAGCTGAGGCTTTTCTGCTGTAATAAAAAAACTTTGAAATTCATATTGCAGCATGAACAGGGGAAGTGATACAAGCAAAATTCGTCCGTAAGTTACACAATTTTCCAAAAGCATCCCTTCTGCTCCCAAGGATATGGCTATCGAACGGATAAATAGGAAAGTAATAACTGCAATAATAACACCGATGATTGCAGTGCAATATACAAACAGTGAAAACAAACGCTGGGCTTTCTCATAGCAGCCCTCTCCCATAGTTTTTGAAACCAACGCACCTCCTCCGGTTCCGAACATAAAACCGACAGACGATAAAATCATTATAACAGGCATAATAAGATTAACGGCAGCGAAAGGTGTTTTCCCTACAAAATTAGAGACGAAAAAACCATCAACTATGTTATATAACGATGTGAATACCATCATAATAATAGATGGAAGTGAAAAACGTAATAGTTTGTTAAAATTAAAATAGTCCGAAAGTTGAATATGCATGATAATCTCCTAATAAAAATATGCGTCCGGCCATAACAAACCGAGCGCACCCAACATCTTCTAATCGACTTTATAGCTGCGGCTATAAGTCCTCCGATGACAAATCAAATGCTTCTTTTACTTTTTTTCGACACAACATAACATATTTCTCTGTTAATTGTATGAATTGCTGACATTCTTCTTTAGAAAATTCTTCAAACACACTGTTTTCTAATTCAAATACAGGAACAATGTTTTCATTTACGAATTTCTGACCTGTTTGAGTAAGATATAAATGCATATCCCGCCGATTTCCTTTCTTCAATTCAATATACCCTTGTGCTTCTAAATTTTTAATAGAAGAATTTATTGTTTTTCGACTAATAAAATAGTGTTCTGCAATATCTTTTTGTAAACAACCATTTCCAAATTCAGCGATAGAATACAGGATAAAGAAAGCACTATCAGATAACCCTATTTCTAAAGCAATTCTATGGTATAGTTTATCTAACTCTTTGTATAACGAATTAAATTCTTTTAACTCTCTCCCTTGTTTCAACTTCAATGAATGCACCTCCAATAATCCGATTTCGGATTATTGTCAAGCAGACTTCGCAGAAAAAAATAGAGATTATATGCTTATCATATAATCTCTATCTTTACGCGAACCGATAAACTCGCAAAGCGTGTTTCATCCGGTTTATTTCTCCGAATTATTATTTTCTGTGATCACGAACAATATACCAGATACCAAGTGCAACTAACGCAATTGCGCCAAGAATTTTATCAACCCCTGCTGCTTTATTTCCATACAAGACATTTCCAACTCCTGATATGGCAAAAACAATTGCCATTGCAAAAAATAAACCGATCAACATGATCGTTTTCTGCTTTTCTTTTGCCTTCTCATCCGTTTCCCCTTTTTGCTTGATTTCTTTTTCGTCTTTCATATTTGCTCCTTATATTCTTTTATATCTTTTTTCTAACTGAAAATGCTGATAATCTTTTGTACCTTCCCAATCGCCGCCCCAGTAATATCCTTTTTTCCTGAACAGCTGATAACAAAGATCATCATGATCGATCTTCCCGGGTATATTCTTTCGTCGGTCAACATAATTCCCCGCATTCAATGGTGTATAGCTGCCGTTGGCAAGAACATACGGATTATAAAGCGGGTTGATATCCACGGCTTTGCCATATGCATGTTCTGACAGATCATCCGTTCCCGCAATGACACGATAATTAAAACAAGAACTGTTATTAGCCGCCATCGACTTTTCATCATCACCGTCATATTCATCGATCAGAACCATTTTTTCAATCGGATATCGAGCCATATAAAGTTCCAGAAAAATATCTCTCAAATCTTCCACAATCATTTTATGACAAATCATCTCTCCGATATGTGTCTTTTGATCAAATCCGACATGCAATACCCGAAGATATCGTAGATCTTTCGTTGAAACCGGGCAGCCCTTCCGATAAGAAATCCCATCCATCCTTTTTAATATGTAATCCGGTATTTCTTCCATCCGAAAATACCTTTCCGGATTCAGATGCAGTTTTGCAATCAATTTCGAATAAATCCGCTGTTGAAACCAAACTTCTGTGGAAGCTTCCACTGCTTCTTTCATCCCAAACCATGCAACACCGCTGTTCTCATCCGGCTTTATACGAATGATTTCCTTCTCTGAAGCCTTTAAAAGATAGGTAACATTCAAGTGCAAATGCGAAGATACATACTGCCCTCGCTTTTCGTGCCCATCTACAGTTAATACCTCAAGCGAATAGATTTCTTCACTCACCGGATCAATATTTTGTAGCCCGCTTTCTTCCCGAACTTCACGAATTGCTACTTTGAGTAGATTTTCCTCTCCATCTGCATGCCCGCCCATCCAGGACCATGAATCATATATATTATGATATATCATCAAGGTTCTTGTCAAACTCTCATTCACGACCCATGCAGATGCAGTCATATGAGCAATCTGACATTCCCTTTTAAATATATCCTTTTCTTTTAACATTTGCAAGATGAACGCCTTATCATGTTCTTCCTGCTCATTGTATGGCATAAATTTTTCAATTTGTCTGATTAAATCTGCTTCTCTCATTCTATTCTTCTTTTTCATTTACATAAGTTAATATATCTCCAATATCACATTCTAACACACAGCAAATTCTTGCCAATACATGCAGATCAATTCTCGTGGCTTCATTTTTACAATATCTGTTCAATTGCGAATGCTGAA
>JAUNOI010000058.1 GCA_030531165.1 Lachnospiraceae bacterium
ATGCCAAAAGATTTTATCCAAAGAAAAAAAGTGGTCTTGTGATAAGAAATAACTCTGGTGAAAACACTTTGCGATATAGTTTGGAAGCTAGGATTGAAGATGATTCTTCAGATGGTGTGAATGAAGTTCGCATGTTTTGCTTTGATTGGCTTTTATTAAATTGCCAAGTGAGTAAAATGAAGTTTATAGCACATGATAGTAGAATGTTTGCGAATATGGATCCTAGACAGCGAGAAACGTTATTCAGAATTGTTGATGAATGTTGTCAGAATACAGATTTTCAATATATATGTTCTATTAATGAAGATGCTCTATTGTCATTCAAGTCAATGATGGAAGAAAAAGAATACCAAAATATCATACAGCATAATGTTATAATGGAATTGAATGATGATGCTCCTATGAGTAAATTACTTGGAATACAAATTGATATAGATTTGGAGGATAAGGGAAAGAAAGCTGAGGATATAAAATAGTCTATAGCAATGACGTAACATCCTCCCAGCCATCTTGTAGCAACAATACAACATCCTCTATACAGAAACATGCGGTTTTAAGCCATTTTCATGGCAAAGAAACCGCATATTTTTTGTAGCAATGACTTGACATCCTCGGGCGTGCTGTGTGTGAGGGAGAGCTTTCCGGAGTGAATGAACCTGCATAATAGAAAATGTTACAAATGCTGCAGTCGTCGAGGATGAGAGATATCCTCGACGATATTTTCAAATTGTCCCATTATAACACAATGTTTTAGCGATAACACGGTAATACTAAAGTAATCTTCGTTCCTTTACCTTTTGCACTGTCGATCAGGATATCCCCTTTGTGCAGATCGATGATCTGTTTGACCAGAGTCAGACCGAGTCCGTTGCCTTCCTGTTGATGGGAATTGTCCGCCTGATAAAATTTATGGAAAATATGCGAGACGGTTCCTTCATCCATTCCGATTCCGGAGTCCTGTAATATGAAGCAGATCTTATCGTTATCGGATGTTAACGACATCGAGATAAATCCGCCGTCCGGCGTAAATTTAATCGCATTGTCTAATAAGTTGACAAAAACTTGTTCCATCATTTCTTTATTCGCGCTGATCTTAATTTCCTCAAGTTCAATTGAAAAGTCAATATTTTTGGAGGACCATTTATTCTCTAAAACGAGAAATGCCAGTCGAATTTGTTCTGCAAGATTATAAGTCGTAATCTGGGTTAATTCCGTCTGTCCTTCCAGCTTTGATAAATCCAGAATTTTGGCTGCCATTGTGGCAAGGCGGTCGGATTCATGAATGATGATATCCAGATATTCCTGTCTTTGTCCTTCTGTTAAATCGTTATTTTTCAATAGTTTGGCAAATCCTTTGATTGAAACGATTGGCGTCTTAAACTCGTGGGAAAAATTGTGAATAAAATCATTTCCAAGCATCTGCATGCTTTCCAGCTGGGATGCCATCGAGTTAAAACTCTCGGACAGATGCAGAAGTTCCGGAGGGTATTCCATATGGATCCGCTGTTTAAAATCACCTTCTGCAAGTCCGTCGATTGCGGCAATCAGGCGCCTGAGCGGCCGTAGCGGAAAATGTGCGATAAACGGTGCCAATGCAGTGCTGATCGCGATACTTAAAATAGCAAGAATTAGCAGAATGCCGGCAAGCGGGTCGTTAAAAAATGGTTGATCGATAAGACCAAATCGGATTAATCCTAAAATAATGACAGTGCATAAAATCATCGTGACCGAAATAATAAAGAAAATATATAATGTCAGGCATAAATTTAAGCCGATGGAGTTCTTTTTATGCATGTTTCACCGCCTTGTAGCCCAGTCCGCGGACAGTAACGATCTCAAATTCCGGCCATTCCTCAAACCGTTTGCGGAGTCGATTAATGTGTACGTTTACGGTCATATCAGTTGTTTCGCTGTCCAGCCCCCAGATCTCGTCCATCAGTTGAAGACGTGTAAAAATCTTATTCGGATAGGAAAGCAGTTTATAGAGAACATAAAATTCCTTTTGAGGAAGCGTCTGGACTTCCGGGCCTTTGGATACGCTTAATTCATCATAATTTAAAACGACATCGCCAATGATGATTTTGCGTTCGTTTACGATGTTCGCACGGCGGAGAAGTGCTTTGATACGCAAAAGCATCTCTTCTTCATCGACTGGCTTTGTCATATAGTCATCCGTGCCAACTAAAAATCCCTTTTTCTTATCCTCCGCCTGCTGTTTAGCGGAAATCATCAAAATTGGAATATTCGGCTGCCATTCGCGGATAATTTTCGTAAATTCATAGCCATCCATTTCCGGCATCATAATATCGAGCACGATCAGGTCGATGTGATATTTATCAAATGCATTTAAGGCTTCGATACCATTTTTGCTTGTATATACGGTATAACCATCTTTGGCTATGACGGTTTCCATCAAAGTTCTTGTATGTGCATCATCTTCAACAATTAATATATGAAACATAATAAAATCCTTTCTATATTTTATAATAAAATTATTTTTATTGTAGCATACTAATGTAAAGTATTTATAAAAGTTTTTTCGGGTATCAAAAATTTAATGGATGCATGATGGCAGCAGGAAATGCATATTGATTATTTATTCTCAATAGCTGCATAGATGAAAATGATTATCAATTTCAATATTGAAATGTAGTTTTTTATATGGTATCGTATATCACAGATAAGAGATACCTCTTATCGTACATAGAAACATTTTTTTAAGACTCGCTCTTGCGAGTCTTGGTGCAGGATTCGGGTCAGCTGGGCTGACAAAATTCAAGTCTGAATCCCTGTACATCCTCGCAGGAGCGTGCATGATTTGACATTATGCCAAGTCATACATCATTAGGACTCCTTTCCTAACAGTTACATAAGTTAGGATGGCCGGCAGGAAACTGCCGGTCATAAACCCAAAGTAAGAAAGGAAATTCCAATGCCAGTCGAATTAATGAAAAATTTCTATCAAACAACATCAGCAGATGCCTATATTCATATGACAATTGCACTGCATTGTGCACCATTTTTAAAAGGGATCAAACATTCCGCGCTGCTTGTTTTAAAACCGGAAGATGCCAGGATTATGGGAAAGACATTATCCCGCATGAATGCAAAATGTAAAACGATGTACCGCAATCGTGAAAAAATCATTTTGTTGCTTTATCGAGAGACAGAAATGAAAGCAATGCTGAAAGAGAAAACAGTAGCAGGGTTTCTCAAAAAATATGGATATGAAGAAGCTGAAAATCTGGATAAAATATTAGATTTCTTAATAAACAGGTTTCAGTCCGCATATGGCAAGAGGAAAGAGTTTCCACACGAGATAGGAGCATTTCTCGGCTATCCGATTGAGGACGTGGAAGGATTTATTGAAAATAATGGCCAGAATAGCCTGTTGACAGGATATTGGAAAGTATATTCCAATCGAGAAAGAGCAGAAAAAATGTTTCAAAGATATGACGAAGCCCGGGAATTGGCAATCTGTGAGGTGCTTGAAGGCAAGAAATTTTATGAGATTGCTGTTTAATATAGTATAAAATAAGGAGACTAAAAATATGAGTAATGTAAAAGTAGTATATTGGAGTGGAACAGGAAATACACAAATGATGGCAGAAAAGATTGCAGAAGGGATCAAAGCTGCCGGAAAAGAAGCGGATGTATTATCCGTTGATGCAGTTTCAGCAGCAGATTTGACAGATGATCAGGCATTTGCACTCGGTTGTCCGTCAATGGGAGTAGAACAGCTTGAAGAAGGAGAGATGGAGCCGTTTATGTGCGATTTAGAAGGTCAGCTCCAGGGGAAAAAAGTAGTGCTGTTCGGTTCGTACGGATGGGGCAACGGCGAATGGATGGATGACTGGGTTGAACGCTGTGAGAATGCAGGTGCGACTGTCATCGGACGCGAAGGCATTATCTGTAACGGTGAGCCGGATGAGGATGTTAATGACGAATTGGTAGACGCAGGAAAAGAATTAGCTGCTCTCTAAATTTGTCTTTATCATAAAATAAATTTCTATTTTGATACATATATAAGGGGTTTGGGTATGCCTCTTATGTATAACCTTCCTAAACCAGAGAAAGCCTTTGGTAACACATTTTTACATTTTTTTACAACAATAAGGAGACAGATCATGCAGATTTATTTGCAGATCACTGTCTCCTTATTTGCGTTTGGGATGAAAATAGAAAGCGTCAGAAAACAACATTTATTCTTTTCAATAGGACTTTTATCGTATATAATAGAAAAGTATCTATAAAAAAGATTGGATTGATAAAGGTTTGCATATGAAAAAGCAGTCATTTTATAAAAATTTTTTCTCGATTTACATAGCATTGGTATTGCAAAACGTTATTACGTTGAGCGTGAATCTCGCGGATAACATTATGCTTGGAGCATACAGCGAAACTTCTCTGGCGGGAGTTGCAGCGGTTAATCAGATTCAATTTATCTATCAGCAGATTCTGGGAGCGCTCGGAGATGGGCTTGTCATCTTCGGAAGCCAGTACTGGGGCAGAATGCAGATAAAGCCGATGAAAAAGATCACTGCGGCTGCAATGCATGCTGCACTGATAACCGGAATCCTTTTATTTGTGGCGACAACTTTTTTTCCATATCAGGCGATGAGGATTTTTACAACGGATGTACCGATTGTAGAAGAAGGAGTCAGATATCTGTCAATTATCCGTTTTACATATTTATTTTTTGCAATAACGCAGATTTTACTTGCCGCACTGCGTATGGTGGAAACCGTGAAAATTGCGTTTGCCCTGTCGATTCTTACATTTTTTGTTAACTGCGGAATCAATTCCGTTTTGATCTTCGGGCGGTTCGGTGCGCCTGCACTCGGTGTCCGCGGGGCGGCGATCGGAACGCTGGCAGCCAGAATCATCGAATGCATCATTTTGATTGGATTTATGGTGTTTAAAGAAAAGCGTTTGCGACTGAGTATCCGCGATCTTTGCCAATTTGACCGGATTCTTTCCGGGGATTATTTTAAGGTGACGATTCCTATCGTAGTCGTGCAGGGGTTATGGGGACTCAATACTGCTTTACAGACGGTGATCCTCGGACATATGACCGCTGCGGCGATTGCAGCGAACAGTGCGGCTTCCACGCTGTTTATGATGGTAAAATCCATCGTATACGGCGCGTCTTCAACAGCATCGATTATCATTGGGAAAGCAATCGGTGAAGGAGACCGGAAGCGGGTGATGAGGTATTCGGGACGTCTGCAGAAGATGTTTCTCGCAATTGGTATTTCTGGAGGAATTTTATTATATTTCCTGCGGATTCCAGTACTCAGTCTGTATGATCTTCAGCCCGTGACAAAAGAGATGGCAAATACATTTTTGATGATTCTTTCGGTTGTCTTTGTCGGCATGTCTTATCAGATGCCGACCAATAACGGGATCATCCGCGGAGGAGGGAGTGCGATGTATGTCGTAAAGATGGATTTGATCAGTATTTGGCTGATTGTTATTCCGTTGTCATTTTTTATGGCATTTGTTGCCGATGCGCCACCTGCGGTTGTTGTCTGTTGTCTAAATGCAGATCAGATTTTCAAATGCGTACCGGCATATCTGATGTCGCATTATGGAAAATGGATCAAAAAGCTGACCAGGGATGATATGACGGATGAAAAAAATTAAATTTATTCTTTAAACATAGGTAAAAAGCGGGTATAATGATACCGTATGTAATAAAAAGAGAAGGAGAAAGTATTATGGAAAAACGTAAACGAAGTAATTTCTCAGGCACGCTCGGCTTTATTATGGCCGCTGCGGGAAGTGCTGTAGGACTTGGAAATATATGGAGATTCCCATACTTGGCGGCAAAAGACGGCGGAGGGGTATTTTTGCTGTTTTATATTATCTTGGCATTAACCTTTGGATTTGCTTTATTGACAACAGAAGTTGCAATCGGAAGAAAGACAAAGCAGGGACCGTTGACTGCTTATGCTGCACTTCATCCAAAATGGGGAACACTGGGTGTCGTTGCATGTATGATACCGGCAATTATTCTGCCGTATTACTGTACCATCGGCGGATGGGTAACGAAATATTTAACGGTTTTTTTGACTGGTAACGGAACGACAGCTGCTGAAGATGGGTATTTTACGTCTTTTATTACCGGAACGACGCAGCCGTTCATTTTCATGATCATCTTTTTGGCATTGACCGCGTTTGTCGTTATTAATGGGGTTGAAGGCGGAATTGAACGTTATAGTAAGATTTTGATGCCGATTTTGTTTGTTATGATCGTCGGTATTTCTCTTTATTCCCTGACATTGTCATTTACGGATGCTTCGGGCGTAACAAGAACCGGTCTTCAGGGATTAAAGGTTTATATTGTGCCTGATTTTACCGGCATGACATTAAAGCAGTTCTTTGTCGTTATGATGGATGCGATGGGACAGCTGTTTTTCTCAATCAGCGTTGCAATGGGCATTATGGTTGCCTATGGTTCTTACGTGCGAAAAGATTCAAATCTGATGTCTTCCATTAATCAGATTGAGTTATTTGATACGGCAGTGGCAGTCCTTGCCGGACTTATGATCATCCCTGCAGTATTTACATTTATGGGAAGAGAAGGGATGTCTTCCGGTCCGGGTCTGATGTTTGTATCTCTGCCAAAAGTATTCGCATCGATGGGTAAGATGGGAGGAATCATTGGACTTATATTTTTCATTATGGTAATCTTTGCGGCGATTACATCTGCAGTGTCGGTCATGGAAGCAATCGTATCCAGTCTGATGGATAAGTTTCACTGGACGAGAATGAAGAGTGCAGTGGCTGTTACGGTCTATGCATTTGTATTTGGTATTATCGTATGTATGGGTTATAATTATCTGTATTTTGAAGTTACTTTGCCAAACGGCGCAATTGCACAGATTCTGGATATTCTGGATTATATCAGCAATAACTGTCTGATGCCGTTGCTCGCATTCTGTGAATGTATCCTGATCGGTTGGATCGTAAAACCGAAGATGATCATCGACGAAGTAACGCAGGGCAAATATAAATTTAATCGAAAAGGACTCTATATTGCCATGATCAAATTCATCGCGCCAGTATTATTGTTCCTTCTATTTGTTCAGTCTGTCGGAATTTTGAAATTATAATCGATGATGAACATGAAACAATGGGTGCTTATTATGCTATGTCTGATGACGGCATCCACATTTTGCGGATGTCGTCATGATACAAAAGAGGCGGACCAGCAAAGCGATTCTGCAGCTGCCAGGACGGAAATTACGACCGAAGCGGAAAAAATCATTGCAGAGGATGTTAAGGAACGAAAAGCGGGTAGCATCGTGACTGCAGATGAATTAAAAAAAATCGGCAATACGGACGCATTATTTTATTCGGAAGAAATTTCGGATTCGGTATTTGCACGTATGGATGGAGTTTCCTTCGGGAAAGGCTGCGTTGTTTCGAGAGAGAATCTACGGTATGTGCGTGTTCTGCATGTCGGATTCGATGAAAAGACGCACATCGGAGAACTCGTCTGTAATCAGGCACTCGCGGATTGTTTTGTGTCTGTTTTTAAGGAATTATATGAGGAATCTTATCCGATTGAAAAGATGCTGCTCATCGATGAATATGATGGCGATGATGAAAAATCAATGGAAGATAATAATACCTCGTGTTTTAATTTCCGACGCGTGCCGGGCAGCGATCATTTGTCTCAGCATGCATACGGAAGGGCAATTGATATCAATCCGCTGTATAATCCCTATATCACTGCCGAAGGATATATGCCGGTGAATGCAGGAGCTTATACAGATCGCTCTGAAAATACGCCACATAAGATCGATACGGATGATCTTTGTTATCAGGTGTTTGTCAAACGAGGATTCTTCTGGGGCGGTAACTGGAATTCTGTGAAGGATTACCAGCATTTTCAGATGAAGGATTAGAGATAATCTTCTCTAGGGGGAGTGAAAACATCAACGACTTCCCCTTTTTCATATTTTTTATCACTCCTTCTTATATTCAAATGCAATATCGCCTCTGATGTATTCATAGTTTTCAAGTTTTATTTCTTTAAAACCGTGTTTTTCGTAAATATGAAGCGCTGGTTTTAATTTACTGTTTGAGAGAATAAATAGTTTTTCGGCACCATGATCGAATGCCCATTCCATTGATTTTTCAAAAACGGCACTTCCTGCGCCTTTATGAGGAATATTTTTATTAGAGCCGAGCTTGCATATTTCCCATGTTGTGCCTTCCATCGGTCTTGCCATACATGTTGCGAGTGCCGTATGATTCTCAACGGCAAAGAAAATCATGGCACCCAAATCCATCTCTTCATCAATATTTTCAAATGTTTCCTTATCATGTTCTTCCAGAAAGCCAAAATATGAAACGATCCAATCGGTATTAAAATCAATAAAATCTTTTCTGTATTCTTCCTCAAATGGTATGATTTTCATATCAATTCCTCTTTTCCTAAAATTGAAATAATGTTGTTCATTGAATTACATAGTTGCTTACATTCAGCAGGAGTCAGGGTATCTATCTTTGTCCGTATCTGTTCATTTGTTAAGACAATTAATTTTTCTGTCTCTTTCTTTCCTTTTTCTGTCAGTGTAATATAGGAAGCTCGTTTATCTTCCTCGGATTTCTTTTTTTCAATGAGTCCATTCTTGTCGAAGCGTTTGATTATTCTGCTAAGATAACTTTTGTCTATTTGCAAAATTTTTACAATGTCATTTTGAATACATCGTTCATGTAGGTTTAATTCAAACAAGATTCTTGTCTCAGCTACTGAGTATGAGGTATCCAGATAACCGGAATTTAAAAATCCCATATTTACGGTATAAAAGCGGTTAAAATTTCTTATTTCATAAATGGTTTTATCATATTCGTTCATATAGCCTCCTTATATTAAAATAGTTGACTATGACCACTTTTATAATAACCAATCTAGTGGATTTTGTCAACTATTATAATTGCATTTATTCCCGAAATTCTCCGGAATAGCAAGTATGCATCATTTCCTGGATCCTTTGCGGATCAGTCGTGTGTCCGAGTGCCCACATGAGTTTGGTCGTCAAAGTTTCAATTGTCATGTCAAGGCCGGAGATAGCCCCGAGTTTTGCTGCCTGAACATTTACGTCATATACTGTCAGATCGACCGTTTCATAGGTGCATTGGGAAGCAATGATGATACTGACGCCATGTTCTTTCGCTTTCTTCAGGCAGGGAAGCAGGCTTCTGGTTTGATTCGGAATTCCGCCGCAGCCAAATGCCTCAATGATGATTCCATGATATCCCATATCAATAACGGTATCGAGTAATGTTGGATCGGTACCGGGTACTAATTTTAATACAAAGATATTTGGATCGATGCAGATATCCGCGGAAAAAACGTTTTTTGGACGAACCAATTCATTTATTATCACGGTGCCGTCTTTTTTGATTTGTCCGATATCCTCAGCATTGATACTGTGAAAGGCGTCAAAATCTTTTGTGAACATTTTTTTTGCTCGTGTTCCTCGGATGATTTTTCCGTAAAAAACAATATAAATGCCGCAGAGTTCGGTAATTGCGGTGCGGAACGCATCTAAAATATTTTGCTTTGCATCTGTGCCATCTTCTTCGATGGAGAGCTGGGAACCGGTCAGAATGACCGGAATCTGAAGATTCTGCAGCATAAAACTTAAAGCAGATGCGGAATATGCCATTGTATCGGTTCCGTGTGTGATAACGATTCCATCGAAATCATTTTGCGCATCGCAAACTGCCTGTGCCATCGTCATCCAGTCTTCTGGCTGGATATTGGAACTGTCTAAATTTAAGATTTGCCTGCAAGTAATTTTGCAGAGATTTTTTAATTCAGTAATTTCGGCAACCAGATCATCACCGGGAATTTCAGGCTGCAGTCCGTGTCCAGTCTGCTTTGAGGCAATCGTGCCTCCGGTTGATAACATTAAGATGTGTTTCATAAGTGCTCCTTTTTATTTCTTAAGAGTTTTTATTTTTATTGTTCGTATTGATTTGATTTTACACATTGTTTTTACTGACTGCAAGTGCTATTCTGGATATCGGTTTTCGATAGCAATTTGTGATAGCATGAAATCTATATATCGGGATGGCGGCGACTGTTTATTAAGAAATTATGAATTGTTTGAATATTGTCTCAGAGTATTATATAATAAAGCAGGATATAGAAATTTGAGAAAGGAAATCAATCATTATGGCAATTAGAATTGGAATTTATGGATATGGAAACCTTGGAAAGGGAATCGAGTCTGCGATCCGTCATAATCCGGATACAGAACTTGTGGCAGTTTTTACCCGCAGAGATCCGAAGACGGTACAGATTCAGACAGAAGGCGTTTCAGTATATTCGGCTGCTGATGCACCTAAGATGAAAGATCAGATCGATGTTATGATTTTATGCGGTGGAAGTGCGACGGATTTGCCTGTACAGACTCCAGAGCTTGCGAAGTATTTTAATGTCGTTGACAGCTTCGATACACATGCGAGAATTCCGGAACATTTTGCAAATGTTGATCAGGCAGCAAAAGAAAATGGAAATGTAGGAATCATTTCTGTCGGCTGGGATCCGGGAATGTTCTCATTGAACAGACTTTATGCAAATGCAATTCTTCCGGGCGGACATGATTATACGTTCTGGGGAAAGGGCGTTAGTCAGGGACATTCGGATGCAATTCGTCGTATCGAGGGTGTAAAGGATGCAAGACAATATACGATTCCGGTTGAAAGTGCATTGGAAGCAGTTAGAAGCGGTTCTAATCCGGAACTTTCTACCCGCGAAAAGCATACGAGAGAGTGTTTTGTCGTAGCGGAAGAAGGAGCGGATCTTGCTGCAATCGAAAAAGAAATTGTCACGATGCCGAATTATTTTTCCGACTATGATACGACAGTACATTTTATCAGCGAAGAAGAATTACAGCGCGATCATGCAGGAATTCCACATGGTGGTTTTGTGATCCGTACGGGTTCTACGGGTTGGAATGATGAAAATAAACACGTGATCGAATATAGACTGAAATTAGATTCCAATCCAGAATTCACCTCATCAGTACTTGTTGCTTACGCAAGAGCAGCTTACCGTTTGAATAAAGAAGGACAGGCAGGATGTAAAACGGTGTTTGACATCGCACCAGCTTATTTGAGTGCGGAAGATGGTGCCGAACTTCGTAAACATATGCTTTAAGATTTATACCAAAAGAGGAGGAAACATGATGTTAGATAAGAATGTAGTAGCTTTATTAAACGATCAGATCAACAAGGAGCTTTATTCCGCATATCTTTATTTAGATTTTTCTAATTACTGTGAAGCGCAGGGGTTGGATGGATTTGCGAACTGGTATAAGATTCAGGCGCAGGAAGAACGCGACCATGCAATGTTATTTTATCAATATCTTGTTAATAATAACGAAGAAATCGTGCTGGAACCGATTGCAAAACCGGAACGCAAGTTTGAAGATGTTCTCGGTGTGTTAAAGCAGGGACTGGAACATGAAGAATATGTAACAAGCCTGATCCATAATCTTTATGGTGCGGCTCAGAAAGTGAATGACTTCAGAACAACACAGTTCCTTGACTGGTTCGTAAAGGAGCAGGGTGAAGAAGAAACAAACGCAAATGATCTCGTAACAAAAATGGAATTGTTCGGTGGTGATCCAAAGAGCCTTTATATGCTTAACAGCGAACTGGGCGCAAGAGTTTATAGTGCGCCGTCGTTGGTATTATAAAATGATTTAGAAAAATCAATGCAGTACTGATGTCTTATAAGAATTGATTTTTGGTTGACATGGCTTTGCATTTTGCATATACTATTTGAAAAGGGAGTAGCTGGCATGAATGTTCATGTTTGCATTGCCGTCAGTACGATTTTCTATCGATCGGAGAATCCGGTTTTGTGAGTAAACAGCGAGACTTTGTTGTAAAAAGATTACAGCAGAGCCTCGCTTTTTTGCATGAATAAGATGCGGAGAAAACCTTTTAAATAAAAAGAGAGAACCTGCTGTACAGATGAAGGAGGAATCATAATGGAAATGATGTTACAATGTTTTCTGCTTGCAGCAGGTTTTTTGATGCTCGTAAAAGGTTCGGATCTGTTTGTTGACGGATCCTCTGGGATTGCCGGGAAGTTTGGAATTCCACAACTTGTGATTGGACTTACGATTGTTGCGATGGGAACGAGTGCGCCGGAAGCCGCGGTCAGCATTACCGCCGCGATAAAGGGAACATCGGATATTACGATCGGTAATATTGTCGGCAGCAATATTCTGAATATTTTAATGATTCTCGGATGTTCTGCTGTTATCGTGCCGATTGCGGTTAAGGATTCTACGATTCGTTTTGAAATTCCGTTTATGATTGCTATTACGCTGTTGCTGTATGCTCTGGGCATGGATGGAGTGATCAGTGTGATAGATGGAATGATCTTATGGGGTGTATTTCTGATTTATCTCTTATATCTGCTGTTTATGGCAAAAAGAGGAGAGCAGGAAAAATTTATGATCGAAGATCAGCCCTGGTGGAAATTGCTGTTTTCTATGATTGCAGGATTGATTCTGATTATAGTTGGAAGTAGTATTTCCGTTGATGCGGCAACTTTGATTGCGGGGACACTCGGATTGTCGGAAAAATTTATCGGGCTTACGATCGTGGCTTTGGGAACTTCATTGCCTGAATTATTTACTTCTGTGTCGGCGGCACGAAAAGGAAATGCAGATATTGCAATTGGTAATATTGTCGGAAGCAATATTTTTAATATTTTATTTGTAATTGGAACTTCTGCATTGGTTACGCCTGTATTATTTCAAAAGGCATTTCAATTTGATGTGTTCGTCGCGGTCTTTGCGGCGGTACTGTTATGGATCTGTTGCCGGAAAGATAATAGAATCGGCAGAACAGCGGGAATTTTAATGCTCGCAAGTTATGCAGTGTATTTTGTATGGATAGCCTAGTTTTTGTTTTCTTCCAGTATTGCATGTTCACGTGTTTGCGTTACTTCCCATAAAAGCGCATAGATTGCAGAAGTGACCGGAACACCCAAAAGCATGCCAAGCGACCCGCCCAGATTCCCGCCAACAGTAACTGTGGCGAGGATCTATATAGCAGGAAGGTTCATCTTTCCATAAAATATAAAGTATTAGAATATGTATCTTGCAATAATCTTATCAATCATGAATAAATGGTAATGAAATCAGAGATTGTTCTTTTGGCGTTCATAATCCTTTAATGCTTCCATTGCCTGAGGAGCGAGCGGAATCAGAGCAATCATATTAAAAATCGTCATTAGCCCGATCCCGATATCTCCGAGATCCCAGACGAACGTATAAGCGGCAAGTCCACCGATAAATAGCATGACCAAAGCGAGAATTTTATATAAGGTCTGGGAAATCCAGTTGTCACCGAACAGATAAGCGACATTGGATCTTGCATAAAATAAAATACCGATAAATGTGGAAAAACTGAATAACCATAAGATGACTGCAATAAATATAACGCCTGAATCCCCGAGATGATGTTGCATCGCGGTTTGTAAAAGATCCATTCCAACGAGCCCATTTGTTAATTTTTCAGGTGCCAGAAGCATGATCATTGCGGAACAGCTGCAGATCACGATCGTATCGATAAAGACGCCGAGTGACTGTAACAGCCCTTCTTTGGCAGGATGGCTGATATCAGCTGCAGCTGCGGCGCAAGGTGCTGAACCAGAACCGGCTTCATTAGAAAAGAGTCCGCGTTTGACGCCATTCATAATGACTGCACCGAATCCGCCTGCGGCTGCCTGACGAATTCCAAATGCTTCAGCAAAAATCCTTTCGATTACGGAAGGAATCTGTCCGGCATTTTTGATAATAATAAAAATCGTGATAAAAAAGTAGCATGCTGCCATAATTGGTACAACAACGTCCAACACTTTTACGGTTGCATTTTTACGAAGTACAATGACAGCTGCGACGGCAACAAGAATGACAGTTGTATAAATCGGGGGAATTTCAAATGCATTTTCAAATGCGGATGAAACGGAATTTCCGATTACCTGACTGATGCCGCACCAGCAGATCAACCCCGACAGGGCGAATAAAATGGCAATTACGGAACGTTTTTTTCTGCTGTTTGTTTTCATAAAAAAGTGGTGGATATAGTAAGCGGGACCGCCGCGATATCCTCCATAAAGAGGGTCTTTTTCCTTATACAGCTGTGCAAGTGTTGCTTCAACAAAGGCTGTGGAAGAACCGAGCAGGGCGATCAGCCACATCCAGAAAACAGCTCCCGCACCACCGGCAGAAATTGCTGCCACGACGCCTACCAGATTGCCCATGCCGACGCGAGTTGCCGTCGATACGATCAATGCCTGCAGACCGGAAATCGAATCTTTTTCTGATGTATGATGATTTTCAACTGCGACTTTTAACATTTCCGGGAAAAGCCGGAATGGAAGAAATTTCGTTCGGATCGTAAAGTAGATTCCTGAAGGAATCAGAATTATAATAAGTAAAGAAAGTCCGAGAGAACTTCCACCGGGAAGCGGAATTGTAATGAGGTCTCCCCAGAGTAAAAAATATACAGTTTTAAAAATCCACATGCCAAAATGTCCGAGTGTGTCCAAAAAATTCATATTCATAATCCTCGTATAATAAGTGCATGACCAGTAGAAATGATGGTTATGCACTTATCCTT
>JAUNOI010000059.1 GCA_030531165.1 Lachnospiraceae bacterium
ATGTCAAATTTTATGTCAAACTATTGACATATCCCATTGCATAATGGTTTCATCTTTGTTAAAATGACAAAGAGGCAAATAAAATTGTTTAACATTTAGGATTAAGAAAGAAGGTTTTTTATGCTGAATAAAATATTTAATAGCGACAATCCATTCTGGCAGTCGATGAACACCGTTTTTGATCTTTTTGTCGTCAACACCTTATGGTTAATCTGCTGTATTCCCATTGTAACGATCGGGCCTGCGACAGTAGCTCTTTTTTACGCCCTGATCTTACGAGCCCAGGGACTTGACGGATATATAAGCAGAGATTTCTTTCGTTCCTTGAAACAGAACCTAAAACAGGGAATCATCCTCGGTCTGATCGTCACTTTAACCGGAGCTTTTCTCGCATTCGACATGTACTTATGTTATAAATCCGGACGCGGAATTTTCACATTCTTCCTGTTTTTCTTCGGCGTCCTGTTTGTCTTCTGGGCATTCACTTCCTTATATGCATTTCCGATTCTGGCAAGGTTTGAACGAAAGACAAGTGAGATCCTGGTCTGGGCATTTACATTATCGATAAAAAATCTTCCAATGACGGTCATGATGCTGTTTGTGACCATTGCAGGCTTATGGCTCTGTCACATCCTTCCGGCACTGATCTTTATTATATTCGCACTCATCGTACAATTTTGCGCGCCGGTCATGGCTTCGATCTTTAAACCTTTTATTCCGGTAGAAGAGGATGAATTCGATCAATACGATGAACCGAAACATACTGAAACAAAAGATTATATGGATTACGATAATATTCAGGATCTGTTTTAATTTCATTTTTTAAGATTGGGGTAAATAAGTCATGAAAAAGAAAAAAGAAAAATCATTTTTTCAAAAGGAAATAGAACGGGATATCGGAACATTTCAAAGACTTCATGGAAAGAAGAAACTGCAATTCATCTACGATTATTACAAATGGTACATTTTAGCTGCAGTCGTGATCATCATAATCATTGCTACATTCACCAACCTCATCTATCAGGGACAGAAGGATTACCGTCTGCGTGCCTGTGTTGTTTTAAATACCGAACGTTACTGTACTTCATGGTTCCATAACTTTGAAAAGACCCTACAGAAGGACGGCGACAAAACGCCGATCGAGGTCAATCAGGATCAACCGTTTGACTATGATGATATGTATTATTATGTAGAAGAAATCGAAGTACAAACGACCGTCTCATCGAAGAAGATGGACGTTGCGATCTGCGGACCGGATATGTACAGTTATCTGCTTGCGATGAATGTCTGCACCCCTTTGGATGAAGTTCTGCCTGAAGATGATCTGAAGAACTTGAAGGAGAAAGACATGCTGATCTATGATACCGCGAATTTAAGACAGCACGAAGACGGCTCAACCGACGATTCGAATGCAGTAAAAGGATATTTTTCTCTGGATATTTCCAATACAGAATTCGGAAAAGAATATAATAATAAGAAAGATACGAAAGATCCTCTGTATGCGGTCATGATTTCGAATACCGAACATAAAGCGGACAGCATCAAACTGCTGCAGGAACTTTATAAAGACTAAGAAAACGGTTACGTTTTATAAATTTCATAAAACGTAACCGTTTTTATCTGTTTCAGTAAATAATACCAGAATCAGGTACTTTCTCTTTCTACTAATTCAACCGGAAGAACCGTTCTGATCGGAACAACTTTTTCCGCAATCGCTTCATCAAGTATCCGCACCGTACATTCGGCCATCTCCTCGATCGGCTGATGAATCGTCGTAATCGGCGGCGTCGTCAAAGAAGCGAGCATAACATCATCAAATCCGATAACTTTTAGCTGCTTTGGAACTTCAATCTCCAGGCTTCTGCATACCTGAAGTACCTGTGCGGCAATCGCATCGCTGTTCGTAAAGATACCGTCAGTCTTTGGATGTCTTTTTAACGCATCCATGATCACACTCTGATAAAAGATCTGCTCATAACTGCTCCGCTCAAGCCAGATATTCTGATAATCCAAATGGTACTCCTCACAGATCTGCTGAAATCCAACCCTTCTGTCATCTGCCGGCATCGGCACGTCACCAATAATATCTCCGATATGCATCAGATGTCTGCACCCTTTGTCGATCAGACATTTTGCAGCAAGCCGCCCGCCAAGAATATTATCACAGGCAATTGTCGCAGTACCTTGATCGATATAGCGTTCAAATCCGACAATCGGTATGCCGAACTCCTGAAATCCATCCAGTGAAATACCTCCGGTACAGACGATCACCCCTGCCACTTTATATCTCACACACATTTCGATACACTCTTTTTCTTTTTCCAGTAATCCCTGAGAATTATATAAAAGGATACGGTATCCCCGTTCATGCGCATAATGTTCAATATAATCAATCGCCTCTGCAAAATACGGATGCTGAATATGAGGTACGATTAGCCCGATCATATTCGTATTCTTTTTATGCATAGAACGAGCGACTTCATTTGGATAATAATTCAACTTCTTCATCGCATCTTCCACACTCTGTCTTGCCTGCTCACTGATATATCCCCGGTTATTTAAAATTCTGGACACGGTACTGACCGCAAGTCCGGATTCCGCTGCTACATCCTTTAATGTTGCCATTCACATCTCTCCAATACTTCTCCAAATTTTATTCGTTATCATAAAACTTCATAAAATTCAAAGGAATCCACCATCGAACGATCAACTTTAAAAGAGAGATCTCCTTTCGGCAATACAAATGCGCCATAACGTCTGCCTTCATCAAAAAATACTTCAAGAATCCTATCATCGATGATCATCATAACGTCAGAATAACCATATCCCACCATCATCCTCTCAGTATCTGCAGACGCTTCTCCGGAAACTGCCGAATATTGCAAGTCCATTCCATTAATCTTCCATTCGTGTTTTCCTTCAAATTCTGAGTTCAAATGCATCTTTACGACCAATGCATGTTTACAATCTTTTCCATTATATACAATTTGGTTCCCGTTGTCAAGCAAACGGCTGTCATCAACTCGCGTCATCTGTTCCAACAATTCTCTGACCGGTTTTTGGATGAGCCGATATTCATCATCTTCCGTCTTCTCAAACGTCAACTCTACCGGAATTCCATAGCTACCGGTAAAATTCCTTCCGTCATTCTTCAGCCGAAGCCACGGGATCGAGATCACCCTGTCTCCGACATTCGCATAGGTCTGTGCCGCATAAGGAAGCTTTGTAAAATACGCCGTATGCTTTTCCTGAAAGATCGCAAATTGATAACCATTAAAATCTCCAGCATAATAAAATCCATCTGCTGACCAGAAGAACCAGCACGTCTCTCCCTCCTCCGAAGTCAGGCAAAACAGATCCGGGCATTCCCAGGCATCCTTCAAATTAATCGACTGCGTCTGGTTCCAGTTTTTTAAATCAGTAGAACGGAAAACCGCGTATTCATCCCCCCGCATATATAAAACCATAATATATGCCTGCGTCGGTTCATGCCAGAAGATCTTCGGATCTCGGTTTTCCGGGCACAATTCCGGAATACACGGTTCCTCTATTTTCACGAGTGTCCGTCCATTATCCAGGCTATATGCAATCCTCTGTGTAAAGCCCTTTCCTGCACTCCACTCATTCGTACCTCCTGCTGCCGTATAATAAAACAGCAAGGCATCCTTTGGCAGTCTAAGCATTTCCCGTTCATTGACCAAGCCGCATCCGGTAAACATCGTCCCTTCTTCGTCCGGTGTCATCGCCATATCGATCTGTTCCCAGTGGAGCAGATCGCGGCTGACCGCATGTCCCCACGTCATATTATTCCACGCAATGCCGACTGGATTATGTTGAAAATAAAAATGATATATTCCATCCTGGTAAACGAGTCCGTTCGGATCATTTGTCCATCCTGACTGTGCCGCAAAGTGAATCGTCGCATCCGAAGCCTTCGGCAGGTTCTTTTTCGCTGAAATACAGATTGCATCCAGAAAAGTTTCCGTCACCTCTGCTTCTACGATCAACATCCGCCCTTTTTGACCTCCGATTGGTATCTCTGCCAGGAAATCATATGCATATGTTTCTGATGCTTCCATATCGACCGGTATCTGATATTGTGTCAGCTTTTCCGGTTCACCCTCATCTTTTTGTACAAGAAAACTGACCAGCTTTTCTCCCGCTTCCTTGCAAATCGGAATATATAAATAATCTTCTGTGACATAAAATTGTCTTTTCATGTCATTTCCTCCTAGTCCGTCTTTAATATCAGTTCGAATAATCGCTTTGCAGAACGCTCCATATCAACCCGCGTTAATACGCCTTTTTCGAATGCCTCTATCAACCGTTCTGGATAACCGCATCCCATCTTAATATCATTGCCGGCAAGAACTTCCTTATAATGTTCCCCGAATGTAAACCAGTCCGAAGTGACAACTCCATCAAATCCCCATTCTCCTCTTAGAATATCTTCTAACAATTCCCTGTTTTCTGATCCACGTTGCCCATTCACCTTATTATAACAGGACATTAATGCCCACGGAGATGACTTTTTAATGATAATTTCAAATACTTTCAGATAGATTTCCCGCAATGCACGCTCCGATACCCTCGAATCGCTATCGCGTCGATTCGTCTCTTTGTTATTGCAGCAAAAATGCTTGACCGTCGCACCGATTTTTAGCGACTGAACGCCTTGTATCAGCGCAGATGCCAATTCTCCTGCCAAAAACGGATCCTCCGAATAATACTCAAAGTTTCTTCCACACAAAGGATTCCTATGAATATTAACCGCTGGAGAAAGCCATATGGACAGATGATTCTCTTTCACTTCCTCTGCCGCAGCAAATCCAACCTGATAAAGCAAATCACGGTTCCATGTAGAGGCGAGCTGCGTCGCGATCGGCCACGCCGTTGTGTAAACCTCACACTCCGGCATAATACGGAGTCCCGCCGGTCCGTCCGCTGTCATCAGATTCGGCACTCCACATTCCTCGAGATTGCCCCATCCATACGTATTCGCAACCCCGGTATTCGGCTGTCCGCCGAGCAGATTCGCAAGTTCCCAATCTGACAGCTGTGCCAGAAACTCTTCCATTGTAATCTCTCCGTTGGCCACATCGATCAACTGCGGGCGCCGCTCTCCTTCTCCCAATAAGATTCTCCCTTTTCCAACAACTGCAGGTGCCGCGGCTTTTAAGGCCTCCATATCCCATGTAAGAGCATTTTCCATGCAATCATGCGGTTCTGTCAGCGGAAGCTCTTCATAAGACCCATCCGCATGCAGGCGTTTTTTCAGCTGACTTGGCGCACACCTCTTTTCCAAAGTGCAGAGGATCTGATTATCAGAGAGTTTCCAACTATAGGACAGTTTCTCGGCATCGCGCACCGAATTTCCAATATAAAAATAATACCTTCCCTTCTCAAGAACATACGAAGACATTGCAATTTTTCCAAGATCATCATAGGATGCCATCGCAGCAATTGGAACATCCATCGACAGCATCTGTTCTTCTTCCGGCTGCAGCTCTTTTGTTTTCTCAAAAGCAAGCAGAACCCTTTTGGCTTTTCCAAGAATTCCCTGCGGGGCTTCTCCATAGACCTGCACGACTTCTTTCGCAGGAAAGTCTCCAATATTTTTTATCTGAATATCCATGCGGATCATTTGATTTTCTTCCTCAATACGAGTAATATCAATCGAAAATTCCGAATACGAAAGTCCATATCCAAACGGATAATTTACCTTTTTGGATGCATTTGGAATCGTCTCAAAGTACCGATAGCCGACATAGATATCTTCCGTATAATCGACGTACATTGGCGACTCATGGAATCCTGCCGTGGATGGATAATCTTCCAGATCGGCTGCAAATGTATCGGGCAGCTTGCCAGACGGACTTTCATCGCCCATCAGCAGATCGACAATTGCCATTCCGCCTTCCATTCCTCCCTGCCATGCGAGCAGCACCGCAGAAATCTTTGAATGATTGATAAACCACGAAGTATCGATGACACTCCCAACATTTAAGACAACAATCGTATCAGCAAATACATCCGTCACTGCATCGATTAATTTCTGTTCTTTCTTTGTCAGATAATAATCACTTTCACCAAAAATTTCCTCGCTCTGTTTCGACTGGATCTTCTCCGATTCTTCCTGGCCCTCGTAGTATACGGATTTTCTATCCCAGCCCTCGCCCGAAAATCGGCTGATCACGATCAGTGCGATATCTGCAAATGCACGGGCATCCCGGATCATTTCATCCGAAATTTCAGCCTCTTCTAAAAGTCCGGGCAACATTCCGTTTTGATATTGTTTTTCAACGTAATCTTTGTAAAAATCGCACAACGGAGCGTAACACTCTGCCGTTTTTTTCCGAGACGTCAGTCCATCATAGATATTATGTACATGCGATACCGTAACATCTCCACTTCCGCCTCCGCCTTTGACATAATCAAACACGCCTTTTCCAAACAACGCCAACTTGGTTCCTGCACTTAATGGAAGGCGTTTTTTGTCATTTTTCAACAATACCATACCTTCCCGTGCTGCCGCCCTCGACAATTCCAAATGCTCTTTCGATGCTGTCACATTCGGTTTTCCCTCATATAATGGCTTATTCGGCTGAAATCTCACTCTGTTCCAACGTTTCATTCACAATACCCTCCTGTGATTTCTGCTTCAGCCAGTAAAATCCATAACTCGGAACATGGATCGCTTTTGTCTCAACTTCTTTTCCGGAAAAAACATCAACATAAGTCTCTTCTTCATTGATCCATGCGATCTTATCGAATTCGCTGAAGTTGAACAATCCAAGCATCTTATCACCATCATAATATCTGCCGATGCACAATACCGCAGGCTCATATGTCTCAATCGTCCACATATCCGCATTCGACATAAATGCTTTTTCTTCTTTTCGTTTTTTCTCTAACTTTGCGAGACCATGGAAAATTTTTGCCTCAATCGAATCCGGTTCCTCAATCCGCTCTGCCAGATCCCATCTCATAATGCCTCGATGAATATATCGCGAATCATTCGCCTTATTCGGGTCATCTTTATAAGTATAATCGTTCAACTGTCCGATTTCATCACCGCTGTATAACACTGGGATCCCCGACTGCATAAACATATAGGCATGCAGCATCAGATCATACCGAACCGCCTTTTCAATCGCCTCTTCATTCTGTTCTGCTACCGCTTTCTCAATTCCGCATAAAGAAGCGGTCGTTGCACAAAAACGCGCATCCTGCGTAACCGGATCCCAATTATATAATTCACCCCGGCTATTGCTGTATCCCGCATATCCCTGAAAATAATCATTTAAATAACGTTTATGGGACACTTCGCCGATTCCTTCTTCACCGAGCGTTGCATAATCGAGTCCCCATCCGATATCATCGTGACAGCGCAGATAATTTAAAAATACATAATCTTTCGGAAGGCTGCTGACGATATCCAGCTGCTTTTTCAACAGTCTGACATTTCTTGTTGCAACTGTATGCCACGTCGTAGCCATTGTCGTTACATTATACAACATATGACATTCCGGTTTTTCGACCGTACCAAAATAAGGCACTACTTTTTCCGGTTCCATAACAACCTCACCCAGGAGCAGGACGGACGGACAGACAATTTCGCAGATCATGCGCATCAGGCGCACAAGCGTATGCACCTGTGGAAGATTTCTGCATGAAGTTCCAAGTTCCTTCCAAATATACGGCACCGCATCCAGACGGATAATGTCAATTCCTTTATTCGCCAAAAACAGAACATTATACATCATTTCATTAAATACTCTCGGATTTTTATAATTCAAATCCCATTGATAAGGATAAAACGTTGTCATAACATAATGCTTACATTCATCCAGCCACGTAAAATTTCCCGGAGCTGATGACGGAAATACCTGCGGGACTGTTCTTTCATATTGTTCCGGTATCCATGGATTATCGAAGAAAAAGTAACGGCTCATATATTCTCCGTCACCTTCACGCGCCTTCTTCGCCCATTCATGGTCTTCCGAAGTGTGGTTCATGACAAAGTCCATGCAGACATTGATTTTCTTTTCATGACAGGATTTTGTCAGGTGTTCAAGATCATCCATTGTTCCGAGATCCGGTCTGACTTTTCGGAAATCTGCAACCGCATATCCACCATCGGATTTGCCTTCTACCGTATCCAAAAACGGCATCAGATGGATATAGTTGACATTACACTTTTCAATATAATCCAGCTTCGATTCAACCCCCTTGATATTTCCCGCGAAGTTATCAATATAAAGCATCATGCCGAGCATGTCATTCTTCTTATACCAGTTTGGATCTGACTCTCTCTCAAGGTCAACCTGCTTTAAACCTTTTTCTCTTTCTTCATAAAAATCATACAGACGGCCACACAATTCATCAAACATCTGATCATTCCCATAAAGTTCTATATAGAGCCATTTCAATTCATCAAAATGACGTTCCATTCTATTTTGAAATACAGAGTCTTTTTCTTTCTTCTTGCTGTCCATAAATATTCCCTCCACCATAAAATTCCACTGTTTTCATAACAAAATATTTTTCTTTATTATACCGTTTTTCTTGTTTTCAAGTAAAGAGTCATAGTGTACAATAAATTATATAAATTTTTGTAGCACATCATATATTTATAAAATATAAAATTTTGCTATAATCACCACGTTAACTATCATACATATTTACATGGGAGGCATAGGAAAATGGCAATCAGATATTTAGAAAATTCGAAAACTCTTATACTGGAAACCGCACATACGACCTATCAGATGAAAATAAGCAAATATGACTATCTGCTGCATACTTACTACGGTGAAAAACTTTCGGATGAAGATTTAAGTTATCTGATTCAACCAAAAGACCGTGGATTTTCACCGAATCCATACGAAGCGGAATATGACCGTACATTTTCTCTCGATGTTTTCCCGCAGGAATTTTCAAGCGACGGATGCGGCGACTTCCGCAAACCGAGCATCGAGATCAAAAACGGCGACGGAAGTACGGCATTTCTTGGAAAAGTAAAAAAGCACCATATTCGTTCTGGTAAATACTCACTTCCGGGACTGCCGGCTTTATTTGCAACCGATAACGACACGGTCGATACATTAGAAATTACGCTTCAGGACGAAGCGACAAAGGTAATCGTCGTTCTTCTTTACAGTGTTTTCGAAGAGAAAGATATTATTACCAGAGCAGTTAAAGTCATCAATCAAAGTGATCAGACCATTTATCTGAACCGCATTATGTCGACAACCTTAGATTTTATGGAATCGGATTATGATTTTATACATTTTGCCGGCCGTCACACGATGGAACGGAATCTGATTCGAACACCTTTACGCTATGGTGTCCAGAGTATTGAAAGCAGCCGCGGGGCATCCAGTCATCAGCATAACCCTTTCGTTATTTTATGTCGTCCGGAAACTGACGAAGATCACGGCGACTGCTATGGATTTTCATTCGTATACAGTGGAAATTTCCGATGCGAGATCGAAAAAGACCAGTTCGATCAGACAAGACTTTTATTCGGAATTAATCCTAGAGGTTTTTCTTACCAATTAAAAACAGGCGAATGTTTTGATGCACCCGAAACCGTACTGACCTATTCGAACCAGGGATTTGCGAAACTGACACATCAGTATCACGATATTTACCGCAACAATCTCTGCAGAAGTCATTTTTCCCATTTGGAACGCCCGATCGTGATTAACAGTTGGGAAGCCGCTTATTTTGACTTTGACGATGAAAAGTTACTCCATATCGCAAAAGAAGCCGTTGATATGGGCGTAGAGATGTTTGTGCTCGACGACGGCTGGTTCGGCAAACGCGACAGTGATTTTTCAGGACTAGGCGACTGGGAGACGAATACAAGCAAGATCAAACGCGGTCTGCCGGATTTTGCAAAGGAAATCAACAAATTAGGCTTAAAATTCGGACTCTGGGTGGAACCGGAGATGGTTTCGGAAGACAGCAATTTATACCGTACACATCCAGAATGGTGCATGAAGATCAAAGGTCGCGCACCGGTCAGAGGACGCTATCAGCTCGTGCTTGACCTGTCCCAAAAGGCAGTCTGTGACTACCTGATCAACACATTAAATCACATTTTAGACAGTGCCAACATCGAATACATCAAATGGGATCTAAATCGCAATATGACCGATGTATGGTCTTCCGTCGTTGACTTTGAACATCAGGGCGAGATATACCACCGTTATATGCTCGGACTTTACTACATCTTCGACCAGGTGATTCTTACTCATCCGGACATCTTATTCTGCGGATGTGCAGGCGGAGGCGGACGCTACGATCCTGCGATGCTGTATTATTATCCGCAGGTATGGTGCAGTGATAACACAGATGCAGTCAACCGTATGTCGATTCAGTACGGAACCTCTTTTGTATATCCGATCAATACACTGGAATCGCACGTATCGATATGTCCGAACCATCAGACCGGCAGAACGACGCCGTTTGACACGAGAGGAACCGTTGCGATGGATGGCATTCTCGGATATGAACTCGATTCCACGAAGCTGACCGCAGAAGAAAAGTATCTGTGCAGAGAGCAGATTGCTTCTTATAAGAAATACTATGATCTGATCGCATACGGCGATTATTACCGCCTGACCGATCCGGTCAAATCCAAAAAATACATGGCATGGCAGCATGTATCAAAAGATCAAAAAACAGCACTTGTCAGCATCGTCATTACAAATAAGGAGTCCAATGAACCGCAAAAATATGTAAGGATCAAAGGTCTGCTTCCAAACCAATTTTATTCGATCAAAGGACAGGACGGTGTATATTCCGGACGCGCTTTGATGAAAGCAGGAATTCCACTTCCTGATCTCGGAGAATACGAATCCGTTCAATATTATATTACTGCTGTTTCATAAAACCAGAGCCTTTTTCCATCAGCATTTGAGGAGAAGATTTTATGGATAATAACAAATATTTGATATTTTTAGAAGTTGCAAAACAACAGAATTTATCCAGAGCCGCTGAAGTTCTCGGATATACCCAGTCGGGTATCAGCCATACATTAAAGCGTCTGGAAAATGAAATGGATCTGATTTTATTTGAACGAAGCAAGAATGGCGCGGTATTGACAAGTGCCGGAAAAGAGGTCTATCCCTTTATCGCGAAATTAGTCCAGTGTCAGGAAAATCTGGATCAGACGATTTTATCTCTGCATAATCTACACCGTGGTACGCTGAATATCGGAACATATTCGAGTATTTCGAGAGAATGGCTGCCCTATATTATTCAGAAGTTTAAGCAGGATTATCCATCCGTCAAAATCCACTTTAAAGAAGGTGGAAATGAAGATATTATCCGCTGGATCAAAAACCGTGAAGTTGACCTTGGTTTTTTAAGTTCCGGATTTAAAGAAAACATCGAATGGATTCCTTTAAAAGAAGATCCGCTGATGGCGATTCTGCCCCCTGATTATGATACCGGCGGACAGACGCATTTTCGGTTAAAAGATTTCAATGGCCAGACATTTATCATCTCCGCCTTGGGAACAGACATTGATATCCACAATACACTGGAAAAGTATCATATCCGGCCCGACATTCAATATTCTGCTAAAGATGATTATACAATCATATCAATGGTCGCCTGCCACCTCGGAATCAGCATTCTGCCGAATCTCGTATTAAACAAATACGATCAATCCGTCATTACAATGCCATTAAAACCGTATGCCAAGCGGGAACTCGGCATTGCAATTGCTTCCAGGGATTCTGCCTCGCCTTCCGCATTGGAATTTATCGAATATGCAAAGCAGTTTGTACAACAATCATAAATTTTTATGAACATATCAACAACAAAGAAGGGACATCATCCGGCAGATGATGTCCCTATCTTTATTCTGATCTTCATTTTATTAACAAAGAAATGTATTATTTTGCCCATCCATAAGAGCATTTTACTGCCTTAGACCATCCGGATAATTTTTCTTCACGTACCTCCGGTGTTGTCTGGTCAGTAAATACACGATCAATACCCCAGTTCGCTACTACATCCTCTTTGCTTGACCAGTATCCAACAGCAAGACCTGCAAGATAAGCAGCACCCATAGCTGTTGTTTCTACGCATTTTGGACGGTTAACGTCTGCGCCAAGCATATCGGACTGGAACTGCATTAAGAAGTTATTTGCACTTGCTCCACCGTCAACTTTCAATGCGGAAAGTTTGATTCCTGCGTCTGCTTCCATTGCTTTTAATACATCTGTTACCTGATAAGCAAGCGATTCCAATGTAGCACGAATAATGTGGTATTTGTTTACTCCACGGGTAATACCTACAATCGTTCCACGAGCATACTGATCCCAATGTGGTGCGCCAAGACCTGTAAATGCAGGAACTACATAACATCCATTTGTATCTTCTACTTTTGTAGCCATATATTCAGAATCTGGTGAAGAATCTACTAAACGCATTTCATCACGTAACCACTGGATTGCTGCACCGGCAACGAAAATAGAACCTTCCAATGCATATTCCACTTTGCCGTCTAAGCCCCATGCGATTGTCGTAAGTAATCCATTCTTAGAATCTACAGGCATTTCTCCGGTATTCATTAACAAGAAAGCACCGGTACCATATGTACATTTTGCTTCGCCTGCCTTGAAACATGTCTGTCCAAATAATGCAGACTGCTGATCTCCTGCTGCACCGCCGATTGGAATCGGAGCACCAAATAAGCTTGCATCTGCCTCGCCATATACGCAGCTGGATGGTTTTGCCTCCGGAAGCATGGATTTTGGAATATCCAATTCTGCTAAGATTTCATCATCCCACTCTAATGTCTTAATATTAAATAACATTGTTCTTGAAGCATTTGAATAATCGGTTACATGCACTTTTCCTTTTGTCAGTTTCCAGATCAGCCATGTTTCAACCGTTCCAAACAACAACTCTCCTGCTTCAGCCTTTTCTCTTGCACCTTCTACATTGTCAAGGATCCATTTTACTTTTGTTCCGCTGAAATATGCATCGATCAGTAATCCTGTTTTATCACGAATCTTGTCGGTCAGACCTTTGTCCTTTAATGAATCTGCATATTCCGATGTACGGCGGCACTGCCAAACAATTGCATTATAGACAGGCTGTCCCGTTGTCTTATCCCATACGATCGTCGTCTCTCTCTGGTTCGTAATACCGATCGCTGCAATCTGATCTGCCGTAACATTTAATTTTGTCATTGCTTCTCTTGCAACTTCATACTGTGTTGACCAGATCTCTTCAGGATCGTGTTCTACCCAACCCGGATGAGGATAGATCTGTGTAAATTCTTTCTGAGCTACACTACAGATTTCACCTGCTTCGTTAAATAAGATACATCTGTTACTTGTTGTCCCTGCGTCTAACGCCATTACATATTTTGCCATAATATCTCCTTTCATGAAGTTATACCCTTCTCACAAATACAACTTCAAAATCCCAATATGTTCTAAAATAACCTGAATTTAAAAATAAACAATCAAAAATTTTACCATGGAATAGCCTGATATAATAAAGCTGCTACAATTCCGCCGATAATCGGTCCAACGATCGGTACGATTCCGTATCCAAAGTCAGAATCACCTTTTCCTTTAATAGGTAATATTGCATGAGCAAGACGAGGACCAAAGTCTCTGGCAGGATTAATTGCGTAACCTGTCAATCCACCTAAAGACATACCGATCGATACGATCAGTCCAAATACAAATAACTTGTCAACGCCAACCGTACCTGCGCCAGCTACATTTCCGAAACCTAAGATTGCAAATACAAGTACAAAAGTACCGATTGCTTCGCTTAAAATATTAAGTGGAATGTTTCTAATAGAAGGTCCCGTACAGAACACGCCTCTTAATGTTCCAGGATCGTCAGCTGTTGCTTCAAACTGTCCGTAGAATAAGATGTAAAGAAGAACTGCTCCACAGAAAGCGCCTGCAACCTGAGCGATGATATATCCAGGTACCATAGCCCAATCAAAACTGCCGTTCACTGCCAAGGCAATTGTCAATGCAGGATTAAAGCTTGCTCCGGAAGCTGCCCCAAAGATACAAGCTGGAATCAATACTGCAAGACCCCAAGCGATTGTAATCTGAATCGGTCCAGCACCTTTCATTCCGGATTTGTTCAGATTAACATTACAGCAAACACCGTCTCCCAATAAAATAAGTATCATTGTTCCTAAAAATTCAGCTATGTAAGGTAACATAATTTTTCCCCTTTCTTCATTAAAGTTTTTTTGTTACTTAGCTACCCTGAAATTCCATTCCTTTATCTCATGAAAATTGAATGAATCCTAAGCCGGATATTATGCGAAATTTAAAAGGACGTTGCTAAATTCCGCTTCAGAGGATGTTCTCCGGTTTCAACATACATTTCGCTCTCATTCGACAAATTTCTTGAAATTTCTAATACCTTTACATTGTAACACCATATAGTAAAAATGTCCATATATAACTATGTGTTGTGACTATATTTTCGTCATTTTCTATAATTTATTTCTATTGTTTTTGTATAATATGCACAATTTTTATTCTCG
>JAUNOI010000060.1 GCA_030531165.1 Lachnospiraceae bacterium
AGCAACAAAAAATGCCGTAATTATGCGGCTTATGGCGTTTTGCAAACGCCTATAAGGAACAAATAAAGAAAGGAGAGGAAAGAGAAGTATGAAATATGTAGTTTTAGTCAGTCATGGAACGTTTGCTCCTGGGTTAAAAAGCGTATTAGCAATGCTTGCCGGAGGAGAACGGGATGATGTCATCAGTGTTGGTCTGGAAGATGGAATGAGTGCAGATCAATTTGCAGAGAAGCTGAAAAAAGCGATTGAAGTAGTTGGAGATGAAGATGAGATTATCTTGCTCGGAGATATTGTTGGAGGTTCACCAATGACAAATGCAATTGCTCAGATTTCTGAAAGAGGTTTGGAAAGTCAAACAATTGTTCTTGGAGGTATGAATCTTGCGATGGCATTAACTGCAACCATCATGAAAGATGGTGTCGATATTGATACGTTAAAGGAAAATCTGATTCATGAGGCAAAAGAAGCAATCAGAGAATTTCCATTGGCGGATCAGAACGAAGATGAAGACGATGATATTTAAGTGGAGGAGGAAAAACAATGTCAGTATCATTTTTAAGAATTGATGACCGTATGATTCATGGTCAGACCGTTACCCGTTGGTCTTTAGAATACCCATGTGATGGATTAATTGCTGTCAATGACAAAGCAGCAGGCAATAAAACTCTGAAAATGGCTTATAAAAGTGCAAGTACAAAAAAGACATTTGTATGGACTTATGAAGCGTGGAAGAAAAAATGTCAGAAAGTATTGGATAGCGATGATCAGTATTTCTTGATCACCAAGGATCCAATTCAGATGAAAAAAATCCTGGTAGATGATGGATTTGTTCCAAGTGATGTGAAAAAGGTGATTATTGGACCATGCAATGACCGCCCAGGTTCTGTAAAATTGGGAAATAATCAGTCCATTACACAGGAAGAAGCAGAAGCCATTGAAGCGATTTCAAAGGCAGGATATGAAGTAGAGTTCGCATTAATAAAAGAAGCTTCAATCGGTACCTGGGATAAATTCAGAGGACAGTTTGGTTTTAATTAAAAGAAAAGAGGAGAAAAAATTATGACAATTAGTTGGATACAAGCAGTCATTTTAGGTATCTTTGCCTGCTTAGCTAGTATGCCTGGTATGGGTGGTAGTGCCATTGGTAACTATACATTAGGAAGACCGTTAGTAGCTGGTCTCGTTTGTGGAATTGTATTAGGAAATATTCCAGTCGGAATTATGGTTGGTGCAGCAATGCAGCTTGTATATATCGCACTTGTTACACCAGGTGGAACAGTATCAGCAGACGTTCGTGCTGTATCTTATATCGGTATTCCGTTAGCAATGCTTGCATTAAATTCTTACGGATTAGATCCTGCATCTGCAAAAGGTGTCTCTCTTGCTACTTCTTTTGGTGCAATGGTAGGTACACTTGGAACTGTTTTGTTCTATGGAACAGCCACCATCAACCTTGTATGGCAGCACATCGGTTGGCAGGCAGTTGAAAAAGGTGATTTTAAAAAGCTTTATTTAGTAGATATGGGATTACCTTGGATTTCTCATATTATCTGCAGTTTCATTCCTACAGTTATTATGTGTAAATTGGGAGTTCCTGTAGTTGAAACGATCAAAACAACATTGCCGATGGACGGAATTCCAATGATGACATTATTTACTGTGGGAAGTATGTTACCTTGTGTCGGAATTGCCATTCTGTTAAAACAGGTTGTAAACAAAGCAAGCGATTTTATTCCATTTTTCTTTGGTTTTACATTAGCAGCAAGTATGGGATTAAACCTTGTATCTGTTACAGTTGTAGCAGGAATGTTTGCAATTCTTCAGTATAACTTAAAGATGACAGGAATCAAGGCAAAAGAAGCTGCATTAGCTTCTGGTGGATCCTTTGACGACGATGATGACGATGAGGAGGATATCTAATATGGCAGAAAAGAAGCTTTCGAAAAAAGCGTTAAATAAATCATTTCGAAATTGGTACTATGGACATTTGACATGTTTTTCTCAGGAGCATATGCAGACGTTTGGATACTTATGTGCAATGCTCCCATTAGTGGAAGAATTATATGATACAAAAGAAGAACAACAGGAAGCAATGAATACATATACTGCCTTCTTTAATACAGAACCTCAGGTTGGTTCGGTCATCGTAGGTGTAACTGCAGGTCTGGAAGAAGCAAGAGCAAATGGTAATGATGATGTAGATTCTGAAACGATCAATGGTCTTCGTGCCGGCTTAATGGGACCAATCGCAGGTATCGGTGATTCTCTGTTAGTAGGTACTCTGATTCCAATTTTATTAGGTATTGCATTGGGATTATCTTCCGGCGGTTCTATCGTTGGACCATTATTCTATATTATTGCTTGGAACTTGATTGTAACATTTGGCATGAAATTCTTATACTTCAAGGGGTATGAACTTGGTGGTAAAGCCGTTGATGTTCTGGTAGGAGAACAAGCAACTGCTATTCGTGAGGCAGTGGTATCTCTTGGTACCATGGTAGTTGGTGCTGTTGCAGCCACGTGGGTATCGGTAAAGACATCCTTTCATCTTGTAAATGATGCAGGAGAAGAATTCCTGAACTTACAAAATCAGATTGATTCTGTATATCCTGGATTGTTAACAGCTGGTGTTGTAATCTTCTGCTGGTGGTTAATGGCCAAGAGAAAAATTTCTCCAGTGATTACTATGTTAATTTTAGTAGTCGTAGCATTTGTCGGTGTATTATTAGGATTCTTCAATCCTGGATTACAGTACTAAGAGGAATTTTGATATGATGGCCCAAACACGTGAGGAGCAGTTGAAAGAAATCAAATATCAGACAAAAATGCTGGACAATTTGAAAAAATGGATATGGATGTTTATGCTCTTATCTTCCATTGGAATGGTTTTTGCATACTGGGCGTTAAATCTTCACAATGGGAGTATATTCAATCTAATAGGATTTGTCAGCATCGTTATCGCTGTATTATCCGTTGTCGGTTGTATCATCATTGGATTAGGCTACAAAAAGGGCAGAGCGAACGTTGATAAGATTTTACGAGTTGTAGAAGATTATAAGTAAAAGATGATGAATCTATAATAGGGACAGTAAATTGCTGTCCCTATTGTGATATAGGGAAAAAGGCAATGTTGTTTTTGACGCAATCGCAACCGAAGAAAACAGAAAAGAAAAATGTTCTGCAAAAGGCTCGCCGATTATATAGCATTTTTTCGATTTTTCATGTTATAATCTTTTCAAGGAAATCAGAGCGTTATTTTACAGATTTTGGAAAGGAGTATAACCCATGAGTCGATTAAGCACATTAAGAGAATATGTTGACAAGGAATTATTAAGCCTGGAAAATGACGGAAAGATCATCAGTGCCTGTTCTCATCTTTATGGTGTATCATTAGCCGCAACGATGATCGCCAAAAAGAGAAATGAGGATCCGGAATTATCTGCGATGGCAGCGATGCTTCATGACCTGCATGCTTATAAGAGTGGTTCTTATGCTGATCATGCACATAAGGGTGCAGAGCTAGCACGGACAATTCTGCAGGAATTGGATTTGACGGATGAAAAGGAGACGGATATCATCTGTTCCGCAATTTATCATCACGATGATAAGCTGATCGTAGATCAGCCGATGGATGAAGTATTAAAAGATGCGGATGTGATCCATCACTGCATGAATGATTTTTCAAAACCGGTGAAAGAAAAAGAACAGAAACGTTTTGAGGCTTTGCAAAAAGAATTCGATTTGATGTAAAGTGAAAGTCGAAAAAGGAGGAACACGATTTGGTCAGTCGTGATTCCTCCTTTTTGAAATGCAAGTTTAACGATGTTTAATTTCAGAATACCCAAATCCATTTACAAGGGCCTCCAGAGGCAGTTCTCTCTGGCAGTAAGGGCAGTCGTGGCGGGAATAAGTATGATAATCAGGAATATCCTGCTTTGAGAAAATATGATATACCGGCAGGCCTCGGTACTGGTCGAGGGTACTAAATATTGATGAAATGCCCTTTAGACGACCGCCATAGAAATCAATACATTCCATGCTCTGTTTGATCGTAATACCGGTCGTGACAGACGCCATCAGGAGCAGTACATTCTTATCTTTTAACATCGGAAGCATATTTTCACGGAAAAACCATTGACCCAGCTGATCAATTTCCGGTGTGATAATATATGCGGAGTGGTGATAATTCTTCGTATAAAATCCCTGTTCGGATAATTTTTCTGCCAGAAATGCACCGATAATCTCTGTTCCATCCAGACAGACGATCGTGTCGATGATGATATCACGGCTGTAATCCTGAACTAGAACGGAAGCTGCCGCCTTTGCTTCGCTCTGGCGCACGCGAATCGTTGTAATATCCAGATAATAGTTAATGTGGGAGTTTCTTGTTGCAAAATGTCCCGGAATGACCTTTAATTTGATGTTTGACCGTTTCGAGCGTATTGTAATTTTCCTTGATTCCATAAATAGTCCCTGCCTCCTTTATATTTGCATTTTTTAAATTTATAATTTCTATTCTATTATAGTACAAATGAAGTTTAGAATCAATTTTAATTCATGGGAAGGAATAGACAGAGCACGCAAAAAACGTTTCACAGTATATTTCATCCGAGCTGCAGAAGTATTACATAAGATTTATAAACTATGCGGTAATTATGCATAAAAATAAAAAATTGAAAAATATCAAAAACATTTGCTATGTGTTGCATTTTCTGTAATTTTGGTGGCTGGTGGCAAAAGTTGCGGACGATACCATCTGTTTGAAAAATTAAGAAAATTGTATAATTATCAGGTAATCAGAATGGTAACCAAGAGGAGGAAATGATATGAATAGAATTCAAGTTGGAATTGCTGATGATAATGCTCGGATGATCGAGATCATGGATCAGTTATTTGAAAATGAAGAGGATATACAGGTAGTCGGACATGCAGCAGATGGTATGGAAGCAGTGGAGATGATCAAAAGAAAAGAGCCGGATGTTGTACTTCTGGATATTATTATGCCGAAACTGGATGGTTTGGGAGTTATGGAGCGGGTACATAGCGATGAGAATATTAAAAAACAGCCTGCATTTATTATTTTGAGTGCAATGGGACAGGAAAATGTAACGGAAGAGGCATTTGAGCTGGGAGCATCCTATTATATCTTAAAACCGTTTGATGGAACATCTGTGATACGAAAAGTAAAGCAGGCGAAAGAAAAGAAAATGAAGACGGGTACCAGATTTGTATCTGTAAATGAAAAACAGGAGATCACGATGCATGATCTGGAAGTCATTATTACCAATATGATACATGAGATTGGCGTTCCTGCTCATATTAAAGGATATCAATATTTAAGAGATTCTATTTTGCTTGCGGTTGAAGATATGGATATTTTAAATTCTATTACAAAACAGTTATATCCTTCCATCGCGGAGAAACATCGCACGACGCCGAGCAGAGTGGAAAGAGCAATCCGTCATGCGATTGAAGTAGCTTGGGGACGCGGGAAAATGGATACGATCAATGAGTTGTTTGGATATACGGTACATGCGGAAAAAGGAAAACCGACAAATTCCGAGTTTATTGCGCTAATAGCTGACAAAATTCGACTAGAATATGGAAATTATATACAGAGATAGAAAGGTGTTTGGATTGCGGACAATTAAGAGAGATGATAATTTATTAACGATGGATATGGATAGAATCGAGGAGGGAAAACAAAAGATGGATAAAAAATTGAAGGTAATTTTAGCAGACAGCAATGCGAAAGATTTAGATGAACTCGCCAATGTTCTTTCGCAAGAAATGGATGTCATCGGTCTGGCTGATAATGGAAAATCTACTTATGAAATGATTCTGGAGAATCAGCCCGATCTTGTAGTCTTAGATGTTATTCTGCCGGTGATTGATGGTTTTGGAGTCATTGAAAAGGTTTTAAAAGAGTGTGATACAATTCCACAGTTTGTAATGACATCTTCTATTGGTACACAAAGTTTGATCGAATGTGCGAATAATCTGGGAGTTGCTTATTATATTATGAAACCATACGATCATAAATTAGTTTGTGAAAGAATTAAGCAGATTACAGGAACATCAAATAAAACTTCTAAATATCCATCCATTATGCTTCATGAGCCGAATGCATATGTCAAAGAATATAGTGAATATGATATGAAACAAGATGTGACAGAAATTATTCATGAATTAGGAATTCCGTAACAAATAAAAGGATATCAGTATATTCGGGAAGGAATTATCATGGCGATTGAAGATATAAATATGATGAACTATATAACAAAGCTGCTCTATCCAACCATTGCAAAAAAATATAAGACAACCTCAAGCAGTGTAGAAAGAGCGATTCGGCATGCAATTGAGGTTGCATGGACGAGAGGAAGAATTGAGATTTTGGAAGAAATGTTTGGATATTCGATACAAAATGATCATGGCAAACCAACGAATTCTGAATTTATTGCATTAATTGCGGATAAACTAAGATTAAAATATCGCATGCATGCTTGAAAGTATAAAGAGTCTGAGAGAAAGACTTTATATTTATTGTATTATTTTTTGTACAATGATATAATAATACATATTACGTAGGAGGACGAAGGTATGAAGAAAGTATTATTTGTTGCATCAGAGAGCGTGCCATTTATTAAAACAGGGGGTTTGGCAGACGTTGTAGGAACATTGCCTAAGACATTTCATAAAGATGAATATGATGTAAGAGTGGTTTTGCCAAATTACACATGTATTCCTAATAAATTCAGGGATGCTATGACAGATATTTCTAGTTTCTATATGGATCTGTCATGGCGGACACAGTATGTTGGTGTCAAAGAACTGGTATATGATGGTGTTACATTCTATTTTATTGATAACTTGTATTATTTTACAGGAAATAAACCATATGGCGATATGTATATGGATATTGAAAAGTTCTGTTATTTTTCAAAAGCGGCTCTCTCTATTCTGCCGGTGATTGATTTCAAACCGGATATTATTCATTGCCATGACTGGCAAGCGGGTCTTGTTCCGGTATTCTTAAAAACGGTTTTTGCAAACCAGAATTTTTACCGGAATATAAAAACGGTTATGACAATTCATAACTTGAGATTCCAGGGTATTACCGATGCCGGCCGTATGATGGATCTTACCGGTCTGCATTCTAATCTGTTTACAGAAGATAAGATCGGCACAAATGGTAATGGTAATATGTTAAAAGGCGGTATTAGCTATGCGGATAAGGTTACGACGGTAAGCGAAACATATGCAGAAGAGATTCAGACGCCATTTTTTGGCGAACAGTTAGATCCGCTGCTCCGCTATCGCAAAGAAGATCTGATTGGAATTGTGAATGGCATTGATTATGATGCGTATAATCCGATGACGGATAAGCAGATCGCGGTCGGATATGATAAAGAAAACGTAATCGATGGTAAGAATGAGAACAAGATGGATCTGCAGAAAGAACTTAATCTTCCGGTGGATTCAGGCAAATTTGTAATCGGTATTATTTCCAGATTGACAGATCAAAAGGGATTAGACCTTGTGGATCGTGTTATGAATGAAATCTGCAGTGAAGATTTGCAATTTGTCGTATTAGGAACGGGTGATCCAAAGTATGAGGATATGTTCCGTTACTATGCTTCTCAATATCCGGACAAAGTATCCGCGAATATTCTTTATTCAGATGCATTATCGAAAAAGATATATGCAGGAGTGGATGCTTTGATGGTTCCATCTTTATTTGAACCATGCGGATTAACGCAGTTAATGGCATTGCGTTATGGTACTGTGCCAATTGTCAGAGAGACGGGCGGTTTGAAGGATACTGTTGAAGCCTATGATGAATACCAGAAAACAGGCAATGGATTTAGCTTTTCTAATTATAATGCGCATGAATTATTATACACGATTCAATATGCGGTAAAAGTATATTATGAATCACCAGATGATTGGAATGGCATTGTAAAACGTGGAATGGAGATGGACTATTCTTGGGGTAATTCCGCAAGAACATACGAACAGCTGTATGATATGATGTAATAAGATTTAAAAGTGGATTAGATATCTAATCCACTTTTTTAATATAGTTGATATTCGGTTCGATCATCAGTGAATAATTTGTGTGATAGATCACAAATCCTGGTTTCCCGCCCGGAGTTTTTTTCAGGTGTTTCTTTTGTATATAGTCAACTTCGACTTTCGGATTATCCTTTCCCTTTGAATAGAAAGCAGCTAATCTTCCGGCTTCTTCAAATGTTTGATCCGGAAGTTCTTCTCCATGTGGAACTTTTACGATGACATGAGAACCAGCCATTTGTTTTGCATGGAACCACCAGTCATTGCCAGTTGCAAACTGGAAAGTCAGGGTCTCATTCTGATAATTATTTTTTCCGACATACATATGATATCCATCGCTGGATATATAGTGAAGCGGCTTTGATTTAAATTTTGACTTCTTTTGATTGCCTTTTCTGCGTTTGATATAGCCGAATTCCATTAGTTCCTCTTTTAATTCAATGAGATCCTCTTCTTCTAAGGCAATCTGAAGAGAATTATTGATAGATTCCAAGTGTTCTACTTCCTGTTTTGTCTCCAGTGTTAAAGAAGAAAGTGCTTCATAGGTTCGCTTTAATTTGTTATATCTTGCAAAATATTTTTTCGCATTTTCCAGAGCTGATTTTGTCGGATCCAGAGGAATCGTAATCTCTTCATTTGTATAATAATTCAGACAGGTAAGAGTTTTCGCTTCCGGTTCAGCATTATATCCGTAAGTGTTCAGCAGTTCTCCGTAAATCCGGTACTTTTCTCTTTTGTCAGTATCTTTTAACTGTTTCATCTGGATGTCGTATTTTTTGCTCGCGCGTTCTAAGGATGTATTGATGATTTTCCGTAAGTCCGCCGATTTTTGGCGTATCCGTGTGATTTTATCTTTCATAGAGTAATATGTCTGCAATACTTCCGATATAGAATCGTATTGTCTGATCTGACAGTTTGGATAGGAAGATAAAATGATGCTGGAAAATTCTACGGGTTCTTCTTTGTGAAGAAGGATATTAGGTTCAAAATGGCCTTTTATAATGCATTCCATGAATCTGATAAATTCTCCATAAAGACGGGCAATCTGTTCTTCATTTAAAGAAGAGGTAGCGTCACTGCCATCGATTTCTGCGCGGTAGCAGATTTCATTGGCAATCAACGGACTGATACCGGTAACAGATGTGTAAATTCCTTTGCATATGGTGGTCGGTTTTTGACAGATGGTTTCTAAAAAGAAGGAAAGATCTACATCAAATGGTGAGATTTTACCTTGTGATGGAGGAAACGTGTAGATTCGTCCAGGAAGTACTTCACGAACAGAGCTGATCTGAGCGGAAATATGTTTGATGCTGTCGATAATCTGATTATTTTCATCTGTAAAGATAATATTGCTGTGTTTTCCCATGATCTCGATGATCAGTTTTTTTTGGCATAAATCTCCCAATTCATTCAAATGTTCAATTGTAAAAACTAAAATTCGTTCGAATCCGGGTTGTTCGATCGCAACAATTCTGCCGTTTTGAATGTGCTTTCTAAGAAGCATACAAAAATTTGGCGCCTGAATCGGATTATTCTTTGCTGTTGTTGTCAGGTAGATCAGTGGAAGGCTGGCGTTAGCTGAAAGAAGCAGACGGTATGTGGAACGGTTATTTTTTATAATGAAAGTCAGTTCGTCGTTCTCAGGCTGGTAAATTTTGTAGATACGGCCTCCGGTAAGATGATCGATACAGTCTTTTTTTAAATTTGATATTACAAGTCCATCTAATGCCATAGGGCACCTCCTTATGTTTTTTCGTGTTCAGTATAACATTAATAAGGAGAGAATGACAACTGATTGTTAGTTGAGTTTTTTTTCTAATTGTGCTAAACTATCGTGATAGAGACGAAATAGAATGGTCATATTGTGAAGAAATGAGATGACCATGAATAGAAAGGATTGAAAATGAACAAAAAATTACTGCATACACCAGAAGGTGTTCGTGATATTTACAATGGTGAGTATAATCAAAAAATCAAGATTGAAGAACAATTGCTTGAAGTGTTGAATTTATATGGATATAAGAGGATACAGACTCCGATGTTTGAGTTTTTTGATATTTTTAATCGTGATAAAGGATCTGTTTCTTCAAAAGAGATGTATAAGTTTTTCGACAGAGAAGGAAATACTCTCGTACTTCGACCGGACATGACTCCTTCGATCGCTCGCTGCGTTGCAAAGTATTATGAAGAAGAGGAGCTGCCGATCCGTCTATGTTATAAAGGGAATACCTTCATCAATAATTCCAGTTATCAGGGAAAATTAAAAGAGACGACACACCTTGGGGCAGAACTTGTAAATGATAACAGCTCCAGCGGTGATGCGGAGATCATTGCTATGGCGATAGAATCATTTCTTTCTGTTGGAATTTCAGATTTTACCGTGGATATCGGACAGGTGGAATTTTATCAGGGTATTGTAAATGAATTTCACATTGAGGGAGAAGATGAAGAACGCCTGCGAGAATTGATCCGTAATAAGAACTTTTTCGGCATTGAAGAGTTTGTTGCAGGAGCAGATATTTCAGAAGAAGGCAAAAAGGTAATTCTCAAATTTTCGGAATTATATGGCGGAGTTGAGATTTTAGAAATTGCAAAGCAGCTTACCTTTAATAGCACGGCACGGCATGCAATCGAGCATCTGGAAAGCGTATACAGAATTTTATCGGTATACGGATATGATAAATATGTCAGCTTTGATCTTGGAATGCTGCATAACTACAATTATTATACGGGAATTATTTTTAAAGGGTATACATATGGAACCGGGGATGCAGTGATCAAAGGTGGGCGCTATGACAATCTTCTTGCCCAGTTTGGAAAGAAAGCTCCATCCGTAGGTTTTGCAGTCAATGTGGATGAACTTCTTCTTGCAATGAGAAGCCAGAAGATTCAAATTGAAAATAACAGAGATAAGCGTATGGTCGTATATCATGGTGCAGGATATAAACCAGCGATTGAACTTGCAGCAAAGTATCGGAAACATGGGATTGTCTGTGAAGTGATGCGGTTATTTCAGGGTAAATCAACGAAAGAGTATATTGAGATTGCAAAAAGGGAAGGCATGGAATGTATCTGTTATTTCGAGAACAAAGATACGATATGGCTGATTAAGACCAAGACACTTGAATATGAACGAATGAGCAGCATCGAAGAAGTGTATAAAAGAATTGAAGGGATTAAAGTAAGATGAGATATATAACGTTTGCATTAGCAAAAGGGCGTCTTGCCAAAAAGGCAATGGCGATGCTGGAAGAGATCGGCATTACCTGTGAAGAAATGAAGGATGAAAAGACACGTAAATTAATTTTTGTCAATGAAGAGCTGAAACTGAAGTTTTTTCTTTCGAAAGCTTCAGATGTTCCGACATATGTGGAATATGGTGCTGCCGATATCGGAGTCGTAGGCAAGGATACGATTTTAGAGGAAGGAAGACCTTTGTTTGAAGTATTGGATCTCGGCTTTGGAAAGTGCGATATGTGTGTATGTGGTCCGGAATCTGCAAAGAAATATCTGGAACATAATGAATTAATTCGTGTTGCATCCAAGTATCCGAATATTGCAAAAGATTATTTTTATAATAAAAAACTCCAGACAGTTGAAATTGTCAAGTTAAATGGCTCTGTTGAGCTGGCACCGATCGTTGGATTAGCGGAAGTGATCGTCGATATTGTAGAGACTGGAACGACATTAAAAGAAAATGGTCTGCAGGTTCTGGAGAAAATCTGTCCGCTGTCTGCACGCATGGTTGTCAATCAGGTGAGCTTCAAAATGGAGCAGGAAAGAATTCAGAAAATTATTACTGATTTAAAAGAGCTGACAAAAGAAAAAGAAGGGAATTAAATCATGAAATTGATAAAAGTAACAGATGAATCCATTAAGACGATTTTGACGGATCTGTTGAAGAGAAGTCCGAATAACTACGATCAATATGCTTCTACTGTTGCGGAAGTTGTAGGTGACGTAAAAGAAAACGGTGATCAGGCGGTTTTATCTTATACGAAGAAGTTTGACGGATGTGACCTGACCGCAGAACAGATGCTCGTAACGGAAGAAGAAATCAAAGAAGCATACGATATTGTAGACGATAGCCTAGTGGATATTATCCGTAAAGCGTTAGTTAATATCCGTGAATATCATGAAAAGCAAAAACAGTACAGCTGGTTTGATTCGAAGCCGAATGGAACGATGCTGGGACAGAAAGTAACTGCGCTCGAATCCTGCGGAGTCTATGTTCCTGGAGGAAAAGCAGCATATCCATCTTCTGTTTTGATGAATATTGTACCTGCAAAAGTTGCGGGGGTCGAAAAGATCGTTATGGTAACTCCTCCCGGAAAAGACGGAAAAGTCAATCCGAATACTTTAGTTGCTGCGAAAGAAGCGGGTGCGGATATCGTATATAAAGTCGGCGGTTCTCAGGCAATTGCAGCACTTGCCTATGGTACGGAGACGATTCCAAAAGTTGATAAGATCGTTGGACCAGGAAATATCTATGTTGCACTTGCGAAAAAGCAGGTATACGGCAATGTCAGTATCGATTCGATCGCTGGACCGAGCGAGATCGCAGTATTAGCGGATGAAACGGCGAATCCGCGTTATGTTGCGGCGGATTTGTTATCTCAGGCAGAGCATGACGAACTTGCAAGTGCGATTTTAGTGACGACGAGCGAAGCGTTTGCAAAGAAAGTAGAACAGGAGATTGAAGGATTTTTGAAAGAGCTTTCGAGAGCGGAAATTATTCGGAAATCGCTGGATAATTTTGGATATTTGCTTGTTGCAGAAAATATGGATCAGGCAATTGCAACGGTTAATTCAATTGCGTCTGAGCACTTGGAGATTGTAACGGCCGATCCGTTTGATGCTATGACAAAGATTCGTAATGCAGGGGCAATTTTTATTGGAGAATACAGCTCGGAACCTTTAGGCGATTATTTTGCCGGACCGAACCATGTGCTTCCAACGAATGGAACTGCAAAATTCTTTTCTCCGCTCAGCGTTGATGATTTTATCAAAAAATCCAGCATTATTTATTATTCCAGAGAAGCATTGGAACCAATTCATAAAGATATTGAAGCATTTGCAACAGCAGAACAGTTAACGGCCCATGCCAATTCCATAAAAGTCAGATTTGAAGACAGATAAAGAGGATTTGAAATTATGAACAGAACAGCATCAATTGCTCGAATAACGAGTGAAACCAACATTGAGATGACGATCAATATCGATGGTTCCGGTAAGGCGGAAGTGGATACCGGAATCGGATTTTTTGATCATATGCTGAACAGCTTTGCAAAACATGGATTTTTCGATCTGAAATGCAAAGTGCATGGTGATCTGTATGTGGATTGCCATCATACGATTGAGGATACCGGCATTGTTCTTGGGGAATGCATTAAAAAAGCAGTTGGAGATAAGAAAGGCATCGTCCGATATGGTTCCTGTATCCTGCCAATGGATGAATCATTGATTCTTTGTGCTTTGGATTTGTCCGGAAGACCTTATTTTGTGACAGATTTGAAATTTCAAGCGGAACGCGTTGGCGGCTATGATACAGAAATGGTAAAAGAATTTTTCTATGCAGTATCTTACTCTTCCGGGATGAATCTTCACATTAAACAGCTGTCTGAAGGCGGAAACGCACATCATATTATAGAGGGTGCGTATAAATCATTTGCAAAAGCACTCGACCAGGCTACGCAGCATGATCCAAGGATCACAGATGTTTTATCGACAAAAGGGTCGCTATAATAAGGAGGTCTGCAATGGGAAAGTGGAAAAGTGTGTTTAAATTTGAAGATTTAAAATTAAACGGTGATGGTATGATTCCTGTAGTTACACAGGATTATGAAAATCAGGAAGTGTTAATGCTTGCCTATATGAATCAAGAGGCATTTGAAAAGACATTGGAAACCGGACTCATGACTTATTGGAGCCGCAGCCGGAATGAACTTTGGACCAAAGGATTGACCTCCGGACACGTGCAGTATGTCAAGGAGTTAAACATTGATTGTGATAATGATACGATCCTTGCAAAAGTAGAACAGATCGGAGCAGCGTGCCATACCGGAAATCGTACCTGTTTTTACCGGGAATTAGCAAAAGAAGAAGCATAAAATAATTGGCAGCTGGAAAAGAATATGCTATATTAATAGTATTCAAAGAAAGCGGAGGTGTGCTATGAGCGCTTTATTATCAGAATTAGTCAGCTATATTATCAAATTTGTATTTATAGTGGCAGCAGCAGGAGTTGGAGTTAAGCTGGGTATCCATTTAAGAAAGAATAAAAGTGAAAAAAAGGCAGAATAACATCAGCGATAGAGAACACGGATTGTTCTCTATTGTTATGTAGTTCTATTTATTTAAGGAGGATATAAAATTGAAAAAATACGGAGTAAATGAATTGAGAAAAATGTACCTTGATTTCTTTGAAAGTAAAGATCATCTGGTCATGAACAGTTTTTCAT
>JAUNOI010000061.1 GCA_030531165.1 Lachnospiraceae bacterium
TATTTGGTATTGCAGGTGGTAATGGTCTTGAGCACATAGAGAAAGAAAAATTTAAAAGAGTATATGGAGTTGACATCAATTCTTCGTATTTGCAAGTAGTCATTCAAAGATACCCGGATTTGAACGGACTTCTGGAATGTTTGTGTATCGATTTGATAGATGAAACGAATAAGTTACCAAAAGCAGATATGATCATTGCAAATCTGTTGATTGAGTATATTGGATATGAATGTTTTCAGAAGGCTGTCAGCCAAGTAAATCCGAAGTATGTTTCATGTATTATTCAAATCAATATAGAGGATAACTGGGTGTCAGACTCGCCGTATCTTCATGTGTTTGACGGATTGGAACAGGTGCATCATCAGATGGAAGCGCATGCATTAGAGAGCACAATGCTTGAAATTGGTTATCATGTAATCAATACTTTGGAGCATATGTTGCCTAATGGGAAAAAACTGGTACAGATAGATTTTGAAAGATAAATTTGTGGAGGAAAATTCAAATGACTAAAGAGTGTGAATTTATTAGAAAATGCGGAGCATTTTACGTACTTACGATTAACGATGATTTCCCAGCAGGAAGACCGTTTGGTGCAATTATGGAAATTGATGATTATTTATATATTTCTACTGCTGACACAAAAGAAGTATATAAACAGCTAAAACATAATAATAATATGCAGATTATTGCCTTGAAGCCGGGAACACGTGAATGGATCAGAGTTAGTGGCATTGCCTCAGAATGCACTGATGTCACTGTAAAACAAAAAATGTTAGAAGAATGTCCGGTGTTAAGTAAGCATTACTCGTCAGCTGATGCACTACATTATAATGTATTTAAGATAAAAATTGTGAATAGTGAATTTCATTAAAAACAATTTATCGAAAGAATTGCAAAAATTGGGATTTATAGATTACGTTTGTCTATAAAAATATTTATACGGCAGAGCACTGGAGTGTGATTAGGACACATCCAGTGTTTTTTTATTATTAGTGATATAATCGTATCTTTTAATTTTAGTTGACAGATCAACTAAAGGAATTTATACTATAACTGTTGATGACTCAACTATTTGAAGGAGATGATTATAACATGGAAAAATTATCGAGAGATTTGTTGCGTGTTTCCAGAAAAGCGCAGATATGTGTCGGAGCTGTTGTAAAAAAATATAATATTACTGTTGCTGAGGAGCCTTTTTTTATGGCTATCAATTCTCATGATGGTGCTACGCAGGAAGAACTGACAGCACTTGTTGGTGTAGATAAAGCAATGACAACCAGAGTAATCCACTCATTGGAAAGTAAGGGACTGGTTAAAAGAGTGCAGGATGCAAAGGATAAGCGCCAAAACAGAATCTATAAAACAGACAAGGTAAATGAAATAAGTGAGATTGTCTTGAAAGATCTTCTGCATCTCAATCAGATCTTTACGGCGGGTATTGGAAATGATGATTTGGATATTTTTATGCGAACACTTGCTGTTCTGGAAAAAAATATTTCCAACTTTCTGAAGGAGGAAAAGTAAATGAATCAGACTATTAAGGATGGCAATGCACAGGGAAATCCACTTGGTTTTGCTCCAATTCCCGGACTTATCAGAAGATTTGCAATTCCTTCCATCATTGGCATGCTGGTCATGGCGGCATATAATATTACAGATCAGATTTTCATCGGACGTGTGGTTGGTATGTATGGCAATGCAGCTACTAATGTTGCATTTCCTGTTGTGACATTGACTACTGCATTTTCACAGATGGTTGGTATTGGTACAGCCTCTAATTTTAATATTAATATGGGTGCGAAACAGGAAGAAGAAGCGAAGAAATTTGTTGGAACTGGTCTGACATTAATGGCTTCTTTTGGTATATTTATCATGCTTTTCGTTCTTGCTTTTAAGACACCTATATTATGGCTTTGCGGAGCAACAGAAAATGTCTTTCCGTATGCAAGCACCTATCTGGGAATTACGGCTTTTGGTTTTCCATTTCTTTTGATGGGTAATGCCATGAGTATGCTGATCCGTGCAGATGGAAGTCCGAAATACTCTATGGCATGTAATATCGTGGGAGCAATCTTGAATGTATGTTTAGATGCACTATTTATGTTTGGGTTCGATTGGGGAATCAAGGGGGCAGCTTTTGCCACGATCACCGGCCAGATTATTTCATTTGTTATCGGGATTTTATATTTCAGAAATTTTAAGACTTTTGACATTCATCTAAATATGCTGGGTATCCGTGTGGAATATGCGATTACTATCATTAAGCTTGGAACATCGAATTTTATCAATCATATTATTATGATGCTTGTGAATATCGTTCTGAATAATATGCTAAGAAAATACGGAGCATTGTCAGTTTATGGCAGTGACATTCCACTTGCAGTCTCAGGAATTGCAGCAAAGTTAAACAGTGTACTTGCTTCCTTTGCTGTAGGGCTTGCTCAAGGCTGTCAGCCGATTCTGGGCTTTAATATGGGAGCGAAGAATTATGAGCGTGTAAAGAAAACTTATAAGACGGCACTCAGTACGGCTCTTTGTATTGGATTAGTTGCCTTTGCGGCATTTCAAATCTTTCCCAGACAGATTACAAGTATCTTTGGAAGTGGAGAAGAACTGTACTATGAATTTGCGGCAAAATATCTGAGAATATATATGATGATGGTAATTATATACAGTGTACAGCCTATGACAGTAAACTATTTTACAGGAATCGGAGATGTAAGGCAGGGTATTATTATTTCTCTTTCCAGACAGGGCTTTTTCCTGATTCCATTGCTTATCATTATGCCAATATTCTTTGGTCTGAATGGTGTTTTGTATGCGGCGCCGATTGCAGACGTATTAGCATGCGTACTGGCACTGTCTCTTATCGCAAGGAACTTTAATCATTTGGACAGAATGAGGGAGGAAAATGTATAAGTAAAGAACGCAACAATTTCAAGTTTGTTATACTGGAGAGTATGAATTATTAGGAAATTATTAGTGAGTACAATTTTTATGCTAGTAAAAATTATGCCTGCTAATATGGCAAATATAGCAATAAAAAGTAGCGAAAACGCTATTAAAATCACTGTAATTAATCTCCCTTGGGCTGAGTTTGAGTAGATACCATTCCTCTGGAAAGCCTTTACTTACAGGCGTTCCAGAGGATATTTCTTTTTATTGGCTACAAATTGGATACACTTGGCATTTGGCTACCATCCGGAACAATGATTCCTTTGATGATATTCTCAAGCTGTTCTGCCACTTCTGCCTGTTTATTCGGATACAGATGACTGCAAGTATTTAAGGTTGTCTGTATTTTTTTATGTCCGAGCCGGTCGGCAATCAGAATAGGCTGGCAACCCATTTCAATCAACAGACTTGCGTGGGAGTGCCGGAGATCGTGAATCCGTATCTTTTTTACCACAGATTTCTTACAGCCACGCAGCATTTCATGGTTTAGGAAGCTTTTTGTGTAGGGGAACAGCCTATCATTTGGCTGAATCTCATAGCATTTTGCCAAGGCATTCCGAGAGTGTTTTAGGGATTGTGACTACTCGGTTGCTCTTTGGCGTTTTGGGTGACCAGACAACATCCCTTCCGTTAATCCTCTGAAAAATCTTATTGATGGTTATCATGTTGTTTTCCAGGTCAATATCAGCAGGAGTCAGGGCACATAATTCACCCACACGCATTCCGGTGTAGTACATGGTCATAAATGCCGCATAAAAGGCTAGCTTGTCCTGCACTGCAGGAATAAACTGTTCAAATTCTGTCTTTATCCAGAACTGCATTTCTTCCGCATTGCTCTTACCTATACTGCCTGCTTTGGTACATGGATTCTCACGCAAGTCATAATATTTCACAGCATAATTGAACATGGCGGTAAGCTGGTTGTTGATTATTTTGAGATAGATCTGGGAGCAAGGCTTGCCTTTTTCATCACGATAAGCGGTTAATTTATTCTGCCACTTGCGGATATCTTTCGCGTAATTTCGTTGATCGGCATCTTCCCGAATACCGGAAGAATCTTTTTATCCACCATATAATGTTTGCTGATGATGGTAGATTCTTTCAATTGGTGTCCCATATCTTCAAAATACAAATCTATAAAATCCCGAAACAGCATACTGATATCTCATGTATCTGAAATGTATGTGATATACGCTTATACGTTTTATACGAGTATTTTTGAAGTTGTTTGTGAAAAAATTGTCCTGAAATGGGCAGAGAAAAAGGGCGGATACGCCCATAAATTGAGTTGTCTGTGGCTGGTGTTGGCGGGCAAAAAAATTTTTTTCAAGCCCTCGGCGTTTGAGAGTGAAATACACCCATCACACAAATCTTCGATTTGTATTCTATGTACTTAGCGAGAGCCGCGTACTGATGAAATTGCGCCAATAATTTCAGAAGTCGCCCTTGCAGAGGCTTATATGTCAGATATGGCAGTTGGTTCGTAAACGGACACTTAAGTGCCCACTCACAAAAACATATCGACCGAAGAACATGCCGAGGAAAGGAGATGCGTATAGAAAGACATTCATTTATCAGGCAGAGCAAATTGTCAGATGTAAAAGGCAGAATTGATTATATTTCAAATCCAAAGAGACAGGAACATTTATATGCCATTTACCAGACGGAGGATGCGACAGCAGAATTCTGGAGAAATCTTGCGAAAGAAAACCAGCAGGATTTTCGAGCAAGCGGTACGGAAGGGAACTGCATTGAAGCAAAAGAACTGATCATCGTCCTGCCGGAGAATTTTACGAAATACCGGGCGGATAACGTGGTAGGGTTATTTACGAAAATATTCCATGAAAGATATGGCGTAAAATGCAGTGTGGCATTCCATCACAACAAGGCTATGACGAATTAACATATCCATCTGATATTCAGTGAGCGGAAATTCCTGGAATGCCCCAAAGTAAAAATTGCTGGCCGAAATATGTTTTATGATGAACATGGGAAACATGTCCGGACAAAAAAAGAAATATTAGATAAAAATGGGAATGTCCGGGATGGATGCAGCATTATTCCAAAAGGCGAAGTTTATGAGAGCCACTTGTTTACCGTGAAAAATAAGGATTTCAAAAGCAAGGCTTTTACCGGAGAAGTGAAAAAAATGTATACGAAGTTCATCAACAATTATGTGAAAGATGAAGCGCAGAAGCTTTCTGTACTTCAGCCGGAGGTGTTTATCTGCCAATGAAGAAGATCGGGAAGAATAATCCTAAGGCTGCAGAAATCCGGGCAGACAATGCGACAAGGCAGGAATGGAACCAGACAGTAGATGTTGTGCTGGTAGAAGGGGTTGCAGAAAATCAGGTGGCAGAGATCAAGCAGAAGGAGATTACAGAAAAAGTCAGTCTTTCATTACAGAGAATGGCAGGCAGCCGGGACTGCTCCGAACAATTATAACATCGGCAATTCATTTCCTTATGGAATATGTGCGGAAATTGCAAATGCCGCAGAAATCGAAGCTGGAAATTGACATTGAGGAATTCCGGCAGATGGAGCAGGTAAAAGAAGAACTGGACAGACAGCTTGCGTTGATTAATCATACAGAGCATGTGGAACTTCCGGAGCTAGAAAAAGATTTGCAGAATATTAAAGGTCTGTTTAAAGGGAAAGCGGTAGTCAAACAACCAGATTTAAATCAGAGGGAGAGTGTCTGAGAAAGGTTACAAAAGAAAGTTCAGCTTGTTGAGGAACGGGAATAGAATAAACAACGCACACGCAAGAAAGATCGAGGTGTGAGATGACGGAGCAGCGAAAACTGCTCTGTTAAATTTTCAAGGAAAGAAATGACAAATATTTTTAAAGACTGTATAATTGAGGTAATGCAATAGTGGAGGGATGCAGATGCAAAAACATGATATGATTGGAACGATGGTTAAGGTAACTGTAGACCGACCGCTTGGCAGTTACCATCCAGCACATAAAGATATTTATTATCCAGTAAATTATGGGTATATTGAGGGAATTATAGCCCCAGATGGAGACGAACAAGATGCCTATATTTTAGGTGTTCATATTGCTGTTAGCGAATTTACGGGAAAAGTAATTGCTATTATTCACAGAGATGATGATATAGAAGAAAAATGGGTTGTAGTGCCTGATGATATGAACTTTAGCGAAGAAGAAATTATGGAACAAGTAAAATTTCAAGAACAGTATTTTAAAAGTAGAATAAAAATGTAAAATTCAATTAGCGTGAGGTATGAAGAGTGATCTCTGAAATTTATGATCGACGAAGTATAAGAAAATATCAAAATAAAATGATGCCAGAGCAAGATCATATTCAAAGGCAAGTACCATATATTTTGCAACTGCCAGCATAGAAGCACATTTCATTTCTACGACAAGGCAGTCCTCTTATTTGCGTTCTTGAATAAAGGGGAGTGTTTCTCTGTAAATAGCGTCTGAAGTTCTTGGCGAACATGGTCATAAGAAAATCTTAGGTGGATGAAGAAGATAATCTCACATATGCTAAGAAACTGCGCGTATCGATCAGTAAAAAAACAGAGAATGTTTATCATAAGCTAAAACTATAATGTTTGTGAAGTATATGATATACTTTTGTTAAGGGAAGGAGGACACAAGAATGAAAATAACAATTTTAAACGGCAGTCCGCGTTTGAATGGAAACACAGAAATTATGGTGGATGAATTTATGAAAGGTGCCAAAGCATCTGGACATGAAGTTGATAAAATTAATTTGGCAGGAAAGAAAATTGCTGGTTGTCTGGGATGCCAGTATTGCTTTGCTCATGGCGGAAAATGTGTCCAGAACGATGATATGGCTGCTGTTTTGGAAAGTCTTGATCAGGCTGATTTGGTTGTATTTGCTTCACCAATTTATTGGTTTGATATCACAGGCCAGCTAAAATGTGCGATCGATCGGATGTATGCAAGAGGAAGTGTAGGATTCCATTTTCATAAGACAATTTTGTTATTGGATTCTGCATCAGATGGAGTATATGATGCGGCAATTGCACAGTACAAAGCGACTGGTGCATATTTGAAATGGGAAGATAAAGGGATTATTACGATTCCGGGAATGAATGAAAAAGGAAGTATGAAAGAATCTCCAAAATTAAAAGAAGTATACCAATTGGCTTGTTCGCTATAATAGAATATATAAGAAATGATTGGAGAGTTATCATTTGTAAAAACAAAATATAATAAAATAAGAAATAGCATAAAATTTATCAAATGGAATTATATCATCGAAAGGAGGCATTATCATGCCATTTATTGATTCAAAAATTACAGGAAAAGTATCAGATGACAAAAAAGAAGCAATTAAAACAAAATTAGGACAGGCGGTCAGTGTACTGCATAAATCCGAGACATTTTTGATGGTAGGATTTGAAGACAACTATGATCTTTATATGGGTGGTAACCACTTAGAACAGGGAGCTTATGTATCTGTCAGCTTGTTTGGAGATGCGTCTTCAGAAGATTATGAGAAGATGACAGGAGAAATTTGCAAAATTTATGAAGAAGAATTAGGGATACCGGGAAATTATATTTATGTCACATACCATGGCATCCATGATTGGGGCTGGAATGGAAGAAATTTCTAATATTCGGATGATTAGGGGCTGTCTATTTTCCGACAGTCCCCTATATTATGAGTTGTTCACAATCAAATGAGCATTATTTCATAGCCAATCTTTACTGCTCTGATCAAGATGTATCGAAAATGCTATATCATAGTTTCTACTTTTGCGCGATACAAATTGAAGTTCGCCTCCATGTGCTTTTGCGATTTGGGCCGCAAGGCGAAGCCCCATAATATGGACTTTAGTCTCTTGCTTATCCATATTTTGTACCACAATTTCAGAAATGCCCGGTCCTGAATCTTCTATTAGCCAGCAGATTTTTTCATTTTGCACAGACATCGTAACGCGAATATGACATCCGTTCGGATTATGTCGGATGCTGTTGCCGATCAGATTGCGAAGTGCCCGTTTGATCAATCCCTCATCTGCCTCAATTTTAATTCGTTGTGCGTCTTCGGTCATATGGAATTCTATCGTATAATTTAACATATCTTCTTCCATATCGGAAAGTTCCAGATAGGGATCTTCCCCAAACTCTCCATTATAGAAATCTGCGATACACTCTCGCAAAAGTGCCGCTGGAGAACACGTCTTTTTTTTCAGTGGCTGTGCTTGATAGGCAAGTTTTGAAGTCAGATTTAAGTCCGTAACCAATTGACGGATAATCAGACTTTGTCGTCTAATTGTCTTTGCCAGCCTTCGATTTTCTTCCTGCAAAGATTCATCCTGTGCCAGCTTATCGGAATATCCGACGATCAAAGACAGAGGTGTTCGAATGTCGTGGGATACTCCCGAAATCCAGTCTGTTCTTGCCTGATCTCTGCGTGCAAGTTGTTCTTCCTGTTTTCGCAGTGTCCTTGAGGTAAAATTCAATTTCTCCGCAAGTTCACTGGAAAGCCCCTTTTCTTCTAAATCTACGGGTTTCCCATCTGACAGATTTTCAATTCCCTGTGCGATTGGTTTCATAGAACGATAAAATCGAAAACCATAACAAAGAATAAACAATATGATTATCATTACATTTGCTACGACCATTGTTTTTAAGTACATAGGAAGATTTTTGAATAATACAGAAGACATGAGGGCATCATATCGCACAACTTGTTCTTTATCGCATCCAAATACGAGTAGAAAATTACCATTTTTCCATACTCTTACGGGATAATCTTTCAGATACCATCTGCTAAATGCTGCGACATCCTGTAATGTATATGTTTTGGGAATTTCTTTTGGAAGATTCCATTCCCAAACGGTATTTCCAGATTCATCAAGTGCCATTGCCCAAACAAAATCGGTATCTTTTATTAGTTTTCTACCTTTTTCCGATAATTCAATCCTTTTTCCCTGTATTGTAAGTTCATGACTAATCTGCTCCATCATTCCTCGTCCATAAACCATTTTTTCATTATCCTTCATGGTTGACGATCCAAGATATAAAAATACGCCGATATTACTTGCTAAAATAATAAAAATAATGAATCCGGCAGTCAGAGAATAACGACGGATGATTTTTAAAAGACTCTTCATGAATTTGTCTCCTCTTTTGCTAGACGGTATCCAAGTCCCCGTGCTGTCAAAAGCCATTTCGGCTTGGATGGATTGTCTTCAATCTTTTCCCTCAGATGGCGGATATGTACCATCAGAGTATTTTCATACCCATAATAGGAGTCTCCCCATACAGCATTACAAAGTGCATCGAAAGTAACAATTCTCCCACGGTTCTGGTTTAATTTCATCAAAAGCAAAAGTTCCTTTGCCGTCAAGGAAGTTTCATCCCCATGAAACCTGACAATTGCCTGTTCCGGTAATATTTCATGTTCCCCTAATATCAAAATTTCCTCTTTTTTCTCTGTTTTTGGAGAGGTATGGTATGTTCTTTTGAGAACTGCTTTTACACGCAGAAAAAGTTCCTTTGGAAGAAAAGGTTTTGTGATATAGTCATCTGCCCCAAGTCCAAGACCAAATAGTCGATCCTCATCTTCATCCTTTGCCGACAAAAATAAAATAGGAATTTCGGAATACCCCCGCATTTTTTGAAACAGAGTAAACCCGTCACCGTCTGGCAGCATAATATCTAGTATCACCAAATCAGGTTTTTTTGCATGAAAAAGTTGCATTGCCTCTTTTACAGATTGCGCAGTGAGAACTTTTTTATATCCTTTTTCCTTTAAAATGGCGGCGATCATGCTCACAAGCTCTTCATTATCATCAACTACAAGAATTGTATAATTGTTATCTTCCATTTTTGCTTTCTCTCCTTAACTTTGATGAAATCTATACTTTATTATAATGCTTATTTTCGATACTTCCAATCTTCCTTGCAAAACTTAAGGTAAAAATAAGGCAGCGTTAAGTCTCATATAAGGCAGTCTATTTACAATAACTATATAAAAACAGAAAGGGGTGTATTTTATGACATCTGTGATTACTACAAATTCTCTTACAAAAAAATATAAGGAAAAAACAGTCGTTGATCATCTTGATTTAAAAGTTCCCGCAGGAAGCATTTATGGATTTTTAGGCCCTAATGGTGCTGGAAAATCTACTACTTTAAAACTACTTTTGGGACTGATCAAACCAACAGAAGGACAAATTAGTATTTTAGGCAAAGAGGTGAATCTAAAAAATCGACTGGAAATTCTCACACAGACGGGTTCGTTGATCGAATCTCCAGCTTATTACGGTCATTTAAGCGGAAAGGAAAATCTTCAAATTATCTGTACATTAAAAGATGTACCAGAACAGGAAATAGATCGTGTATTAAAAATTGTGCGCATGAAAGAACAGAAGCATAAAAAGGTGAGTCATTATTCTCTCGGCATGAAGCAAAGACTTGGACTTGCGGCAGCATTGCTTGGAAATCCCAAAATCCTTCTTCTGGATGAGCCGACAAACGGTCTTGATCCTGCCGGTATTCAGGAAATGCGTGAGCTTATCTGTTCTTTACCACGAAAATATGGAATGACGATCATAGTCTCAAGTCATCTTTTGAGTGAAATCGACCAAATGGCGACTCATGTGGGAATTATCGACAAAGGACAGCTTATTTTCCAGGATAGATTATCCTCTCTCCATGAGCATAGCAGATCCAGAATTTTTCTGCGTACCGATCAGGATGTTGCGGCAATGAACATACTAAAGCAATCTGAAATTCCAGCTGAGTGGCGAGAAGGAACTCTTTGTCTTCAAATTTATGAGGATGATTTTGTCATAAAGGCAGTGTCAACGCTTGTCAATTCAGGAATTGGTGTGTATAGGATCACGGAACAGCAAATGAGTCTGGAAGATATCTTTTTGCATCTTACAGGAAAGCAGGTGAGTTTATGAATGTTGCATTTATTCGTGAACTGCACTCTGAGCAGAAAAAAGCCCGACACAAAAAGATATGGCTTGTTCCACTTGTATTTTTACTCTTTGAAATGCTGTGGATGCTATGGCAGCTTAGCAAAGCTTCATTAAATGAATTAGCCAACGGATATTTTATGTTATTTTATCATCTTCCGATTATGAACACGATTCTTCTGCCGATTATGATTGCAGTCATTGCCAGCAGATTATGTGACATGGAAATCAAGGGGGATACCTTAAAACTTCTCTATACAATGCAAAAAAGTAGCAGATTTTTTGACTGCAAATTTTTATGTGGGCTAAAATATCTCTTCTTTTTTACAATAGGGCATGGCATTATGATCTTATTGTGCGATAGGATGTATCATTTTAAAGCTTCATTGGACATACCTATGTTTGTCGCCTATTTGGCCGTCACTTTTTGCGTGAGTGCTGTCTTATTTGTGATTCAGCAAATGCTTTCTCTTATATCAAATAGTCAGATTATGCCACTTGTAATCGGACTTGCTGGTTCATTTTTGGGACTGTTTTCTTTATTTTTTCCAGCTCCGATAGCACGATTGATTATTTGGGGCTATTTTGCAGCGTTTCCATGTGTACAAATGAACTGGGAACGTGCAACAAGAATGATTGAATATTATAAAGTTCCATTTTCTTTGTATGAATTCCTGACGTTTTTGGCTGTTGGAATATTCATCTATATCCTATGTAAAAGAATTGTTGTTAGAAAAGAGGTGTAATTTATGTTATTTCGATGTATCAAAGCGGAGAGAAAAAAACTCATGCATTCTGCTATATTGCCTGCGAGCATTATCATCCCAGTTATTCCTACGATTATGGGAACTTTTAATTATTTACAAAATACAGAAATCCTGACGGATGGATGGTATTCTTTGTGGACACAGTTGACTTTATTTTACGCTAGTTTATTTTATGCACCATTAATTGCCCTTTATTGCTCTTATCTTTGGCGGCTCGAACATCTAAATCATAACTGGTATGTTTTTTTGACATCGCCGGTTTCCATCCCATGCCTGTATTTGGGAAAAATGGCAGTTATTTTTGTTGTGACATTGATTACACAACTTTGGGTTGGAATTCTTTATATCGTTGCTGGAAAATTTGTAGGATTTTCAGGATTATGCTCTCCGCAGATTGTATTCTGGTTGCTTCGGGGGACACTTGCTGCTATCGCTATTGGTGCATTGCAACTCCTTTTATCAATGATGATCCGAAGTTTTTCGATTCCGATCGGTCTTGCTCTGGTGGGAAGTGTTTTTGGCATGCTGTTTTCTAATCATGGTTTTGGACTGTTCTGGCCTTATAGCCTTATGCTGGCAGGAATGAATTCAAACAAATCTACAGATTCTCTGGCGGGAAGCAGTTGGATTTTTCTATTGGCTGTTGTGGTATTCTTTTTCCTGTTCTATTTGATCGCAATCAGAATTCTAAAAACAAAAGATAGATGATAAAATTCTTTTTATGAGATTTAGATGAAAGTATTATAATGCTTACATAGCAATTTAAATGGGTAAATTTTTCTAAAAGTGATAGATTTGAACTGCCAAAAGCGAATAAATAAGTGAAAGGACAAATAAAAGCCGGTAAATATTTGTAACTCAACGCAAAGGAAGGATAATGGATGAAGATAAATGATCAAAATTATATCCAACAATTAAAAAAGAAAAATGAGGAGGCTCTTTTATATGTCATTGATCGCTATGGTGCACTCTTAAAGGCTATTTTACGAAAGCATTTATTTTGCTTTCCTTACTTACAGGAAGAATGTTTCAATGATATTCTTTTAGGAATCTGGCAAAACATAGATTCTTTTGACGAATCCAGAAATAGTTTCAAAAATTGGATTGCTGCAATTGCAAGATATCAGGCGATCAGTTATATAAGAAAATATCAAAAGGAACTACGCAATGTTTCTCTCGAGAATCTTCCATTGGAAATCGAAGATTCTCCATCGTTAGCATTTGTTGAGGAAGAATTAAATGAGGAAGTGAAAGATTTACTTTTACATTTAAAACCGCTCGATCAGCAAATATTTAAAAAGCTATACATCGAGGAGTGTGGTGTAGATGAGGTTGGCAGAGAGTTGAATATGAAAAAATCTGCAATATATAACAGAGTATCCAGAGCAAGGAAAAGGATGTTTCGTATATATCCATCGAAAGGAGATTGTTGATTATGGACAAAAGAATGTATGATTTATTAAATAATGTCGATATAGATTTTGATCAATATGAAGAAATTCCATTATCATCCGAAGAAAATAAGGCAGTGAAAAGCCGTATATTAAAGGAGATAGGGAATATGAATGATAATAAAAAGAGAAAGAAAATGAGTTGGCCGGCAAAACGTATGATAGCAGCCGTTCTTTGTATGATAATCTTAATTACCGGAACGGTCGGAGCAAGTGCTTCTGGTTATTTTGGACAGGTTTCCGAAGCCTTTAAAAATGTTTTTCATTTGGATGATAAGACATCAAAGGTAGCTGATGAAGAGGGAAGTATGATTGGTAAATCTGTGACCGACAATGGAATTAAGATAACGTTAGATGCAATCTTGGGAGATTCTTATCGTGTTGCCCTTGTTTGTACAATTGAAAAGGAGGATAAATCGGAGTTTGATTCATCAATAAAAAAGAAGATGAAAACTATGGAGTTCAAAAGCGAGGATATTTTCATCGGCAATACATCTGGATTTTCCGGTTCAGAATATTTTTATGACGCTGATTCAACGGATAATGCATTTCAGTATGTACGTATTTGTAATGGTAAAGATAAATTTAAAAGTGGTATGACACTCAACATTAAGCTAAAGGATATAATTAATTATGGAACGGAAAAAGAAAATGAATTACTTGTAAAGGGGGAATGGAAATTTAATGTTCCTTTGCAATATGAAAATCAATCAAAAAATATTGCTTCTGGTCAGTCGATCAATGTGAATGGAATTCACCTTAAACTGAATAATTTCAGCATTTCCTCAGTTGGCATTTATTTGGAATGTATGCCAGATAATACGGGTATAGATAGAAATTCTGATTTATCTGATGCAAGTCCATATTGGTTGGCATTTCAAAAACTCGAAAATATAAAATTGACATTTAAAGATGGAAAAACGATGACTTGTAATGATGGAACGAATGGTGCTTTTGCAGACAAAAATGAAAAAATAAATTATTTTGCTAATATGACATACGATAAACTCATCGATATGAATCAACTTGATTATGTTACTATCCATGGTATGAAGTTTGATGTTGCAGCATCCAATAAAAACTGAGATCAGTAGAGAATACTTACCAAATTCCAGAAAATTATAAAATCGTAGCATCTTGTGAAATA
>JAUNOI010000131.1 GCA_030531165.1 Lachnospiraceae bacterium
GCAATTTCAATACCACAGATTGCAGTTACATAGTTTACGATCAGACCACCCATAACCATACAACCCATAATGGAAGCGCCTTTAATCAGTTTATTTAAGATACCTTTTTCAAGGAAATCCATAATTGCCTCACTACCGGCTTTATAACCAAACATAAAGTTCCAGTAACTTAAGCCATATGCTGCAACGACGATTACAACTGCATAAATAATTGCACCCCACACATTACCACTTCCAGATCTTGTTAAGTCAATACATAAAGCTAACAAGATGGGGATAACAACTCCCTGCCAAATCGTATCGCCCATACCAGCTAAAGGTCCCATCAAAGAGGTCTTCAGGTTGGTAATAAATTCACCGGGAATATTTTCACCCATGGCTTTTTGTTCTTCAAGAGCAATTGCCATACCAAGAATACATGCACCGAATTCAATATGAACATTGAAGAATTCAATTTCCCGTTTCATAACTTCTTTTCGTTTCGAAGGATCATCTTTATATAAGAAATTGATAATTACTGAAAACATATGAGCACATACCTGACCCATCATTCTTTCATAGTTATAACATGTTTGTGGAAATGTTTCCCATATAAGCCATGCTTTGATCAGGGCAGCTTTCGGGATTAATCTTTTCTTATTTTCCATATTAGTCGTCCTCCTCATCATCTTCATCATCATAGTCAGCTGCTGCACCATTTGCTGTTACCGCTGCTTTATTATCTGTCATCTGTACATATACAACTGCGACGATCAATGCAATAATACCCAGTGTCAGTAATGGTAACTTAGAATATACTGCTAATAAGAAACCTGCAAATAAGAAGATTCTGGATTCTCCTTTGTAAATGTACTGTAATGTAATTGCGATTCCTAATGCAGGCATTAATCCACCGATAATCTGGAATACCGTTAATACTTTACCACTTAATAAATCTAAGATATTCTGAATATAGTTTGCTCCAAAGTACGCTGCTAAAGCACAAGGAATTGCGGTCATACAAAAACACATGATCTGTGGGAACAGGACATTTGCTCTCCATATTTTTCCATATTCTTCTTTTTCAATATAATTATCTGCCATATGTACAAAAGCACAGTCAAAAGTCATACGTCCTGCCCATACGATTGTACCTAAAATACCAATTGGAACTGCAATTGCAAGTGCGGTATCTGCATCTAAGCCGCCACAGATCGCATATGCTGTGCCAAGTACCCCTGCAAGTCCCATGTCGGCTGGCATTGATCCGCCGGCTGACATAAATCCTAAATACACCAGGTTGATCGTCGCACCGATGACAGCACCTTCTACCGGGTGTCCCAAAATTAAACCTGTAAGTGCTCCACATACCAGAGGTCTTTGTAAAGACCAAAGTCCTACAAATGGTAAGTTACCTACTGCCAGCCAGTAAACAACTCCACATAGGATAGCCTGAATCATACTCATATTACCCATATTTTTTTCCTCCTAATTGTTATCGTTTTTCATTTTAGACATAATCTTTCGCTTCAATCACCTGTTGCTCCGGAACAAGCTGATAATATACATGTACCCCTTTATCCATAAGATGTTTGATTGCCTCAATTTCATCCGGAGAACAAGCTACATTTTTTATAAATGGAGTTCTTTCTCCCCGAAGTCCCATACCCCCAAGATTTACAGCATCAAATGTACATCCAAGATCGACCATTTTTGCATAAGTAATTGGTGTTTTGGTTAATACCATGACTTTTTCAGAAGCTTCTTTTGATGGTCTCTGTAAGATATCAGCTCCACGTTCCACTGAATAAACATTACATTTTACTCCATTTGGTGCTAAAGCTTTAATAACTCTCTTATTAAATTTATCTGCTGCTACTTCATCATCAACAATGACGATACGGTTAACATTTAAACTTGGTGTCCATACAGATACTACTTCACCATGGATTAATCGGTCATCTACTCGTGCTAAAACAATATTTTTCATTCTTCTTCCTCCTCATCGTCATCATCTGCCTGAAACATATCATTTACATATTTCACAGTGTCCGGTGCTTCGGTCATGAGTTCCCTGCAAATTTCATCTGCAGTCTTGTCTGCATATCGTCCCATCATAACTAAAACAGCTAATGGAATATTAATTCCTGTTATATGGTAGAAATCATAATCTCTCATCAGATCTACCACCGCATTAAACGGACTTCCATGGAATAAATCAGTAAGGAAAAGAACTTCTTCTCCTTCCTTTGTAGCATCAAGCTCTGCCTGAAGCTTCTCTTTTAACGTTGCTACCGTTTGTTCTGGAAATAATCCATAAGCAACCAGGTTTTCCTGTTCACCGACGAGCATCTGAACACTGTCAACCAGTCCCTTTGAAAAACTCCCATGAGATACTGCAATAACTTTCATTTTTGCCTCCTTCTCTTGTTTCTTGATGTTTTTGATAAATAAAGTTTAACATGTGAAATATCTTCAAATACATAAACATTTGCATAATGAACTACGCAATTCCATCCAGTACATTTCATCAATCAATTACGCAATTCATTGTGCAAATTGTATTTTTATTTTTCATCTTTTTCATTTCTTTTGTGCAAAATAAATGATATTTTAA
>JAUNOI010000008.1 GCA_030531165.1 Lachnospiraceae bacterium
CACGATCATGAACACGAACACCATCATCGCAAAGAACAGACTCCAAATCCACAAGAGGATTCTGAAAAAAAAGAAAAATACAATCTGGCCGCCGGAATCATTTTGGCTATCATTGCCTATATTGCAGGATATTTTATGAAAGATGAAAATATGTCTTTAATTGTCTATCTTGCCGCTTACCTCTTTCTTGCGAAGAATATTATCATTACTGCAGTTCATAACATCGGAAAGGGTCAGATTTTTGATGAGAATTTCCTGATGACAATTGCGACGATCGGCGCACTGCTGATCGGTGAGTATCCGGAGGCATTGGGTGTTATCCTCTTTTACCGAATCGGCGAAGCATTTGAAGATTATGCAGTAGAAAAGAGCCGCGCCTCCATTATGGAAACGGTCAATATGCGTCCGGAAACCGTCCTTCAGGTACATGGGGATCATACTCATGAAATTCCAGCTGAAGACGTAACACCCGGTACGATCATCCTGGTACGTCCGGGCGACCGAATTCCTCTGGATGGCATCGTAATAGAAGGAACGACCCAGCTTGATACTTCCGCGCTTACCGGCGAACCTGTTCCAGTTACGGTAACAGAAGGTGACGAAATCCTGTCCGGATGCCTAAATCAGATCGGTGTTATCAAGTTAAAAGTTACAAATACTCTCGACGAATCGATGGTAACCCGAATTATGGAATCAATGGAAAATGCCGCTGCAAGCAAACCCCAGATGGAACGTTTTATTACGAGATTTTCTCATATATATACGCCATTCGTTGTCGCTGTCGCTCTGGCAACTGCTATAATACCATCCTTGATCACGGGTGAATGGAGCCGATGGATCTATACCGCCTGCACCTTCCTCGTTATCAGCTGTCCATGCGCACTGGTATTAAGCGTTCCACTATCTTTTTTCTCAGGTATTGGACTTGGTTCGAAAAAAGGAATTTTATTTAAGGGCGGAATCGCACTCGAAGCATTGAAAGATGTCAAAGCCGTTGTTATGGACAAAACCGGAACGATTACTGAAGGTAACTTTGTATTGCAGTCCATTCTGACATGCGGAAACGGATCAGAAAATGAATTACTCTCCTATGCAGCTGCATGCGAACAAAATTCAACCCACCCAATCGCAAAAAGCATTCTGACAGCGGCAAAGGAACGTCAGATTTCAGTGATGGAAGCCTCTGAGATCGAAGAAATTGCAGGGCACGGCATGAAAGCCCTGATCAATGGGTCTGAAATTTTATGTGGAAATAAAAAATTAATGGACAGATTTGGGATTGAGATTCCACATGAAGCAGCCGATTATGGAACAGAAATCCTGCTTGCCAAAAATCAGGCATATGCCGGACGATTACTGATTTCCGATACGCTCAAAGATGACAGCAGAGAATCCATTGAAAAGCTGAATCAAAGCGTTCAAACGGTTATGCTTACCGGAGATTCTGCTGACAGCGCAAAGGCGATTGCAGAAAAAACCGGAATAAAAGAATACTATGCAAAATTGCTTCCAAATGATAAACTGGATGTATTACAGAAACTTCGTGAAAAGTACGGCTCAGTTATGTTCGTTGGAGATGGAATCAACGATGCACCCGTTTTGGCAGGTGCAGACTGCGGTGCTGCCATGGGCAGCGGCGCGGATGCGGCAATTGAAGCAGCCGATGTTGTATTCATGACATCCAGACTTTCCGCAATACCGGAAGCAATACGCATTGCAAAGATGACCAACCGAATTGCAACACAGAATATCGTATTTGCACTTGCTTTTAAAGCACTTGTACTGATTTTAGGACTTTTGGGAATCGCATCCATGTGGATGGCCGTATTTGCCGATACAGGAGTCGCTGTAATCTGTATCATTAATTCAATTCGTGTTCTAAGAAAGTAGAGGAGTTACTATGCAAGCGAATTCCATGTGCCTTGCCTGTCTGTTTAACAAGCAGGAGGCGACGATCCGTCCATTCAAAGATGAGGAAAAGAAAAAAGAATATTTACGGGAAGTATTGAAATTATTATATGACCACGGGCAGTCTGGCTCTGCCCCGTGGCTCAGCATGAAAATCGACGAAATTTATGCCCGTTATTTTAAACCGCAGATTGATTATACCGCGATCAAACATAAGTACAATCAGTACATGCTTTCAAAAGAGCAGATCGTCGAACAGAACATCCGGGCATCCGATGATTTGATTGCATCCTGTATCAAGTACGTCTGTGCCGGTAATTTTATCGATTTTGGAGTTGGAATGAAAGTGGATGACTCGATTTTAAAAGATTTGCTGGAAAAAGCGCAGACAGAAACAGTCTCCGAAACAGAACTGGCACAATTCAAAGAAGATCTTGCAAATGCAAGAGAACTCGCCTATCTAACCGACAACTGCGGCGAGATCGTTATGGATAAATTATTCATCAAGATTCTCAGGGAGATGTATCCGAATCTGCATATCACAGTAGTTCTACGCGGAAAACCGGTCATTAACGATGCGACCATGGAAGACGCTGAAGAGATTGGCCTGACCGGGCTTGTTGACTGTATCGGCAACGGAGTTGCAATACCCGGAACCCATATCGGAGAAATCTCCGAAGAAGCAAGAAACATCATTTTAAATGCCGATGTGGTAATTGCAAAGGGGCAAGGAAATTTCGAAGGTTTATATGGAGAAAAGATCAACCCATACTTCTTATTCTTATGCAAATGCGAGTTGTTTGTCAAAAGATTTGGAATGAAGCAGTTTTCTTCCGTCTTTGCAAGAGAGGATGAAATTCATATCACAGAATAATTTTCTTCATGAGCATATATCAAAAGGCTGACGTATCCATAAAATACATCAGCCTTTCTTTGTTAGTTAAATGCAACCACTTTATGGCACATACGATATAAGAACAATCCAATGTCCCGTCCCTTTTTTCCAGGAAGATTTACAAATGCTGCAATGGATGCACGATGTATCCTTCTCGCAAGCTTTTTGTCATATGCCGCAACATCCTTCCACATCTCTTTTATCATCTGTTCCGCTTCCTCCGTCTTATTCAAACGGGTAAATGCGGTTGCAATCGCCATCATAAAGACGAGTTCATGATACAGATAACGGCCGAGTTTTGGATTTTCCTTTTTCACATCTTTAATACGATGTGCCTTAAAAATTTCTTTGGACACCAAAATCTGATGAGAACATTTCTTTTTCAGACTTTCTTCTGAAACAGACTGATCCTCCCTCCCAATCAGGTAATGATATAAATCTGCATCCATGTAGCACATTCGCTTTACATAAGTCAATGGTTGATACACAAATAAATTATCTTCGTAAAACGTATGCTTTGGCAGTTCAATTTTGCTGTCAATCAGCACCTGCGTACGGTAAATGCAGGAATGCAATGTCAGATACTGCCACGGCAAAAACGGCTTTGTGTCATTCCATCCAAAAATTCCATTCTGAGGAAATACATTTCTGTATTTGATCGTACGATTTAGTTTTGGTTCATCCTTATGATCATAGATATAATTGCAGATCATCAAGTCGATTCCACCGCGTCTTTCACACAATTCCAGACGTCGAAGCACTTTTGGAAGCGCTTCCTCATCCAGCCAGTCATCGGAATCTACAACTTTAAAATAGATTCCAGATGCTTCACGCAATCCATGATTGATTCCTTCTCCATGACCGCCGTTTTCCTGTGTCAACACACGAACGATATTCGGATGTTTTTTCTCATATTCTGCTGCAATCTCGCCGGTACGATCCGTTGAACCGTCATTTACGATCAATATTTCAACCTGATCGCCACCCTTTAACAGGCTTTCCACACAAATATCCATATATTCCTGTGAATTGTAGCAAGGAACAACAAATGTGATTAGTTTTTGATTCATAATTTCCCCCTCTTATTCTAAGGTAGGCTCTGCATCTGCATCACCTTCAATTTTCGCTTTTGCATTTTCAAGCATCAGTTTAATGCGATTCAACTGATTTACCTTACTCGCACTCGGATCATAGTCAATCGCAACAATATTCGCCTGTGGATAAAGCTCTTTCGCCTTCTTGATAATGCCTTTCCCTACGACATGATTCGGAAGGCAGCCAAATGGCTGAATACATACAATATTATCTACACGGTTTTTTATCAGATCGATGATCTCACCTGGAAGGAACCATCCTTCTCCACATTGATTTCCGATCTGCAAAATCGAAGACGCATCTTCTCTCATCTTGGAAAGTTCTGTCGGTTTTTCAAAATGTTTGCTCTTATCCAGAGCGCTAAAAATTCTCTTTCGCATGCCATCCATAAATGTAATTGCCGCTTTTGCCATATAGGAACCAGTTTTCGAACCGCCCAAATATCGCTCCCGATAAATCGCATTCCAGAAACAATATTCCAAAAATTCAACCAGATCCGGCATCACAACTTCCATGCCCTCATCTTCCAGTAAATCCACCAGATGATTGTTCGCAATCGGCATAAATTTCACAAGTACTTCCCCGACAATTCCGACTTTCGGCTTAATAATGGATTCATCAATCGGAAGATTATCAAAATCTTTGATAATTCCTTCGCAGTTTTTATAAAATTTCTGCATATTAACCGAAGGTTTTAAAATATCATCAATGCAGATATTTTTCCATTTTTCATACAAACGGTTCGTTGATCCCTTTTCCACTTCATAAGGACGAATCCTGTAAATGACTCTCATAAAAATGTCACCATAGACAATTGCCTGCATACATTTAGAAAGCATTTTGAATGAATATCGAAATCCTTCATTCTTCTCCATGCCGTTTGCATTCAGAGATATCACCGGAATCTGCGGATAACCCGCCTCTTTTAACGCTTTACGGATAAAACCGACATAGTTCGATGCACGGCATCCGCCTCCGGTCTGCACCATAATGACCGCCAGCTTATCGACGTCATATTCTCCGGATAAAACCGCATCCATGATCTGACCGGTAACGATCAGAGCCGGATAACATGCGTCATTATTGACGTATTTCAGACCCATATCGAGTACATTCTGACTTTCGTTTGTCATCATCTTAACACGGTATCCGCAACTTTGCATTGCCGCCTCTAAGAAATCAAAATGCAGCGGTGCCATCTGCGTACACAAAATCGTATATCCCTCTTTCTGCATCTCTTTTGTGTATTCCACACGCTCATAATCCTGAATTTCCTGCTTTCGGTCAGAAACGATCTTCTGGCGTAATTTTAAAGCCGCGATCAGAGAACGTACACGAATCTTCGCAGCACCTAAGTTGTTGACCTCATCGATCTTTAACAGAGTGTATAATTTGCCTGCCTGCATGAGCAGATCCTGTACCTGATCTGCCGTAACAGCATCCACACCGCACCCGAATGAATTGAGCTGGATCAGATCCAGATCATCTCTTGCCGCAACATACTCGCTTGCCGCATATAGTCGGGAATGGTACATCCATTGATTCGTCGCACGCATCTTATGATGGGATCCGCTCAGTCCGGATACGCTGTCCTCCGTCAGCACAGCAAATCCAAAACTCTGTATCATCTCCGGAATTCCATGATTGATCTCCGGATCCAGATGATACGGACGCCCTGCCAAAACAATTCCATGGCCTTCATGTTCCTCGATCCACTTCAGCGTCTTTTTTCCTTCCTCTAAAATATCATTCTTGCAATGCAGCAGCTCTCTCCAACCGGAATGAACCGCAGCCAACACCTCTTTCTTGCCAATCGAGAATTCCTCTTTCATGATTTCAACAAGGCGTTTCCCCAGAACATTTTCATCCGTAAAGGCTAGAAATGGATTTAAAAACCGTACTTTTTTTATTTTAAAGTTTTCTACATTATTTTTTATATTTTCCGGATAGGAAATGACCATCGGGCAGTTATAGTGGTTTTGTGCTGCTTTATTTTCATTTCTTTCATAAAATACACAAGGATAGAAAATCGTATCAACACCCTTTTTGATCAGCCATTCAATATGGCCATGCGCCAATTTCGCCGGATAACATTCCGATTCGCTCGGAATTGAATCCATGCCGAGCTGAAAAATACTGCGGTCAGAAAATGGGGACAGGATAACCCGAAATCCTAATTTTCTGAAAAACACTGCCCAAAACGGATAATTTTCATACATATTTAACACACGCGGAATACCAATCGTCCCACGATATGCTTTTTCTTTTTTCAAAGGCGGATATTGAAACATCCGCTTTTTCTTATATTCAAACAAGTTTGGCGCCTGATTGACTTTATGCTGCGATTGAATTCCCTTTTCACATCGGTTTCCAGATATATGTCTTCTTCCACCGGAAAACAGATTAACCGTCAGGCGACAATGATTCTGACATCCCTGACAATGTGCCATCTTCGTCCGATAAGATAATGTCAGGATCTCATCTAAGGATAACATCGATGATTCCTGCCCTTCAAACCGCTCACGCGCGATCAGCGCCGCTCCAAACGCACCCATCAGTCCTGAAATATTGGGACGAATTGCTTCACGTCCGGAGATCAGTTCAAAGCTCCTCAATACCGCATTGTTATAAAAAGTTCCACCCTGAACGACAATATTTTTACCCAAAGCAGATGCATCCGTCAGTTTAATTACCTTGAATAACGCATTTTTAATAACCGAATAGGCAAGCCCTGCCGCAATATCCGCAACAGGTGCCCCTTCCTTTTGAGCCTGCTTCACATTGGAATTCATAAATACGGTACACCGTGTTCCAAGATCCACCGGATGCGCTGCTTTCACAGCTTCTCTCGCAAATTCTTCCGCTGAATATCCGAGGGAATTTGCAAAGTTTTCAATAAACGAACCACATCCGGATGAACAAGCTTCATTTAAAATGACCGTATCAACGCTGCCATCCCGAATCTTGATACATTTCATATCCTGTCCGCCGATATCCAGAATACAATCAACCTCCGGTTCAAAAAAACGGGCAGCATAATAATGCGCAATTGTCTCAACTTCTCCTTCATCCAGATTATAGGCGTCCTTCAATAGCGACTCTCCATATCCGGTCGAACAGGAGTAGGCAATCTTCGCCTCCGGATGTAATTTCTTCTTGATTTCACGAAAGGCTTCTTGGGTAACAGCAATTGGATCGCCCTTATTGCTGCTGTAAAAGCTATATAATAATTCACCATCTTCTGAAACCAGCGCAAGCTTCGTCGTCGTTGATCCCGCATCGATTCCCAAATAACAATTTCCTTTATAATCGTCTAATCTTCCAATATGTACCTGATACTGATTTTGGCGCTCGATAAATGCGTCAAAATCCTCACGATCTCTAAATAGCGGATTCAGACGATGGCTTTCTGAAGCTACTCTATCCAGTGCTTCTACCCTCTGAACGATCTTGGCCAAACTGCAAATCCCCGTCTTACGGCTGTATACAGCTGTTCCCTGAGCCGCAAATAAATGTGCATTTTCCGGAAAGTGTGCTTCTTCCGGCTTTAATTCCAACGTCCGCACAAAAGCCTTTCCTAATTCAGGAAGAAAGTACAGCGGACCGCCTAAAAATACAACGTTGCCGCAAATCTTACGTCCGCAGGCAAGTCCACTGATCGTCTGATTCACGACTGCCTGAAAAATACTGGCCGACAAGTCCTCTTTTGACGCCCCGTCATTAATGAGGGGTTGTATATCCGTCTTCGCAAATACCCCACATCTGGCTGCAATTGGATAGATTTCTTTATATGATTTTGCATATTCATTTAATCCGGATGCATCTGTCTGGAGCAGGGAAGCCATCTGATCGATAAATGCTCCCGTACCTCCTGCACAGATTCCGTTCATACGCTGGTCAATTCCATTTTTAAAATAAATAATTTTTGCATCTTCCCCGCCCAATTCCACGGCAACATCCGCATTCGGCACAACGCGTTTAATTGCTGTCGTAACCGCAATGACTTCCTGAACAAATTCAATCTGAATTGATTTTGCAAGGCTTAACCCTCCGCTTCCGGTAACCGCAATCGTACAGTTCACATTGCCCTTTTCTTCAGAGAATTCTCTCAGCATCGATAACACCGTCTTTTTAATATCTGCATAATGCCTTTGATATTTGGCGTAAATAATATGATCCTGCGCATCCATGACAATGACTTTCACCGTAGTCGAGCCAATATCAATGCCGACCGCATAACATTCATTTGCCATTTCAAAACTCATGTCTCTTCTCCTTTTCAGTAACTGGTCTTCTGATTCAAATTACTATTATAACTACGAAAATTCAAAGTGTCAATAAACAGTCTGCCTCAAACTGTCTACTTCCTTCCGATATAGCCGGATAAAATATGCTTCGAACAGTTCTTATCTTCTTTCTTCTGACAGACCTACGGAAATCTCCTTCTCCTGCAGCCTGCGATTCATCCATTGTGTAATCAAATGCTGCACGACAACAACAACCGGCACGCCGAGGAACATACCGACTGCTCCAAAATATGCACCGCCGACCAGCACAGCAAATAAAATCGTGATCGGACGGACCCCCGTCGAACCGCCAAGAATCCTCGGACCGAGAATATATCCATCAAACTGTTGGATTAAAAATATCATAATCGTAAATTTAATCGCTCCAAACGGAGTCAACAAAGCAATCAGAAATACGCCCGGTACTGCCCCAATAAACGGTCCAAAATATGGGATCATGTTTGTCACACCGACAATAATGCTGATCAGGACTGTCAACGGAAGTTTCAAAATTGACATGATGATAAAACATAATATACCTATTATAAGGGAATCAATTGCTTTTCCAATCAGATAATTAGAAAAAATCTGATTGCATTCTCGGAACGTTTTCGCCAAACTATCCGCTTTTTTTACTGGCAGTGCCGCATAGATCAGCTTTTTTAATGCAAGCAGTAAAATATTCTTATCAAAACAGAGATAAATTGAAATGATGAGTGCAATAAACAGATTGACAATTCCTTTAATTGCCTGCATAGATAGATCATATAACATCGGAAGCGATTTTCCCATGAAGTTTTCCAGATAACCATATGCCTTTGGCATATTCTGATTGATCAGAACATTGATCACTCCCGGCGTGTTCATATTCTGTCCGTTCTTCGTCAAATTCGTCACCTTGTCCATAATCATGCTGTACATATCTGGAATTGATGTCGTAATCTCCGCCACACTTTCGATCAACTGGGGGATCACAGAATTCATGCATACAGCAAACAGACCCACTACGATCGCATAGGCAAGAAATACCGATATAATCTTAAATACCCCCTTCCTTTTTACCTTTAATCTGTTAAGAAACAGCTTTTCATAAAAGCAATTTACGAGGGGATTGATCATATATGCAATTAAAATTCCTGCCAAAAACGGCGAAAGCACGCCTATCAGGTGATGAATAAATTCTACAGTTCTGGCCCAGTTAAAAATCAGCCTGAAAATAATACAGCCAAACAGGATTACACCCAGTGCATAAACGGAAACTGTCAAATACTTACTGTTTTTCTCAAATTTATGGTTTTTTTCATGCTCATTTTCCATATTCATTTCCTCCGTTTTTTTTCGAGTACCTTCTTTACATAATAGGAGAAAAAAACGAATAAGTCAATGGAACTCATAAAAGAATTGGTGTATAATAAGATGGAATGAATAATAAACGAATCATTAAAGGAGGATTATCATATGGCAATTTTAGTTACCGGCGGAGCAGGTTATATCGGCAGTCATACCTGTGTAGAACTTCTAAATTCCGGTTATGATGTTGTAGTAGTCGATAATTTATGTAATTCCAGTAAAAAAGCGATCAATCGCGTAGAGCAGATTACGGGCAAATCCGTCTCTTTCTATGAAGTTGATATTTTAGATAAAGAAGCATTGACGGATGTCTTTAAAAAGGAATCCATCGACTCTGTCATCAACTTTGCCGGATTAAAAGCAGTTGGAGAATCCGTAGCAAAGCCATTGGAATACTACCATAATAATATTACCGGAACGCTGGTCTTATGTGATGTCATGAGAGCACATGGCGTAAAGAATATCATCTTCAGTTCTTCTGCTACCGTTTATGGAGATCCAGCATTTATTCCGATCACAGAAGATTGTCCAAAAGGAACGATCACCAATCCATATGGTCAGACAAAGGGCATGCTGGAGCAGATCTTAACGGATCTTTGGGTAGCAGATCATGAATGGAATGTCGTACTGCTGCGTTATTTCAATCCAATCGGAGCACATGAAAGCGGTCTGATCGGTGAAGATCCGAAGGGGATTCCGAACAATCTGGTTCCATACATCGCTCAGGTTGCAGTCGGCAAGTTGGAACAACTGGGTGTATTCGGGGATGATTATGATACACCGGACGGAACCGGAGTTCGTGATTATATTCATGTAGTCGATCTTGCAAAAGGACATGTAAAAGCGCTGAAAAAACTCGCTCCAAATTCCGGCGTCAGCATCTACAACTTAGGTACCGGCAATGGATACAGCGTGTTAGAAGTATTGCATGCATATGAAAAAGCATGTGGAAAGACCCTGCCATATCAGATCAAAGAAAGACGTGCCGGAGATATTGCAACCTGCTACTGCGATGCCACGAAGGCCAAAGATGAACTTGGGTGGATCGCTGAAAAAGGCATCGAAGAAATGTGTGCGGATTCCTGGAGATGGCAGAGCAATAATCCAAACGGATATGAAGATTAATAATTTAGGAGAACATATTTTATGACAGCACAAAATTTAACTTTACTGACTGATTTATACGAACTGACAATGATGCAGGGATATTATAAATCAGGAGAGAATGAATCCGTCATCTTTGACGTTTTTTATCGCAAGAATCCATCAGGCAGTGGCTATGCCATTGTTTGCGGATTAGAACAGGTAATCGATTATATTAAAAATCTATCATTTTCTTATGATGACATCGATTATCTGCGAGGACTTGGTATTTTCGATGATGATTTCCTTGAATATCTGGCCGGCTACCACTTTACCGGCGACATTTATGCCATCCCGGAAGGAACTGTCGTATTTCCAAAAGAACCGCTTTTAAAAGTCATCGCACCAATTATGGAAGCACAGTTAGTCGAAACGGCTATTCTAAATATCATCAACCACCAGAGTCTGATCGCAACAAAAGCCTCCCGCGTATGCTATGCTGCGAATGGAGACGGTGTTATGGAATTTGGGCTGCGGCGCGCACAGGGCCCGGACGCAGGCACCTTGGGTGCAAGAGCAGCCGTGATCGGCGGCTGTATCGGAACCTCTAACGTACTGACCGGTCAGCTTTTTGATGTTCCGGTACTCGGTACACACGCTCACAGCTGGATCATGAGTTTTAAAGACGAATATACCGCATTTAAAACTTACGCCGAAATGTATCCTGACTCCTGCACCTTGTTGGTCGATACGTATGATACCCTAAATTCCGGCGTACCAAATGCCATCCGCGTTTTTCAGGAAATGCGTGACGCCGGCATTCAATCAAAATCTTACGGTATCCGCCTCGACAGCGGTGACCTCGCTTATATTTCAAAGGAAGCACGCAAGATGTTGGATGCCGCAGGGTTTGAAGATGCAGTCATTGCTGCTTCCAGTGATCTGGATGAATATTTAATTAACAGCTTAAAAAATCAGGGAGCAGAGATCCGTTCATGGGGTGTTGGAACAAATCTGATCACTTCAGCAGACTGCCCGGCATTTGGCGGTGTATATAAACTTGCAGCCTTGAAACCTGCAGACGAAGAAGATTTCATTCCAAAGATCAAGATTTCAGAAAACCCGGTTAAAATTACAAATCCGGGCAACAAAACCGTATATCGCATTTATGATAAGAAAACAGGAAAGATTAAGGCGGATCTGATTTGTCTGGTCGGTGAAGTTTATGATCCGGAAGAGGATCTAATGATCTTTGATCCAATCTATACATGGAAGAAATCCCTGATCAAAGGTGGAACTTATACGATTCGTGAGATCATCCAGCCGGTCTTTAAAAAGGGACAGTGCGTATACGAATCCCCTTCCACGATGGAAATTCGGGCATATTGCCAAAATGAATTAAGCACTTTGTGGGACGAATCCAGACGTCTGGTCAACCCAAAAGAGGTCTATGTTGATCTATCTCAGCCTCTGTTTGATCTTCGTAATGAGCTATTGGATGCTAAAAAATAGGAGGACATACGAATCATGAAACAAAAAGTATATCCAAGACTTTCCGGCCTTCTGGTTCATCCAACTTCTTTTCCGGGACCTTATGGAATCGGCGATCTCGGACCGGAAGCCTACAAATTTATCGATGACCTGAAGATCAGCGGCCAGAAACTTTGGCAAGTGCTCCCTTTGGGTCCGGTCAATGGAAGTAATTCTCCATACCAATCCTTTTCGAGCTTTGCAGGACAGCCTCTGATCATCAGTCCTGACCTGTTAGTGGAAGATGGGCTTTTAACACAGGAGGACTTGATGCAAATTCCTCATTTATCGGATGAACGGGTGGATTACGAAGGTGTTCGTGCATACAAAAGACCGCTTTTACAAAAAGCTTTACAGAGCTTTACCGCCTTACCGGAGGATGCTCCGATGAAAGCAGAGTTTGATGAATTTTGCAAAAAAGAACAGGAATGGCTGGATGATTACTGTATGTTTATGGCAATCATGAAAGCCAATGACGATAAACCGTGGTATGACTGGGAATCTCCAATCCGCAAAGGCAACAAAACAGCCAAACGCAAGTGGATGAAGCGCGACGACGTCAAACAGGAATATTTATATCAGAGCTTTATTCAATTCCTGTTCTTCCGTCAATGGAATGCGTTGAAAACATATGCGAATGAAAATGGCATCTCGATTATCGGTGATATCCCGATCTTTGTTGCTGATAATAGTGCCGATGTATGGGCAAACCGCAAATTATTTAAATTGGACAAGGATGGACATCCAACAGTTGTTGCAGGCGTACCACCTGATTATTTCAGTGAGACTGGACAACTCTGGGGCAACCCGCTCTATAAATGGCCTGTTCATAAAAAAGACCGTTACAGTTGGTGGATGAGCCGTATTCGTGCCCAGCTCGTAAAATACGACTATGTAAGAATCGATCATTTCCGCGGTTTTGATGAATACTGGGAAGTACCTGCGGATGCCGAAACAGCGATCGGCGGCAAATGGATGCCCGGGCCGAAAGCTGACTTCTTTCAGGTTATGCGGGAAGAATTAGGGGAAGAACTTCCGATTATCGCAGAAGATCTCGGTCTGATCACACAATCGGTTCATGACCTGCGCGATCAGTTCCATCTTCCTGGAATGAAAATCCTTCAATTTGCTTTTGACAATATTGAAGATAATGATTTTCTTCCATATAATTATCCACGAAACAGCATTTGCTACACCGGAACACATGATAATGACACGAGTTCCGGCTGGTATCATTCTGCCTCGGAAGAATCAAAAGATAAGATTCGCCGCTATTTAAGCACGGATGCAAGCCATATCAGCTGGGATATGATTCGCTGTGCTCTTTCATCTGTATCACGTATGGCAATTATCCCAATTCAGGATATTTTTGAAGACGGCAGTGACAAACGAATGAACATTCCCGGTGTCGCATATGGTAACTGGGGATATCGTTACTACAAAGACCAATTTCACGATGGTCTGAAAAAAGGACTTCGTGAGATGTCTGAAATTTATGGAAGGTAAAAAATATGATTCGAATTATAATGATCATGGGATATTTTATTGGATTTTTACTATCCCAATTGCCATGGTATTTTATCTACCCTTCATGGGACAAAAAAGGGTTAAAACAAAAGCGCTATAACAGCGCATCACAAAAAATTGATAAGGTATTTCACAAAGCTTTGACAATGTCAGGAAGCCAGATTACCGTTTCCGGACAGGAGAATATCCCAAAAGACCAGGCGGTTTTATTTGTTGCAAATCATAGCAGCTATTGTGACATCCCGGTTTTATATGATGCCATTCCGGGCGGTGCCGGATTTATCGCAAAAAAGGAAATGGAAAAAATACCGCTCCTTGCACAATGGATGAGATTCTTAAACAGCGAATTTTTAGACCGCAATGACATCAAGCAAGGCATGCAGGTTATCAAAGATGCTGCTGCAACGATCAAAGATGGATATTCCATCGTCATTTTCCCGGAAGGTACGCGAAGCCAGGACGATGAACCTCATGAATTTAAAGAAGGCAGCCTTCGAATTGCATCAATTGCAAAGGCTCCCGTCATCCCTGTTGCAATTTCCGGCACAGCGGATATGATGGAGAACCATCACAAATTCCGCATTTATCCTGCTGATGTACACGTAACATTTGGAAAACCGATCTATATGAACGAATTACCAAGAGCAGAAAAGAAACACCTGGGTGCAGCCATCCGGCAATGGATCATCGATACCAACAACGCCCTGTAAAAAACAAGTCTTAAATTATTTTTGAAAAAGATGTTTCATTCTTTTCGTAATAATGTTATACTATATTGATGAAAAAACTACGTAGGAGGAACTTTAAATGCATATAAACGGTTGGATAATTTTCTTAATCGCAGTCGTAATAATCGGTATTATCTTCTATTTACTCTACAGATTTGGTGATAAACAACAGAAAAAACAGGCAGACGCAAGACAGCAGATGTATGATAATATGCAGGTCGTTTCCATGCTTGTCATCGATAAAAAGCGTATGAAGATCAGCGATGCCGGTTTTCCAAAAACAGTGCTCGAACAGATGCCAAAGCGTTCACAGCGTTCAAAAGCTGCCGTTGTAAAAGCAAAGATTGGTCCACAGATCGTGTCTCTATTATGTGATGAATCTGTTTATGATCAGGTACCGGTAAAGACAGAGATCAAGGCTCAGATCAGCGGTATTTATATTATGGGAATTAAGAATACCCGTAATGTTGCACCACCAGAACCTGAGAAGAAGAATTTCATTCAAAAGTGGGCCATGAAGAGCAACACTTTGACAGATGAACAGCTGGATACATCAGGTACTATGAAGAATGGTAAGAACGTAAAGAATTTACAGCAGTCTTCAAAAAGTCAGATGAAGAACAAAGCAATTAATCCATCTACCAAAAAGAACAGAAGCACAAAGAAAAAGAAAAGCAACAAAAAGAAAAAACGCAGATAAAGATAATCGAACGGATTCATGTAAGTGAATCCGTTTTTCATTTACGCGAAGGCACAAGGCAAGCGGAAATGCTCGCATTTCCATTTGCCGCCGCACGCGAACCGATGAAACTCGCAGAGCGTGTTTCATCCGGTTGGGTTTTATGGAAATTTTATACATTTCTCCTTTCCTTCTTTTGTAAAATATTGTAAAATATTTTTGCTAGAAGATATACAATCAAATCAAAAGGAGGAGCCAATATGAAAAAGAAATTAAAAAGAATATGTTTGATCGCCTCTGTTTTTTCTATTTTTGCAAACTCAATTGTGTCTGCAAGCTCAATAGAATCTACTGCATCTCAGACTTCTGAAGGAGCCATTTCTACTCAGGTTTCCATGGAATCGACCTCTTTCGATCAAGATCATTCTTTTGAAAAAATAATCTCACAGCTTTCAGAAAAAGATTTTTATCATTCATTTGTATCATTTAAAAAGAAAGATTTAGAAACTCTTTTAAAAACGTGTTCAGAAGAAGAACGTTTTGTTCTTTACGGAATGTTTCAATACGGAACTTATGAATATCTTTTCAATCAAAAATTAAAAAAGAATGATTTAAAGGATATATCCCAAACAATCCATCAGATTCTTTCCGCCTTTCATAAGGAACCTTTTAAAAAGACAAAGTATGGAGAAGAAACTTTACTTCAGGTACTAAATCAAAAGGGGAAGACATCCTATACTTCCTTATCGGAATACCGATCCTACCTGACATCTGGCCACGAAGCTGCACAGATATGGAACCTATTCGAACAGCTTCCATCCTCTTATCCAACCATTCAGCAGATTCAAAAAACTTTGACATCTATTTTCTTTAAAAACAGTCCCACGAAAACGAAAAAATCATTAAATTCCAAACAAAAATACAAAACGTCCCCGATATTTGTTCAGTCTGCTTCATCCGGTGATTATACTGCAACAAACGTAGGATCCGATAAAACATATACAACCGGACAAATTAAGATTTTTATTACTGATGATATGAGTGGAAAAACTACAACCGGTACTTTAACTGTATCCCGCAAAAATGCACCCTCATGGGATACAATGTCTAATTCACCAACAACGTGGAATTGTAAACTAACGGTTCCTGATTCAGAAAATTATCATGATCTGGTTTTGGATCAGACAACAGTTACAACGGTAAAGGATATCTATGGTTATTATTTCATCATGAATTTTAAACTCAAACTGACTCAGCATGCCTATTACATATACAGCAAACAAAAGCATGACGGTTCTGGGAATGGATTTCGCCTTAACTTTGAATCCTATACGCAAGATAATGATGGTCCCGGAACAATCGTCGATGGAATTGTCAAAAAAGATACCGTTCGTACAGTGAACTGGCAGCTCAACGCTGCTGCTCTTGGCCTGAGAACATTTCACGAGATGAAATACACCAATTGTAAAAGCTATTTGACTTACACGCGTCCATCACATACTGTTACAGTCAATCCAAATGGAGGTATTTATGCCGGTACAACAAGTCATACGATTCACAAAGGACGAACCGGTAATTGGATCACTCTTAAAGAAATCCCGGAAAAAGACTATTTCCTTTTTCATGGTTTTTTACGAAAAGGTTCCTCTTACATCTATCGTTCTGCCGGAACGGGTACTACTACTGATATCAGTTCCGCTTTTCAACAAAGCATATTCGATAATGATCATTTTACCCGATATAAAGGCACAAATGTAAGTAATAAGGATTATCTCCGTTTTCATACGTTTTCGGTTCCAAAAGGGAATACTATACGAATTACAGGCTATCTCCGAATAAACAGCCTCTCTTCCGATAATTCTATTTCGTTATATGAAAAGGAGAGTGAATCGGAAACACGGGCGTCAAGTGCGTCGTTTGATAAAGCAGATGGTATTTGGAAAAAATTTGATATCACCCGTACTTATCATACTTCTGCTAATCATGCGTTATTAGAAATAAAGCCAGATTCATCCTCTGATAAAGTTCAGTTCGATTTAAAAAATATTATCTTTACCGATCAGACAACCCACCAGCGGATCGCAGATACAGATTTACAACTTTCTGATGGAAAAGATGCAGATGTTCTTTTAACCGCACAGTGGACTCCTCTGCAATATAAGATTAACTATGATACAGGAATCGCGAACACTAACGAAACGATAAGCTCACAGATACAAGATCAAGATACCTCTGTCGCTTTAAAAAAGTGCACACTTCAAATGGACCATGCTTCATTTTCCGGTTGGAAGTACAAGGATACGATATACAAAGAAAACAGCATCATCTCTTATAAAGATCTTGTTGATACCCCACTGCAGTCCAGAAAATCTGATGCAGATATCACGCCAGAACAAATAGAAAAAGAAGATACATTTACATTTACTGCAGTCTGGAACTATGCTCCTGTCATCACATTAAAACCGGATTCCGTAGTCTACACAGAAGGTGAAGAGATCAAGACCAGTCAATTGCTCGAGTTGATTCAACAGTGTATTGATAAAGAGGATGGCGACCTGACAAAACAAGTTTATATCAAAGAAATTAAATACAACTCTTCAAAAGATGGTTACCAGCCAAAAACGCAGACAGAATTTTCCACAGATACTGTAATTGACACCTATTTTAAACATTTAAGAAAAGGAGAAACGGTAACTGCATCTGTCACTTACGCCGTTGCTGACAGCGAACACCATACTTCGACTGCTCAAAAGGAAATTATCATTCAATATAACAATCCACCTGAGATCAAAGCTGCAGATCTCTCCTTTTATCAGGACGAGTTTGTTTCAGATCCACAGCAGGTGAAAAAAGCAATCATCGATAATGCAGAGGCATTTGATATGGAAGACCAAAACAAGAATTTGGATCTGCATGTTAAAATCATCGAACCAAATCCTCTTGATCTATCTAAAATGAAAGAACCTGGCATCTATTCCGTTACATATTATGTCAAAGACTCTTTAAAAAAGGAAACCAAAACACCGGTCAAAATTTATGTCGTAAATGCTGATCCATATGCCTCTATGAGAAAACAAACCATACGATTTATCTCGAAAAACTATCTGTATACTCTGGATAATGCAAGTGTATGGAAAACAAATTCCTCATATTACGATTATCTGAAAAAATCTCTCGATAAATCCGGAAAACAGGCAAACAACACTTACACCTTTACATCCGGTACCCAGTCATAACGTATAGCTGCTCATAACTTAGAATCTCTGAATATGTTCTGATTCGTCGGTAGTTTTCTGAATCTCACGGATTTGAACATAATAACCATAATCGTCATTCACCGCGACATATACGCGTTCTCCGACTCGATGCCCCATAACCGCTTTTCCAATCGGGGATTCAATACTGATAATATTATTCAGGCTGTCTCCCCGTACTGTTGTTACAATTTTGAATACCTCTTCTTCATCATCGTCTTCAAAATATACTTTGACTGTATTATTCATTCCGACCTCATCTTCTGCTGACTCGTCTACAAATACTTCTGCATTGCGGATCATACGCTCGAGATATCGAATACGGCTCTCATTTTGATTTTTAAACTTCTTTGCAGCCTTATACTCAAAATTTTCACTCAGGTCTCCCTGGGCTCTTGCTTCTTTCACATCTTCTAAAGCCTGTTTACGTACTACAAGTTTCCGATGTTGTATTTCCTCTTTCATTTTCTGAATGTCTTGTTTTGTTAACTGATGTCCCATGTGCAACTTAACTCCTTTTTTATATTTCAGACCTGCCTTTATGCAAACAATATGGCGATGTTCCCATAATCATGCAAAACATCGCCATATAAATTGCTTTATGCACTAAAATTTTAATAAACTAACACTTCACATCCGGTATCGGTTACAACGACAGTAACTTCCCACTGTGCAGATGGCAGTCCATCTTCTGTATATACCGTCCAACCGTCTTTTCGATCTGTATATACATCCGCTTTTCCCATATTAACCATAGGCTCGATCGTAAATACCATACCAGGAACCATTAACATCTCCGTACCTTTCGGTGCAACATAGCAGACGAACGGATCTTCATGAAATTCAAGACCTACGCCGTGGCCACCGATCTCACGAACGATCGTATAACCATTCTCCTTTGCATGGTCATTGATCTTCTCACTCATATCTCCTAAAAATGTCCATGGTCTTACGTTTTTAATACCGATTTCAACGCATTCTTTCGTGACTTCGACTAACTTTTTCTTTTCCTCCGAAACCTCTCCTATGCAGAACATTCTGGAAGAGTCGGAATAATATCCATTGTAAATTGTAGAAACATCGACATTTACAATCTCGCCTTCCTTCAAAATGCGATTCTTATCCGGAATGCCATGGCATACAACTTCATCAATGGAAGTGCAGACACTCTTTGGAAAACCACAATAATTCAATGGAGCTGGAATTCCTCCCATCTCTGTCGTCTTCTCATATACCCATCTGTCAATCTCTTCCGTAGAGATCCCAGGCTTCATATGTTCCGCAACATAATCCAAGACTGCAATGTTGATTTTCCCACTTTCCCGAATTCCTTGAATCTGCTCCGGGGTTTTGATAATATCATGAGAAGGAACGATATGTCCCTTTCTCGCAAACTGAATAATCTTGTCATCAAACGCTGAATGACATTTTTTATATTTTTTTCCGCTGCCACACCAGCAGAGATCATTACGACCTAGTTTAATCATAAATATCCTCCTTATCAGATACTTCACGATCTGATGCTATTTTTCACACTAGATTTATTATAGCATGTTTTAGCAAAATATCTATGATTATTTTATTTTCATCGTTTTTTTCAAAAATCCGGTTGAAGATTTGAACAGCTTTTGATATGCTTTCTTTTTCTTTGATGGCACGTTGATCACAGCTGTTTTCTTAATCCCTCTTATCGCATCCGCTCCAACACTCTTCAATTTTGAAGATTTGATCGAAATCTTTGAAAGACTACGGCACTTATAAAATGCTTTCTGATTGATCTTGGTAATATTACTTCCCAGGCTCACAGAAGTAATGTTGTCTCCCTTAAATGCCTCTTTCGCAACAGATACAACCTTGTACTTTTTACTCTGAATGGTAACGGTTGACGGAATACTAATGGACTTTACACTCTTCTTTGCCCTGCCGATGCATGAGACCTCATATTGATTCTTCGCCTTAGCAGTCACCTTATATTTTAAGTTGCCGACCGTCACTTTCGATCCCTTTTTCACATCTGCAGGAGTTACTTTCACCTTACATATAGAAAATTGTTCCAACTCTTCATCAAATGCAAGAATATTGGTCGTTCCCGGTTTGATACCGATTACAACACCGGCGTCTGTTATTTCTGCAATACCGTCATCCAAAGAGATCCAGTTGATATATCCTTTCGAACATGGCTGCGGTGCATATTTCGGAGTTAATTTCGTATATTTTCCAGCCTGAACTGTCACCGATGACTTGTTAAGCTCCATGCTCTCAGGGTAATAGCTCATTTCATCATCTTCATCGTCGTAAACGTGTAATTTATAAGAAGCTTTTACTCCATTTGCACATGTTCCGGTAATCTTAACGGTTCCCGGCTTTAAAGTTGTTACCATTCCATCTTCATCGACAGTTGCAATACTTTCATCAGACGTTGACCATGTAACATCGGTAATCGTTGCATCCATCGGCATAACCGAATAATTCATATAATATTCATCATTTATATATGTATAATCTTCATTTAACTCAAAATACAAATTTTTTACTTTTTTAACTTTGCTTTCCTTTGTCCATTTTGCATGCGCTTCAATCGAACCGGAAATATAAGAACCTACCGTTAATTTATATTCTTCCCCATCAACGGTATAATACCAGCCGGTAAATACATATCCCTTCTTCGTCGGTGCTTTTGGCAATTTTTCAAGATTTCTTCTTGACACCACCGTATCAGAAGCATATTCTTTTCCATTATTTATATACTTGATCTGACATTCCACAGGTACAAGAGAATTTACATTTTTATCAATCCAGTTCACTCTTTTTGTAATCCAGCTTTTCAGTCGCTCTTCTTCCTGTTTAAAAGATAATGGAGTTTCCTGGCCAAAATCAAATGCTCCCCATTTTTCATTATCATAATATTGTGAAATACGAAGCTGATCGTAATACTGATCCAATTGACCGCCTTCCGCACATAAACTCTCTAGCTTTTCTTTCATAGCCGGCCAACGATCTGCCACGCGCTGAGCAAAATCTTTATCCTCAAACAATCGTTCAAACCAGCTGGCTGAAGTCTGAACAAATTCTTCACAGTCGGGCTCTTCACTGTAATCGTAATCACCCCATGCTACATAATCAAAATCCCACAGCGGACCCCAATACAGTTTTCCGTCTCTCTTTTTATACAGATATGTACTCGTTGTAAAAAAAGCATCGCCATTTTGGGAAATTTCCTGAATCCACCAATAATCGATGGTAGAATCGATATCCATAAGCTCTTTGTAACCGGTACCGTCATCCAACTTAAAGTTCTTTCCATAGATAGCATCTTCCGTCTTTTGTACATAATTTTTGATATAATTATATTGTGCATCATTTTTATAATCTTCAAAATTCGGGCTTTCAATTAAAAATTCATTCTCTCTTGTTGTCTTAAATGACAGCTTTTCTTCATCTCCATAAGGAAACATCGAAAGCAAATATCCTCCTGAGATGATCGGCTCATCGCTTGCATCTTTTTCATCTTCCAGATCATCGATTTCTACACGTCCGCTGCCGACACGAACCTGCTCACACAAATAATAACTTCCACAGTATGTCCCATTCATAACTACATCTACAAACACACATTCCGGTGTATATTCCATTCCCAGTTCTTTTCCAAGCCAATAAGTAGCTTTATTACGCAGGAGGCTGTTGTCATATCGGTTGGCCAACAATACCCAGTGTTTGTTTTTTCCCATACCAAACAAATCTGCTTTTTTGTCTAATTTGATCTTATATGGTTTTTTATCGCATTCCCATGTAGAATTACCTCTTCCACGAATATACTCCATAGAATACGTATCGGACTGCATTTCTGTGCTGACTTTATCTTCGTATTCATATTGATATCCTGCCGGAATCTGTATGGTCATATCGCCATAACATTCTGTCTCGTGCTGCGGATCACTATTCATCTCAGAAATCGTTCCCTCCGTCTCATCGATATCCAAATATACAACCGGAAGAGAACTTTCTACGAATTCGATCGAACGGAGCATTATGGTCATTTCCTCCGTTTCTTCTGTAACGATCTGAAAAGATACCCTATGACTTCCCTGGATATTTTTCTCAAGTACATCCGCCGTTACATCTCCATCATACGTCCATTTGCCCGCTTTTTTCTGTTTTTTTAATTTGACGCTCGCAAAAGCCTCTGTCTCATCATCTAGATAGAAATCCAACTGCACGCTTTTCCCCTTTTCAGCAAGTCCATCAAAAGAAAGCCTTCCAACCGCATTTCGATCGAAATCAAACGCCTCCTCCAATGTAATCTTTTCCGAGGATAAACTTGAACCGTTTCCGGTAAGAAGTAAGCCCCCATTTTTCTCGTCTTCTTCTACCGTTATTTCCTGCATTGTATCACCAAATGTAAGCTTCTGCTCCCTGTTCAGTGTCAGCATCTGCTTTTTTTCATATGATGCGGAAACCGCATTCTCTTCTGAAACACCGTTTTCCTCCGATACACCTGTCTCAGCTTTTACCGTTTTTAATTTGTATGAGTCAAGCGGACTTCCCATACCAATACACATCGCTGCTGCTAATAATACACTAATAAATCTTTTTAACATTTTTCTTTTCCCCCTTTATTTGCCTGTATAAAAATAAATATAAATGATAAAATTATTATCCTCCTCCTTTACCTCACATATTCCTTTCATTCGGCTGATCATTCTCACGATATTCGGAATACCAATCTGCGTGCTGTTTTCTTTTTTTATTAATATCTTCTTTTTATTTTGAAAACAAAATCCAGCATACCCTTCCTGATAAACAGATGAGATCTTGATTTCTTCATTCGGATCAGCGTATTTTAAGATATTCGATAATATATTATCGAATATGCGAATGACATAGTCAGTATAAATTTGAACCTGACAATCCTTCCAGTTAAAATCCGTCTGTACCTGAAAGCTATTCTGACGCAGATAAGTACAGGACTCCGACATCAGATCATAAAATGCAGTCTGGAACTTCATTGGCTTCTCCAAAAGAACCTCCTGTTCACTATCGATCAGAGAATACTCGAATAAATTGTCCGTCAGGCGCTTCATATAATGTGCTTTTTGACTGATCTTCTCAAAGTATTTTTTTCTCTGTGCCTCATCCTTATACTTTTCATTTTTTAAAATCTCTGTATAGATCATGATTGATGTCAATGGGGTCCTCAAATCATGTGACATCTCTGTGACCAACTTTTGATTTAGACGAATGAGCTTTTCCTTCTTTTCTTCCTGGCTGCGAAATGACTTTCTCATATTGTCAAGTCCACGTGCCAAAACAGTTAATTCATCTTTTCCCTGTATCGTAATCGGATATTCGAGATTACCGCTCTCTAAAATCTCAATTTCATTTGCAAGCTTTTGAATATAATGAATAGAACGGCGTATCCCTAAAATGACAACGAGCAAAAACACTACTACAGTCAGCAGAATCTCAATCAGAAATGCATAATTGTAAAACTGATAAAAATATCTTCCATATATCGAGACATCACATTCTCCATCCTGAAAAATGACTGTGAAGTACTTGTCCCAATCATAAAAATTTTTCTTTATACCTTCTTCCCAGATATTTTTCTCATCCGGATAGTCAGAATCATAAGTAAGGATATCATCATGAAAAACCTGAATAGCTACAAATTTCTGCTTTTGCGTCCATTGATTCAACAGATCCGTATCTTTGGATTTGATATGTCCCTTTGTAACATACATCTGTAAACGTTCAATATATGCCTCATCTTTATCATTGATATAATCGGAATCAGCGTAAAATTCGTCAACGATAAGCGTTCCCAGAGAATGGATCACAACAAAATAAACACTTGATAGAACAGCTGCGATAACCAGCAGTTTCAAAAGCCGGATATAAATCGAATTACGCCTTTTCATTTCCACCATCAAATTTATACCCCTTTCCCCAAACTGTCTTTATATACTTCGGCTGCTGCGGATCGGGTTCAATTTTAACACGAAGTCTCCGGATATGAACCATCACAGTGCTGTTACTGCTATAAAGATACGGTTCCTTCCAAACAGTTTCATATAAAAGCTGCGCGGAAAAGATCTTGTTCGGGTGCTTCATTAAAACAAGCAGGATCTGGTATTCAATATCCGATAGATTTTTCTCTTTTCCATTCACAAATACTTCATTAAAAACTTCATGAATCTTTATATTCCCACATCGAATGTATTTTTCATCGTCAATTTCATCCGTCTTGCCCGGTTTTCCCTTATAGACATGATATCGTCGCAACAGGGCCTTAACTCTGCCCAAAAGCTCTGTATACGAAAACGGTTTTGTAAGATAATCATCTCCCCCTGCCATCAATCCGATCAATTTGTCGGACTCCTGCGTTTTCGCAGTCAAGAAAAGTACCGGAACATAGGAAACCTTGCGAATCTCTTCGCAAGTACGAAGTCCGGACATCCCCGGCATCATAATGTCCAAAATAACAAGATCAATCTCATCATTCAACAGCTGAAGCCCCTTCTCTCCATTCTCAGCTTCAATAACATGATAATCTTCTCCTTCCAGGAGAATTCTGACTCCTTCCCTGATATCTTCATCATCTTCAATAATTAATATATTTGAACATTCCATTAAATTTTCCTCTTTCAAATTATTTTCTCAAAAATCCCAAATATCTGCTTCCCTGAAATGATAATTTCCCGAAATCTCCTTCTACCAGATTTCCATACTCTCTCCCCGATAAGGAGAATTCCATCCTATCGCCGCTTTCAACTTCAAATGTTGCATAATAAGATGTAATATGATCCATCTCACTGCCTCCTGATACACTCATTCTTTTTGCTTTTACAGTTGCATCCACATCGAGTCTCGGTGAATGATTATTGTCATTCCATTCCCTGATTCCGGTAATTACGGCAACAACAATAACCCCTACGATCAGAAAAAAGATTGCCACAAAAAACAGATCAAATAAACCACTGTCAAAGAAAAACCATCCCATACTATCCGCTCCTAACATTCCTATATATTTGTATTCTATCATGAAAATCTTAACAATTTTTTACCATATCATTAACATTTATAACAAACAAAGACGGTTATATAGGAACTTCCAGATAAATTCTTTTATATTCAAAAAGGAATAGAAAGATGTCCTCTTTCTATTCCTTAAGGTAAGCATTATCTATTCAAAAAATTCTGAATTCTTCTTCTCATCATATCTTCGCCAACAATATGATAGATCGTCCACTGATCCGGTGAATTCGATTGTCCGACTGTAGCAATACGAATAATCTCTGCAATATGAGAAACATTTCCCTTATAAGCATCCGGATTCTTTTTATATTCTTTCATATTGCCTGTAAATCCAAGACCTTCGCCGATCTCTTTTACTTTTTGAAACCATGTATTCGCATCGTCGTTATGGTCATAACCTTCCAGATATGCCTGTAAAACTGCTTCCACCGTCTCATCATCATATCTCTGTTCATCGATCTGCTGATAGGTTTCATCAAAGAAATAATGAATCGTACTCATAATCTGCTTTGCATTGATATAATCTTTGCGACGGCGTTTTTGATGTACGCCCATGCCAAGTTCTAAAATCTTGATGAACTTTTCTTTATCTGCAAAATAGATATCCAACATGTCCGGATGATAGTTCTTCGTCCATGTATATAAAAATTCATAAACTTCTTCTGGCTCCAGCTTTGAAAATTCATTTTTACAAATATCATTTAATTTCATAATATCAAACAGAGCACCTGACTTGCTCATCTTCTTCACGCTGTATTGAAAATCCGTGATCGGGCTATTCGGGTGCTTGTCATACCACTGTTCAAAGTTGGAGTTTAACAGCGTCATCAAATAGACTTTGACACCCTGCGGATGATATCCATCCTGTCTGTAATAATCCAATGATAATTCCGGGTCTTTTCTCTTTGATAATTTTCGTTTGCCGCCATTCTCCATCTTCATTAAATGTGCCGTATGCGCATATTTTGGAAGGCGGAAGCCTAAAACCTTATGCAACTCCACATGTGTTGGAACGGAAGAAAGCCACTCCTCTCCTCGAATGACCATCGTCGTATGCATCAGATGATCATCGATCGCATGGGCAAAGTGATAAGTAGGGATTCCATCGCGCTTTAATAATACAACATCCATGATATTTTCCGGGAATTTAACACTGCCGCGAATCTGATCACGGAAGATGATCTCCTGCCCTTCCTGTCCCTGTGAACGCAGACGAAGAACATATGGCATACCTGCTTTTATATTTTCCTCAATTACTTCAAAGGACAGATCTCTGCAGCGTGCCCATGTCGTATGGTAACCGGTGATCACATTCTGTGCCTTCTGTTCTTCCTTCATCGTGGCAATTTCTTCTTCCGTGCAGAAGCATGGATATGCAAGTCCTCTTGCAACTAAATCCTTTGCATATACATGATAGATGTCCGCCCTCTGCCGCTGATAATACGGACCATATACATCGCTTTCCGGTGAGCGAATGCCTGCTCCCTGATCAAATTCAATTCCAAAATATTTTAATACAGAGATTATAATATCTTCTGCTCCTTCTACTTTACGCTTATCATCCGTATCTTCGATGCGAAGATAAAAGACTCCGCCGCTTTGATGCGCAATTCTTTCGTCTGCCAATGCGCTGTAGAGATTGCCCAAATGAATAAATCCTGTCGGACTTGGACCCATACGGGTTACCTGTGCCCCTTCAGGAAGATCTCTGTCCGGAAATCTTGCTTCAACCTCATCAATTGTTGCTGTTACATCGGGAAACAGCAAATCTGCTAATCTTTGATAATCCATAATTGTTTCTTTCTCCTTCAAGATATTATTTTCCTTCGTAGACTACTACAGAATCCACGTCATATTTTGCAAGTTTTTTTCTACCTTCCAAACCTGCCAGTTCAAGCAAAAATACCATCTTTACCACTTCGCCGCCAAGCTTTTCAACCAGCTTCGCAGCCGCTTCAACCGTACCTCCTGTCGCAATCAGGTCATCTACGATCACAACCTTCTGTCCCGGCTTAATCGAATCAATATGCATCTCCACCTCTGCTGTGCCGTATTCCAGATCATACTTTTGTGAAACCGTCTCACGCGGCAATTTGCCCTTTTTACGAACTAGTACAAACGGCTTCTTTAAATTATATGCAACCGGTGCACCAAACAAAAATCCTCTGGATTCTGCTCCCACAATCACATCACAGTCCACGCTTTCCACCAGCTTCTGCAGTTCGTCGATCGCAAGCTGAAATCCTTCCGCATCCTGAAATACTGTCGTAATATCTCTGAAAATAATGCCCTCTTCCGGAAAATCCGGTATAGCCGTAATATAATCCTCTACCTTTTTCATCTTATTCTCGCCTTTCCTTATCAAATAAATCTCTTTTATTATAGCGTTTTCCTAATGTATCGGCAAGATAAAATCACAGGAAAAGACAATCATATCTCCCCTCCTTATATACCAATCTCTGTTAATATTTAACTTATCTTAAGTATATCCTCTACTTTTACTGCAGCAAAGACGATAATTTTTCATAATCACCTGTATTAATTTTATAATAATTCCCCTGAATTCCAATATTGCCATCGGCATTCAAATCAAAACTTGTTGTCATCTCATAAGTTTTACCCCCGGCTGTATACTCGATTGCAACATCACAAGGTACTTCTGCATCAATGTCAAGAACCTTTTCACTATTCTTTAATATCTGATTCCATGTCTCTTTTTGCTCCTGATTCAATGTTTTCTCCGCCACCTGCTTTGTCTTCAAGTCATAGATTCTAACCACAACCTTTTCGCACTCTGAGATAATATCTTTGTTAAAGTCCTTACAATCTGTCAGATTTTTGATTTGCTGATTCAATTGCTGTGAGTCGGCAATCCACATCTGTTTGGATTCTTCCTCATCATCTGCTATGTTCGTAATCATGACATATTGATCGGATACAGCCTTTATCTCTATCTTTCCCTTCTTGTCTTTTTGCTGATAATCACAGTATAAAGCAACTCCTCCCGCAGCTGCAGGTACACAGTTTTCTTGATTTTTAAATACCTGAAAATCTGCGTTCTCAATCATACGAACCAAATCTATATAATCATCCTCCTCTATCTCCACTTTTGTTAAATGATCGCCTTTTGAATCCGGAAAGGTATCGATCCATCGAATTCCCGGATACTCTCTTTGAAAATTAGAATATTCCGCTCCAGGCAAAAGAAGTTTCTTCTCTTTTAATATCATTTTGTCATCCCTTTGTTCTCCCGAAAGCTCAATTCCTTTTTTTGTTGTTTCGTTACCGCTTTGTTTTTTCGTATTTTTACAGGACACCAGGCAGACCATCATACATAATGCCAGTATCATTAATAAAAAATTTTTTTTCATTGCTTCAATCACTCCTCACCCGTTTTGTTTTTATACATACCACCTTATCTTCTCTTTTTCAAAAATTCGCTCACATATAAAACTTTTTGCATGGCTGAATCACCACAAAAATTCCATTCACTCAATCTTATACTGTTCCTGTCCCAATTCTCTGACAATCATCCACAGTGCCACAACTCCTGCCATCCCGTCAGCAATCGGACCTGCATACAAAATCCCATCAATTCCGAGGAATAATGGCAAAATCACAATGAGCGGCAGTAAAAACAGAATCTGCCTCGTCAATGACAAGAACATACCTTTTTTCGGCTTTCCGATTGCGGTAAAGCAGTTCGATGTAATGGGCTGAACAAAGTTTAAAAAGGTAAAGAATAAGAATACCCTGAAATAACTGATTGCAAATGCGTAATATTCTTCCGTTCCATCTCCAAATAACGCAATAATCGGACGCGGAAATATCTGAAACAATAAAAACGCTCCGACAGATAACACCGCTCCATACAAAGCTGCTCTTAAATACGCCTCTTTTACACGTTTAAACTTGCGTGCACCATAATTGAAGCTGATGATCGGCTGTAATCCCTGTGAAATTCCGATGATAAACGAGAAAAATACCATATTCACTTTTGTAATGATTCCGGAACATGCGAGAGGTATCGCTTCTCCGTAAGAGGAAAGCCCTCCGTAATAAGTTAAGGAACGGTTCATGACGATCTGTACGACCATCATTGCAAGTTGATTTGTGCACGGTGCCGCTCCTAACGAGGCGACACGTCCGATATACTTTTTATGGGGCATCAGATGTTCCTTTTTCAAAGAAACCGTTTTACAATGCGACAGATACCAGATTGCCATTGATCCTGAAATCAGCTGACCGATCACAGTCGCAAGAGCTGCTCCTTCCATTCCCATATGAAGTCCGAATACAAAAAGTGCATCCAGGATGGTATTGATCACCGCACCGGTCAGATTACAGATCATTGTAAATTTGGGACTGCCATCCGCACGGATCAGATGCCCTCCTCCGGATGATAAAATCAAAAACGGAAATCCAATCGCTGTAATGCGGATATAAGAAATGGCATATCCCGCGACATTCTCTGGAGAACCAAAAAAGTATACGAGTCGCAAGAGAAATATTTCTGTAATCACAGCTAGAATCACGCCGCCCGCAGTCATTGCAAATGCTGCATTTCCCATATAATAGACTGCTCTTTCTTTATCGCCTTCTCCCATCGCCAGATTAAAGGCGGAAGCTCCGCCGATGCCGCATAACAGGGCAATTGATACACAAGATGTCGTCAGTGGAAATGCAATATTCGTTGCCGCATTTCCAAGCGCACCGACACTGTTCCCGATAAAGAACTGGTCTACGATATTATATAAAGCACTGACGAGCATTGCGATTATGCTTGGCACCGCAAATTTTGCTAATAGTTTATTAACAGGCAAAACCCCCAGTGGATTTTCCTGACTTCTTGTTGTTATCATCTTATCCTCCTTCTACAAATTCCGATACACAGTAACATACATCGTAATAAAACAAGCCAATCCCCCAATTGCGTTAGAAATCGGCTCCGCAATAAACACTCCATGGACCCCGATCCACTTCGGCAGCAAAATCGTCAGTGGTACAACTATGATAACTTTTCGGAAAATAGAAAAAAATACTGCGAACTTCGCTTTCCCCAGTCCGGTAAAAACAGACTGCCCGCAGAACTGAAATGCCATCATAAAAAATCCAAAAAAGTACAGACGAATAGCTGTCACTCCATATTTTATCAACTCGGGATCGTTGTTAAAAATCTTAATAAAAAATTCCGGAAAAAGGAAAATGAGCAACCATGCGATCATCGTATATGTAATCCCTACAAACGCAGTGAATCGAATTCCCTCTTTTACCCGCTGAAACTTTTTTGCCCCATAATTATATCCCAGGACCGGCTGGCATCCTGACGATATCCCCTGGATTGGAAGCTGAAAAATATCGCGAATTGAACCTAGCACCGTATTAATGCCGACATATAGATCTCCACCATATATACTCAATGTTGCGTTACATACGACATGGACCATACAATTCGTAATCTGTAAAATAAATCCGGTAAGCCCCAGCCCCATGATTTCCTTCATTAAAGACCATTGCAATCTCATCCCCGATAACCTTAAATCCAAAATTGCTTTCCTTCCCAGTAAAAAATTCATCACCCAGACTGCCGAAATAAACTGAGAAATAACCGTAGCAATCGCAGCTCCTCGAATGCCAAGATGGAGTCCAAATATCATAATCGGATCTAATATAATATTTAAGACTGCTCCTATCACAACTGACAGCATTCCTGTCTTTGGAAATCCCTGGCTGTTAATATAATTGTTCATTCCAACGCTTACCATAACAAAAATCGTGCCCGCCAAATATAGATTTAAATATTGATCCGCATAAACATAGGTTGCATCACTTGCACCAAAAGCATATAAAATCGGTCGTTTCCAGACATAGCAAAATGCCATGATCAAAATGCTTCCGATCAGAAGCATCGTCATGGAATTACCCATAATATCCTCTGCTCTTTTGCGATTCCCGGCACCGCGTGCAATTGAACAAAGCGCCGCTCCTCCCTGTCCAAATAAATTCGTAAACGCCATGACGAACATCACAATGGGAAATGTCAGCCCTATACCGGTAAGTGCAAGAGAAGAGGTGCCTTCCATATGTCCGATATACATGCGGTCAACAATATTATATAATAACTGAATCAACTGCGCGATCGTAAGCGGAACTGCCTGTGCTAAAATGTTGCCCCAGACACTTCCAATACTAAAATCATTTTGATTCTCCATACTCATTCCTTCTTTTATGATCTTTTATCTTCTCATTCTATCAGAAAAAGGCATTTTCACAATGCCTTTTTCCAAAAAATGTTTACAAATAAGTTCTCAAATCTTTTGCCAGTTTCTCCTCTATCGCAATCAGATCTCTGGCAATTCCTTTTGCCTGCATATCCGCATCCTTATATTGGTTCAGATATCGATTGATCGATGTGACGCCCATATTGCATCCATCGGTGATCAGATTTGCTATTGTCTGATCAGAACCGTCCATTGCCATCTTCGCATTTGTCTTCATCCAGGACATTGCTGTTGCCATCATATCCGGCTCTTTGCCGTCTTTCTGATCTTTATACAGCATTGCATTCGTCTGGCACTGAATACGCTCATGTTCTGCTCGGCTTTTCATCAATGTTTGCTTCATATTCGAGCTACATACATCATCCAATACATCATTTAATGATTTTAATCCCATCTTTGCTCCTGCATTGCATTCCTGAAGAAGGGAAACAGAATCCTGATTCATTTTTATTACCTCCATATATTTTGATACATATATAGAATGTGTCAAAATGAAAGATAATATTTATCCGATCCGCTCAACCTGCCAATTTAGAATTTCTTTCTCCAGAGCGAAGGTGAACAGATCATCAAAAATGGGAATATCTCCAAACGTCCAACCAGCATATCCATACACAGCACAATCTTTGAAAGTGGTGAGAAAAAGCTGAAATTACATGTCGGTCCAACTTTTGAAATACCCGGACCTACGTTATTCAATGTTGTTAAGACAGAGGTAAACGTTGTTCCAAAATCGTAATTATCGAGCGAAACGACGATTGTAGACAATACGATAATAATCGAATATGCAAAAACATAAATATATAAACCGCGAATGGAATCATCGCTCACTCTCTTTCCATTTACCATCGTAATATTGACTGATCTTGGATGAAGGAGCTGTTTTACCTCTCTTTTTATACTTTTCGCAATGATCATAATACGGGATACCTTCATGCCGCCGCCAGTGGAACCGCCGCAGGCTCCGATCAGCATGATCATTAGCAGGATCGATTTCGAAAACTCCGGCCACAGATCAAAATCCGCTGTCATAAATCCGGTTGTGGAAATAACACTGGCCACTTGGAACGATGCATAACGAAACGCCTTTATAACGCTTCCATACATGTGGGTAATATTCACCGTGATGAGAACGATCGTACTGGCGACAATTCCAAGATATACACGTAATTCTTCATTTTTAAAAACACTCTTGATATCTCTGATCAGAATCAGGAAATACATATTAAAATTCACACCGAATAAGATCATAAATATGGTAATGACACCATCGATATAGGCGCTGTCATAATATGCAATGCTGGAATTTTTCGTAGAAAAACCACCTGTTCCCGCTGTACTGAATGCATGCACGATGCTGTCATAAAGCGTCATACCTCCAAGTTTCAACAGAATGATCTCTGCAACCGTCAATGCAAAATACATCATATAAAGGAGCATCGCATTTTCACGGGCTTTTGGAATCATCTTATCCTTATCCGGTCCCGGTACTTCCGCACGCATCAGATGCATCGCATTTTTATCGTTCAAAGTCGTGAGCATCAATACGAATACCAACACTCCCATACCACCAATCCAATGGGTCAGATTACGCCAAAATAGAATGCCATATGGCAGACCCTCTATCTCACTTAAGATCGTAGAACCCGTTGTCGTAAAACCCGATATCGTCTCAAAAACTGCATCAAGATAGAACGGAATGCTTCCTGACAACGTAAACGGCAAAGCACCAAATAAAGACCACAGGATCCATGCAAATCCAACGATAACAAATCCTTCCTTCCCATATATATGAGATTGTTCAGGAGTCTTCCGCCCATTTAATAATGCAATGATAAATAAAAGTATACTGGTAAAGAGAAAATATTTCCAGCAGCCTTCTCTGTAGATTAAGGATACCAGCATTGGAATAAGAAGTACGACACCTTCAATTCCGAGCATTCGCCCTAAAATATAACGAATCATCTTATAATTCATATATTATCTCGCTCCCTTTCCATTTAATCCCTGTCCTGAGAACATATTTCCTGCCAGAATATCTTCAATCTTCTGAATTTTTTTATCTTTCGTAACGATTACAACGCTGTCGCCCGGTTTGATGACATCATTGCCGCCCGGAATAATGACATTGCGCCCTCTGGCAATCGCTGCGATCAAATGATTGGATTTTATCGGTAAATCCCTCAATGGAATATTAATGTATTTCGCATCCGCACGGATCATAAATTCCATTGCTTCAATCTGTCCGTTGACCAATTGGTACATCGTTTCGACGTTTGCACTGCCGAAAGAATTCTGCCGGGCTCTGACATATCCCAAAATGCGGTCGGCTGTAACAGACTTCGGAGATACCGCGCTGTCAATTCCCATTGTATTCACCATGTCAACCAATGCCTCTTCATTTACCTTTGCGACAATTTTCTTTACTCCCTGCGTACGGGCATAAAGTGCAGTCAGCATATTTAATTCATCACTTCCTGTCAGCGTAACGACCGCATCAGCTTCCCGAATTCCCTCTTCGATCAGGAGATCATGATTGCGAGCACTTCCATTGATGATCGTCGCATCCTTTAAAGATTCACTTAATGTTTCGCATTTTATGTAATTCGGATCAATAATCTTAACCTGCATCTTCAGTTTCAACAGTTCTTTTGCAAGGTAGTATCCCAAATGTCCTCCGCCCATGATCATAACTTTCCGGATCGGCATATTCTTCTGTCCAATCGCATGAAAAAATCTCTCAAGCTCAGAATGACTGGCTACAATATTCAGCTTATCCCCCGAATGCAACACAAACTCTCCATCCGGAATAAATACTTCAGAACCGCGTTGGACCGCACAGATCAAAATCTTAACCTGATGCTCACGATATAGATTTTTTAATACCAGCCCATCCAAACGGCTTCCTGCCTTAAGAGGAAATTCGATCAATTCCACCTGCCCTTTTACAAAATTTTCCACTTTTGTTGCAGCAGAAAATGATAAGACACGTAAAATCTCGTTTGCTGCCTCCTGTTCCGGATTAACCGCCATACTCAAATGCAGGTCTTCTTTCAAAATGTCGATCTGCTGATAATAGATCGGATTGCGGACCCGTGCGATGGTATGTCTTGCCCCCAGCCTTTTCGCAAGCAGACAGCTCAGCATATTTAATTCATCCATAGAAGTACACGCAATAACAAGATCCGAATGCTGAACATCCGCCTGACTCAAAATCTCTACATCAGCACCATCGCCAAATAAACACAATACATCTAATGTATTCGCCGCATTTGTCAATCTCTGCTCATTCTGGTCAATTAAGACTACATCATAACTTCCTTCCGAAAGTTCTGTAGCAATCTTATGTCCAACTTTTCCGTCACCAATGATTACAATTCTCATTTTATCGTCTCCAATTTCCTAGTGTCATATCATAAATACATATGATATCATGCATACAACATAAAATATACTTATCTTCATTATACAGATAACAGATAAAAAATCAAATAATTCCCGGAAATCCTTCCGGGAATTATGCAAACAGAAATAATTATCTTCAATAATATGGATCTATATAATTATTATTTTGCCAGATCGCTGAACAAATCTTCATTATAAACTCCATCATCCAGCAATTTGCCAAACGATTGTACAACGATGTCCTTATCTTCCTTATAAGTAACTCCGAACCATTTGTCTTTCGTATCTAAGACCTTCACGGAAACTTTTCCATCCTGAAGAAGCTCATCAATATGAATTGGAAGAAGATATTCTGCTTTCAATCCATTATCTCCGATATTCTTAAAAAAGTCTGTAAATCCTTCCTCTAACAGATCAAGATATTCCGGTGTCAGTCCCCACATATTCATCGATACATAGGATTCTGCATCTACCGGAACAAGGGTTCCATTGCAGTCAACCGCTGCCCCATCCGGAGTTTTTATGATATTAGACGTCTCATCTACCCCGATCAGATAATTATTCTCATCAACACGGGCAATTCCACGAGTAACGCCTCCATTATCACTCAATGTATTCTTCATGATAAAGCCTGCCATTGAAAATTCAAAACCTTTTTCCGGTGTATAGCCCTGTAAAAATTCATAAATTTTTACAAATGCTTCCTTGCCATAATAATCATCCGCATTAATAACCGCAAACGGTTCATTCAGAATTCCTTTGCATGCTAAGACTGCATGACCGGTACCCCAAGGCTTTGTCCGCTCTGCCGGACGAACAACCCCTTCCGGTAAACGATCCGGATCCTGAAATGCATATGCAATTTCCACACCTAATTTTGAAGCGATCTTCTCAATACGATCACCAATGATCTCCTGAAATGCCTCTTCAATATCCTTTCGGATAATAAAAATAATTTTATCGAAACCGGCTTCTATCGCATCATGAATTGAGTAATCCATGATGATCTCTCCATGTCGTCCTACCGGTTCCAGCTGTTTGATTCCACCACCAAAACGGGAACCAATTCCCGCCGCCATAATAACTAATGTTGTTTTCACAATTTTCTCCTTATATAACCCAAGTTAATGTGTACCGTGTAATATTTTATCATATTTTGCATATGAAAACCAGTTACTATTCCTTACAATTTCTTTTACATTCATTAAATTTGCATAACAATCCATCTAATTACCGATCATGCTATTCCACTACTACAGTACCAATCACAAAAATATCATTTTTTCTGCATATTTCTACCTCTTGGGCAATCTCGCTATATGGTGATTGATTCACTTCCTCTAAAAACAGAACTCCATCCGAATCTGACAGATCAGTCAACGAATCCACGTCGTAAACAACGGAATTACCAATGGTTACTTTACAGTCAAAATCTTCCATCAATTGCTGTAGTCTTTCCTTTAACTGATTTATTTCCTCTGAATCCGCTGTGCTTGTAATGTAAAGAGATCTTATTTTGTTTTTGTTTACAGCCATTTTAACTTTCATGCAAATGACTTCGAGGCATTCCTCATATGTCATCCGGGGTTCTTTTTCTCTGAAGATCCGGAAAATAGAAGGATTCGTTTTTTCATTTTTCAGTTTGCTGCGGTTCATCGTCCCAATGACAGATACACCGAGATCCACTTCCATTTCGGAGGCTGAATGAAGCCCTTTATTGAAAATATACAAACACGCATAATAGCAGAATAATATAAAAAATCCTACAGCCATCCCAAGCAAAATATATTTTATATTTATCACATCAATTTGAGGTTCCGTCTTTTCTGTTTCATCCGACTGTACAATATTCGTATTTTTTTCACTATCAATTAACGCTGTATAATAACTCTTTTGATTATCATCAAAATTATTCGCAAGATTATTCAGTATATTATAAGAATTATTCATCCTTTCCATCTGCCACTGCTGATCAGATAGTAGTGTAGAATCAACAGAAATCTCAAAATTCTGGTCCAGATATTGTATCATAGCGGAAGGATATTTTCCCTGTATTTCAGTCATACGATCCGCTATTTCTTTTTGCGCAAGGTCAGCCAGCCGTTCCGAAGATTCTTTGTCCGTAGAAATCACTTTAACCCTGAAAACTTTCTCTCTTTGCTTGTCCTGTTCATCGATCTTTGATGATGTGATCAATTCGGATATATAGGAGATTGCAACATCCTTCCATCCCAACTCGCTCCTTACCTCTTCCAACCAGTCATCCGTAAAAACACTTGTATTTATGAAAGTACAAAGTTCCGTGAGATTTTCACAGTTCGTTACTTTGTATAGTATGTTGACCGTTGGAACCCGGGTATAATCAATTTTCATCTTAATAGCATTATTACAATAATCCTCGGATGATTGAAAACTGGATTGATACTGCTTATATACATCATATGCTTTTTCAACAGAATCTGCCTTATCCGTCGAAAGATTCCTTTTATAAGATGCAAGATCAACCGTTTGACTGGCAGCAATCTGTTCTGCCTTAGAATCACGATATGACTTTGCGGCAGCATATCCATCGAAGACAGATCCAAATATCAACATCCACATAAGGATGATTTGCCACTTTAATGAAATCTTTAAAAGCATATCTTTTATATCCACTACTCGACTTGTGTTCATCGTTTTCCTCCATTCAATAGAATCCCTTCTGCGGGATTCTCCGCCTTTAATCCAGACATGCTCTTGCTTTTTCCAGAGCACTTGCAATGACTGCATCCATATCATAATACTTATATTCTCCAAGGCGGCCTCCAAAGATAATACCATCTTCTTTCTCTGCCAGAGACTGGTATTCCTCATAAAGTTTTCCATTCTTTTCATCATTGACAGGATAATATGGCTCATCCCCCAGTTTCCACTCGGATGAATATTCACGGCTGATCACAGTCTTAGGAAGATCATTTCCATTCTCATCTTTTCCGAATTCAAACCACTTATGTTCAATGATACGTGTCCATGGTGTCTCCCGATCTGTATAATTAACCGCCGCATTACCCTGGAAATTCGGTATATCTAGTAATTCATTTTCAAACCGCACGGAACGGTATTCCAGAGTTCCTAGCTGAAAATCAAAATAAGCATCGATCGGACCGGTATATACAACCTGATCTGCTAATGAATCTAATTCTTCTTTTTCCTTCAGATAATCGACACCTAATCTTACTTCAATCCCATCCAACATATTGGAAACCATCTTCGTATAACCGCCAATCGGAATCCCCTGATATAACGCATTAAAATAATTATTATCAAATGTCAATCTTACCGGCAACCGTTTGATAATAAATGACGGGAGCTCCTTACAATCGCGTCCCCACTGCTTTTCTGTATACCCTTTTACCAGTTTCTCATAGATATCTCTTCCGACCAGGGAAATTGCCTGTTCTTCCAGATTCTGCGGTTCTCCGGAGATCTCTTTTTTCTGTTCTTCAATCTTGGCTGCTGCTTCCTGCGGAGTTACGACTCCCCACATCTTATTAAATGTATACATATTAAATGGCATGGAATACAGTTCACCTTTATAATTTGCGACCGGCGAATTTGTAAATCGGTTAAACTCTGCAAATTTATTTACATAATCCCAAACCTCTTTATTATTTGTGTGAAAAATATGCGCGCCATATTTATGTACATGAATTCCTTCTATCTTTTCTGTATAGACATTTCCCGCAATATTCGGGCGCTTATCAACAACCAGCACCTTTTTCCCTTTTTCAAAAGCCTCGCGTGCAAAAACTGCTCCATACAATCCAGCACCGACGATTAAATAATCATATTGTTTCATATCTTTTCTCCTTTCCTTTTCCCTTTCAACTATTTTGTTCCTTTTATCATATTTATGATTCTTCGAAAAACCTGATCAATAATTTCAACAATCAACTCTTCTTTTGTTATCAATAAAAATATACCATATATACCAAAAAATAAAATTGCTGACACCATTAAAGTAATGAAATTTCCAAATGCAAATTTCGTAATCCAAACAGATCCTATCACACCCATAGCAGATGCAGACAAGATCTTTATATAGTGAATCTTTCTGAAATATTTCGCAATCATATTTCGAAGTGCAGTATACTGCACGAGCAGTACGACAAACTCTGCCACAAGAGTTCCTATCGCAGCACCCACTGAAGCAAATCGCGGAATTAATAGTGCATTGATCACTAAATCGGTAATTGCACCTGCAATCTCAGAATATAAAACGATCTTTTCTTTTCCGAGCGGAACCAATATCTGGATTCCCAAGATATTCGTAATCCCTATGAATAGCAGAGTAGGCATAATCATCTGCATTGGTAAAATGGAACCTCCATATGCGCTACCGGAAAGAAAGTAGATGCCATATCTGGCATATAAAATAAAATATATCGTCATAGGAATCGCTACTAAAATGACAAAATTCAATGCTTTTGCGCTGATCTGCCAGAAACGGTCCATCTCCCCATGTTCAACATAATAAGAGGAGCGCGGAAGAAGAACAGCTCCCAGAGCGGTCACAATACTCACCAGGATATTCTTTATTTTAACTGCAGCATTGTAATATCCCACATCCATGTCCGTTTTTAAAAATCCCAACATAACGGAATCCAGATTTGTATAGATCGTAGTTGCACAGGCCATTGCAAAAAAGACCATGACAGCCTTTAAATGTTTCTTGAAATGATAATTTCCGATCCATCTCATGTCAATATATTTATGTACATGAATCCAGTTAAATATATTCGACGCTGAAGCTGCTAAAATCGTAATTCCACCGTAAATAACATAGTCATCTTTCTCATGAACGAATAAAAACATGGCTGCCAGCGCAATCAGCTTAAATATAATCGAGCGGACGGTGATATACGTATATTGTTCCAACGCCTTATATATCCATTCCATGCCAATTGCCGATAATACAATTGTCAAACTTAAAATCATGTAAAGAAATCTATCTTCCTGCAGTCTGGGCACAAATAATAATGCCGCTGCCAGACATATATATGACAATAACCCCATAAACAAATTAATAAATAATAACTCATGGGCCGTTTTCGTTAATTCCAACCTGTTATCCCGGACTTTTGCACATGCGCGGACACCATAAGTCGGTATTCCCAGCTGTGCGAACATATTAAAATACGTGATAAGGGACGTTGCAAATGCAACTTTTCCCGTACCTACCGGCAATAAAATTCTTGATACATATGGAAATGTAATGAACGGGAACACAAACGATGACATTGTCAATATTGCATTCATGATGAAATTTAGTTTCAACGACTTTGATTTCATATTTATTACGCTCCTTCTCTGCGTATCATAACACCTTGCCGGTTTTCCTGCTGAATAAAACACTCTGTATACCCAATCAGATTAGCCAAGACCAGCATAAATGGGTTAAATCCTATGTCCAAAAGTCTTGGTTCTATAATAGAATAACCCGCGATAAACAGCAATGCAACTGCCAAATATTTTTCATTATGGTCTACGGATACCTTACTTGCTAACGTAAAGCCAGCTAATATCACGATCCAGACAATTATGCCACATTCTAATAAAATTCGAACATACGAACAATCTACATAGCTATACACACCAGTAAGTCCATCATTAATATAACCTGAACCACCATGTCCAACCCATTCGATTTTTTGTCCCCATACATGTATTCCATAATCAACGATTCCATTATGTCCTAACGAAATACGGTCGCTCAAAAACTGATTTACACCTTGTAAAGCTGGAATTTTATCATAAAACAGGCAACAAAATACACTAATACCTGCACAGACAGGAAAGGCACATTTTAAGCAAAATCCAAACATGCTATGAGCCAGATCACCCTTTTTATATTGCAATAAATAAAACAGGATCAGTGCAATTGCAATCAATGCCGTACCAGTTCTGGAATCTGTCTGCTTATATTGCCATATATTCAATGCCTCTAAAACTATAACCTGCCAGAATCTTAAATTATCTTTTTTAACATAACAAAATAACATTGTCAAATAAAAAAAAGCGCTGGTAGCATGACTCGGATAAAAGAATCCCAGAGAAACTCTTTTTCTTCCATCGTCCAATCCATATACCCAATTGTCAATCAATCCCAGCTGACTTCCAATAACAATAAGAACAAAACAACCTGCAAACCACGCGGAAAGAATCTGAATCACCTTTTCAAAACGAACATTTTTCATACCATATATAAAAATAAATGTCATAAATAAAGCTTTATCATTTACAATACTGTTAATTCCAAGCAATAAAATGATACCGGCAATCAGTATAATTTCCTTTAAAGATACTTTTTCATAAATAAATTTGAAAATAATCAATAAATATCCCACATATCTTAACAATTTTAAGCACAGATTACATAGATCCGTATTAACCATATATGGTATCGTTGTGAGACTGATCATCAGGGAAATTACTTCACAAAACAATGCACAGCAAAATATAAATTCTCCAATTGTCAATAACTCTTTTTTCTTCATAATACCTCTTATAACTAACACATGTCCAATGCATGCTTTGTAAAATATCCCGATCTTAATTTTTCAGATAACTTTCTGGCATTTGCAAGCATTTCCCTGTATTCATCTTCCGTTATTGTTTCCATGATATGATTCAGATCGTTCAATGACTTTACAGTAAGACCTACTTTTTGTTTTTTTATAAAATCAGCCAATGCAGCCTTTTCCCAAATGATAACTGGTATACCACTTGCCAGATAAAGGGAGGTTTTATGAGGATTGTTAATCTGAAGATACTTCCCATATACTCCCGAACACGTTTCAGAAGTTTCTCCATCCCATACCAATCCAAAACTACCCTGCATCACATAGGGCAATTCTTCTGGCAGAAATGCTCCCAAATACCGTTTTGAAGCATTTTGGGGGCCGTTATAATTAACTCCATATAAATGAAAGTCACATTCAGACGGCAGATGATAGACATACCCCGCTTTTGATCGATTTAAGTTCCCTGCAATCATCACCGGCATTGTCCGGTCAAGTACACGCTTAGAGGCTCTTTGTTCATCCCAATCAGGGATCAGATAATCAAAAATCCGCAGCTTGATCATTTTATTCTGATCAATATGCATTTTACTCAAATAATTTTTCATCCGATAATTATGTACAATCATTTTAGAACATTTTTTTAATGCCGCTTTTTCTTCCAGATGAAGTCTTATTTTCTCTTTAAAAGAAACATCATCCCCAAAGACTTCTCTTAACAGGGTAAGATCATGTATCATTAATACTACTTTAATCCCTCTTCTTTTTAACCATTCGAAAACAAATCCCTGGAAGATAAAATGGTCTGCAATCGGAAATTGCACATATAAAGTATCTCCTTTTTTCATTGCTTTTAATTGATTTATCCATCGTCTCAAAGAACAGAAATGATATCCTACTTTTCGAAAAAGATTCGCTTCCTCCCTCTCTTCATTTTTTACTGGTATGTCTATGTTTTTCGCGCCCTCACTTTGGAGCAATTGATTAATATCTTTTCGAGCTTTTCCACCTGCATGTTTTTCCTGTCCTTTTGCATGTTGTTCGGATAATATCTCTCTTATATAATAGTTCATATAAAAACCTCTTAAAATCTATTTTTCAAATTTTGATTTTTCCGGTAAAATTTCTTCAAACGCTGAATGCAACGCCTTTTTACTTCCTTCAAAATCTTTTTCCTCGTTATCGTTGATGCATATAACGGAGCATTTCTGTTTTCTGATCGTTTCTAATGCATCCTCACATACATCATTAAAGCATACTCCCCGTCTTGGAGATATCGGCATAAATTGACCCTTACAAAGCTGCCAATAGCGTAACAGCCATTGATTTACATCATTTGTATAATCACGGAACTTGTGCGTACACACTTCATCCAACAACTCAAACTCGTTGTTCCAAACTTCTCGATACGTTGATTTTAAAAACGCCTGTGGCAAATGATCATTATAAAATCCGGAAATATGATGCCATGGAATCAGGCAGAATGTTCGCAGCAAATATTTTCCGTAACATGGAGAAATCCATTTTGTTATATTACTGCGAAGAACTACTTTTTTATCAAAATATTCATTGATCACTCCCATGTTATTGGAACACATTTTGCCAGGCGAATGCTTTCCTTCCATAATAATCGGAGAAAGAATTGCATCATCACACGGAAGTCCCTTTTTAAAGAAAAAGGTTGGTTTTATCGGTCTAATTAAAAAGAAATCATCATTAAAATAAACAAAATGTTCCGATAATCCCTTAATACGATGAAAATTTAATTCGATCGGATTCGCATTAAAGGTGGGAAGATATTTTTCAGGAATATAATCCTTATGATCGATCCATGTCAGCTTTGGATGTGAAAGGTCTAACCATTCCGGCACCTGCTCATCACTGACAAAGTAAATATGATGCACCCATGGTGCAAATTTTTCGACTCCACGGAACCAATATTTCAACGTCTCCCAATCCCGATATCGATTAACCCCTGCATCAGTTCCTGCTTTTGGATCATACTGCATCTTTTTCTTCTGCCATACCTCGTCATTTCCATCAACCCACGGTATCACAAAATCTATTTCTATTCTTTTCTTTTTTTTCATATTATTACTTCTCTTTCGTTTCAAATCTCCCATAATATGACTTTGGTACCCGAGCCAGCAGGCTCTGTACAAGTTGTAATTAAACCCTAGCAATATCAACCCAAGCTTGTCTCGATTTGGTGCTGATCGATCGCACAAAATATTCTTCCAATTTTTTTTAATAAATTGGATTATTTTCTTCTTTTCTTTTGGATATTCATCCGTATTCAGCATTTGATTCAGCGTACTGAACCTTGCGTATACCCTGCGGCGCAAAATCGCCTTATCTAAGTCCGGATAAACCGATAGAACATCTTTTGCCATTTTGTCCGTCATGGATATCAAATCAAATTTATTTGCATGAAATGTTCCATTCACAATGGACTGCTGATGAAAAATATAATTGTATTTTGACTCATATCCTACCGCAATAGACCCACACTGCATCATCAATGCATACGTCGTGCCAATATCCTCAAATATCTTTCCTTTCGGATATAAAATCTCTTCAAACAAACTCTTATGATATAATTTTGCCCATGCAGATGTATCAATGACGTCATGATACAGCATCCTTTTCAGGCATGTCTTTGTTCGTAATAATTCTGAACCTTCTGACCCGTTTTCTTTTACCGAACCATTATCGTAATGCACTCTATGCTGACAAATTGACATCTTTGTGCCATATTTGCATATTAGAGCATAAAGATATTCTACATAATCCTCGTCTACATAATCGTCCGGATCAATGCAGGTAATGTATTCTCCTTTTGCTCTGAGAATACCATAATTCCTTGCATCTGATAATCCACCATTCTCTTTGTGATACACAACCACCCGGCTATCCCTTTTTTCATATTTATCACATAATGCCGGGCACCCATCTGGTGAACCATCATCAATCATAATAATTTCTAAATTTTTATATGTCTGAGCAAACACGGATTCCATACATTCCGGTAAATACTTTTCAATATTATAAATTGGTAAAATAACAGATATTAATGGTTGCATAACCCTCTCCTGTAAAATTTTATTGTTTTCATTGATTCCTTCATATTAAAAACTTCTGTCATACTTCTTATGAACAAATTTTGCTCTTAAGAATAGTAAAATCTTTCGTCCCCATCGAATTTTTTCCATATGAATAAATGGAATTTCCAGAACATCATCCTTTTTTACTTTTCCACTCTCCAACTGATAAGCAAGCCATACGTTAAATATAATTTCAGCAACCCTGCCACAAAACCTTTCTTGAAAAGCCGATAACCCATCAACTTCCATGCGACTTTCGAGTTCAAATAAAATATCGAAAAGCCACTGACAATAGGAATCCATCAGATCCTTCCTCATGATCATCATATTAAACATGTATCCATATCTTTGCTGGATCACTTTATCAAACGTTTCTATATAATTCGGGTATTTTTCATAAATAATCTTTCTTGTCTCGTCCAAATGTTCTGCATAATGAGTATGTGAATAATGAGAATATAAAGATTCGATGTAATATTTACGTTTTTTGGGAACAATGATATCGTGTTTCCGTAATAACACTTTTGCCTCTTGATACGTTAAAATATTCTGAAACAGATTTTTACCCTTTTTTCTCACTGAAAAATAGCGCCGATAATGTACAAGTCCCAGATAATCATAGTCCAGATTCTTCCAGGCCCAGTATAGACCTGTCAACTCACAAAAACGGGAATTTTTATCAGAAATATGATCTCCTATATTATCCTTCTGGTATCCCAGATCGAGTACATTTCCCTGCTCGTCTTTTTTGCCTTCTGCTCCCACATGCAATGGCAGATACAACTCATCATCCGGCATCTGATAGGCTTTGTGAGTTGCTATCATAATCTTTATATCAGGGTTTCTTTTATCCATAATCTTATCCTCTTTTCACCTAAACGCTTCCTTTTCTTCTCAATACAACATCAACTGTCCGCAATAAGATCTTAATATCCATACCGATACTCCACTCCGAAATATATTTCGTATCTAATTTAACAATTTCTTCAAAATTTGTAATATCATTTCTTCCGCTGACTTGCCATAGTCCCGTAATGCCCGGTTTGATAGCCAGTCGTGCCCGGTGATGCATCTCATACTGTTCCCACTCATCAACGGTAGGCGGTCTTGTCCCAACCAGACTCATATCCCCTTTTAATACATTCCAAAACTGTGGAAACTCATCAATGGATGTTCTTCTGATAAAATTTCCGATTCCCTTTATAATACGCGGATCATCATCCATTTTAAACATCAATCCGTCCATTTTGTTATGTAGCATCAATTCTTTTTTTCTCTTCTCCGCATCCAGATACATACTGCGGAATTTATAAATCTTAAATCTCCGTCCATTCTTTCCAATTCGAACCTGCGAAAAGAAAATAGGACCCGGTGATTTTAAATAAATGATCGGACCAATGATAACGGCCAAGATGCCTGTCAAAACAATTCCTACTAATCCGCCGGCGATATCCATCATCCTCTTTAAGATCATCTGTCGATTTGAAGAAATCTTCATGCTTGTTGAAATTACCGTATAACCTTCCATATTCTCTACAATCCTATCCTGCATACTGTTCTTAACATGTGCAAGCCGAACATGGACAGTCAGACCCATCACTTCACATTGTTCGATCATATCTTCGGGCAGATTTTTCAGATATGGTGCATCGAATAGCACCTCATCCGTACAATGCGACTGAATTGCATCAATCGATGCTTCTTTTCCGTAAAATATCGGTATTCCACTATATTCTGCCCCACGATCCTGTATCTGATCAAAAAGGCCAATGCCAACCATCTCAAATTCACTATACGGATTTTTTAAAAAAATATCTACAATTTCTTTATAGTTTGTAAACGACGCAACTAAAAAAAGCGCACGCCTTCCTTCTAATAATCCTAAACGCCTTCTCAGCCAAAATTTTAATATAAGCCTGCCAATATATAAAAATATAATTGCAAAAAAAGGAAACATTATCGCAAACATACGAGAATAGACCGCAGATATTTTTAGAAGAAATAAATATAACACCATGCCGATGGTTACTACAACGACCATCTTTACAACTTCCTGAAACTCCTTCCAATATCCGCGTTTTAAGATATTGCGGTAATTTTCCCGAAAAAAAATAAAGCATAATGCAAATAGTACAATCACCAATGCTACACTTCTATATATCCCTGTATTATTAGGACTAAAATCATGAACTCTGATCAAATATGTAACCATATACGATATTAATAATAAAATAATATCAAGTAATCCAAAGTCCCAATGCTTCAACCAGCTTTCTTTCTGCCTTTGATACATGAAATATGCCCCCTACTATCCCTGTAAAATC
>JAUNOI010000132.1 GCA_030531165.1 Lachnospiraceae bacterium
AAAACACATTCTTCTTTTCTATTTTCTCCACATCCCCTCACAATTTATTCTATATACAAAACCAAAATCGATAATACAATTCTTCCCTTCAATTATATGAATACTTTTTTAATTTCGTCATTATAAGTTTACAATTCCTTCAGTTCCTAATTTATTCCTTTTTCAATCGATGTCGCTAATGCTCTCAACCTATTAACTCTTTGTATCTCATTGCGCATTGAATACGTGTTATTTTCAATTGCAGAATCTTTTTTTATTTGAGTTAATACACCAATTTCTTCTGTGGAAAGAAGCTCAAATGTATTAATCAATTCCTCCAGCGATGGAGAAACACTCGTTCTGCGCAAAAGAAAATATAAGTCTCTAGCCGATAAGCTATCCATTGCTTCTTGTTCTTGCTTAAATGTATTAATGACAAGAGTAATAATTTCAAGTTTTCTTTTCTCTGTATTTATTAATTCATCAAGCTGAGACAATCCATTGGGAACCTTGAATAAAAGGGCAATATCAACTAATGAAAGTCCTAACACCTTAGCATTAATTGCAATATCAATTAGTTCCTTATCTGTTACAAATGCTAAACCCTTTTTACGAGCATAATTTTTTATTGTGTCACCACCAAATCCAGGTCCTACAATTGCAACATAATCAGCATTATTTTTTTCTTTATGTGTTTCTATCGCAACATCGCTTATATCACTATGAGTAACTGTGCTTGACGATTTAGATTTGCCATCAACAATCGCTGTAATAATTTCCCCTTTATCGTCTTTCCATCGAACTACAACATCCGTATTTCCTGTTTCTCCAACACGGATAGCATCAAATCCCATATATTGAAATACTGCAGCTATGTTTTTTCCAAACGCAACTCCTGAAGTTTTCCCTTCTGCCATCGGATCTTTTGCCGCCACACTTAATGCCTCAAAAGGAGTATTTGTATCACAATTTCTATCTTCAATATTGCTTACTTCATTGTTTGTTGTTTTACACAATCAATTTCATTTTGTGCAGCATATTCTTTCGGCATCAATGGTAAGCCATTAGCAAATCTTATTCCTAATTGGGTTGCTTTTACATGCAAATACTGAGTTTCTTTCAATAATCCAGCTTCTAGCAAAAAGCCCATAATCCATCTTGCTTTTTCTGTGTTAATGCCATATTTTGAAGCTTCCGCATATATTTCGTTCCTTGTAATTACTTTTTCTGCTATCAAAATCATTTCGCCTACAAATCTTTTGTGACAATGTAGTATTCTAATAAAATCTAGGTCACTTCCACTATCACACCAAGCCTTAGCAGCTGTAGTAGCAATATATATATTTCTACCCACTTCTTCCATTAAACCATCAGCTTTCAAAAATGGCATCATAGATTCAACACTACTTGCTTTAAGATTAAATTCACTCTCGATAAATTCAAATAACTCAACTCTAGAAACTCTTTCAGAAGCATATTGCACAATCGTTCGCAAATTCTCAATTCTATTTGGACTAGGACTCCAAATATTATATGTATTTCTTTTTTTGTGAAGTGTTGGATTATTTTCCAACACTGACAATAGTTCGGCTATTTCCATTGGTGGTGGCAAAATACTTAGTTCTTCATCTTCTGTTAATTTCATTTCGACAACATCAGCAGATATTATCAACCATTCACTAATAGCAGACTTTCCTTCCTCCGTTAATGCCCATTTTCTATTTCCCACGTACTCGATAAGTTCTAAAACTTCAAGCCAATCCATCCTACGCCTTGTATTACTTAGATTTGCCCAATCCAAACCGTATTCCCTACATAATTCTTTAATCTACTTCTTCAATTGTTTTTGGACTCTGTTCAAGCAATACTAGAACCTCACCAAACAAACGATTCTTTTCATGTATCAAATTAGCTAAATACCTTTTTGATTGTAACTTAACAAAAGTTTCTCCTATCTCAGTAAGGCAAAGCGTACCAGACTTATTCATAACTAAACCAACTCCTTTAAGAAACGGAGCATATACACGCCATGGATATGTGGTATTTGCAGAAGATAAATTAGGTGATGTCTTCAAATCTACAATAGAATTTCTATCCAACATTCCAACAAGTTCTACCACTATAGCAAACCAATCTTGTTTTTTCCCTCTAAATTCAGGAATTGACCATCCCTTTCTTTTCCATTCATTCTTCTGTTTCTGAATATTTTCTATCTCCATATTAATTCCTCCCAAACATTGCCATAATAATTCTATTATAGCTGATCATACTTATCACTTTTCCCTTTTGCTTTCTCCACTGGATACTTTGCCTCGTTCATTGACATCTTCATATTCACAATTTCATCTGCATCCAGTCCGAGTTTGTCCAACAGATTCTGGCTATATACCATTACATCTGCCAATTCCTCTTTAACATGCTGCAAATCATATTCTTCATCTGACCACTGAAAGCACTCCAACAATTCTGCAGCCTCTATTACTATTGATTTTGCAATATTCGCTGGTGAATGGAACTGATCCCAATCGCGATCCTCTGTAAATTTTCTAATTCTTTCTA
>JAUNOI010000133.1 GCA_030531165.1 Lachnospiraceae bacterium
AAGAAACATTTTATCTTGTTAATGGAAGTACATCGGGAATTATGGCGTCGATTGCATCTACATGTAATTTAGGAGATACCATTATCATCGGTAGAAATTGTCATAAATCTGTCTATAAAGCAGTTGAATTATTAGGATTGCATCCTGTTTATATTTATCCGAATGTAGATAAGAAGAATGGAATGGTTATTAACATATCAATAGATAAAATCGGCGAAATTGTGGATAAACATCCGGAAGCAAAAGCCGTTTTGTTAGTAAGTCCGACGTATGAAGGCATGACAATAGATATTAATGCAATTGCACATATTACAAGAAATAGAAATATTCCATTAATTATTGATGAAGCGCATGGGGCACATTTTTCATTTGGAGAGGATTTTCCTAAATCGGCCATTGATTTGGGTGCGGATGTTGTGATTCAAAGCATGCACAAGACGATGCCTGCTTTAACACAGACTGCATTATTACATGTATGTACGGACTGCATAGCAACAAAAAAAATGAGGGAATGTATTGATTATTTTGAAACGACAAGTCCTTCTTATTTATTGACTGCTTCCATCGACGATGCATTTGAATTTGGTATACAGAATAGGAATAGATTTCATCAATATTATCATGAATTGAAAAGATTGAAAAGCAGATTAAAAAACTTGGAAAAATTATATATTGTAGAAGTTGATGACCCGGGAAAAATTGTTATTTCAACATCAAAAACTACTATGACAGGGAAACAATTATATGATATATTATTAAGGAAATATCATCTGCAAATGGAAATGGCACAGGAAACATATTGTCTGGCGATGACGAGTGTATGCGATACAAAAGAGGGATTCCAAAGGTTGTCAGATGCATTGATTGAAATTGATGGTACATTAGAAAGATGCTGTAAAAAAACAGATTTCTTTGACGAAAAAATAACAAATATATGTGCATGTACTCCGTATGAAGCGAAAAGACATCAAAAAAAAGAAATCTTATTAGAAGAAAGTATTGGAAAAATAAATGGAGAATACATATATTTGTATCCGCCGGGAACTCCATTTTTAGTGCCGGGAGAAGTAATTAATGAGCTATGCGTTCAGAAAATCAAAGAATACATTGTACAATCATTGAATATAAAGGGATTGATTTATAAAGAGGAGATATACATAAAAGTTCTTGAGCAATAAGGAGAAGATGATGGCCGGTTTATTTATAACAATGGAAGGCTCTGATGGAGCAGGAAAAACGACGCAAATTGAAAAATTAAAAGACTATTTATCTAATAAAGGATATGATATAATATTATGTAGGGAACCGGGCGGAACTATTATAAGCGAAGAAATACGAAAAGTTATATTGAATAAAGATTTCACAGAAATGGGATATATGACAGAATTACTGTTATATGCATCAGCGAGGGCTCAACTGGTTGAGCAAGTAATAAGACCAGCATTGAGGGAAGATAAAGTTGTAATCTGTGATCGATTTGTGGATTCATCTGCAGTTTATCAGGGAGTAGCAAGAGGATTAGGAGTGGATCTTGTATATGAAGTCAATCGATATGCAATTGGAGATACATTTCCTGATATCACCATTTTATTAGATATATCTGGTGAGATGGGCATTAAGAGGAAAAAGAATCAGGGAGAGTTGGACCGCATGGAATTAGAAGAAGCTGCTTTCCATGATAAAGTATCGGCTGGATATAGAATTTTGGCAGAAAAGTTTCCTGATCGGATTAAAAAGATTGATGCTACGAACAAGATAGATGAAATACATGATCAGATTATAGCTGCAATAACGGAATTAATACAGGGCAAATAATAAACAGTATAGAGTTTATAGAAAAGAGGCGATAAATATGAGGAATTTTGAGAATATTATTGGACATGAGCAGAATATTGAACATTTAGAGAAAGCCATTAAGAATGGACAAGTTTCTCATGCCTATATTTTTAACGGAGAAAATGGTATTGGGAAGATGACCATGGCGAAATCTTTTGCAAAAGCATTATTGTGTGAGACAAAGAACAGTTGTGGGACATGCCAGTCTTGTGTACAGATGGAATCGGATAATCATCCAGATGTCATTTATGTCACTCATGAAAAGGCCGGTATTACTGTAGATGATATACGAAACCAGGTGAACCAATCGATTTTAGTCAAACCTTATAGCAGTGATTATAAAGTTTATATTATTGATGAAGCAGATAAAATGAATCTTGCAGCACAAAATGCACTGCTTAAGACGATTGAAGAGCCTCCGGCATATGCAGTGATTATTTTAATTTCTGATAATAAAGATTCTTTTTTAGAAACGATTTTATCGAGATGTGTGGTGCTCAATTTTGGACCTGTTAAAGAAGAGCAGGTAAGAGATTATATTATTTCTCATTATGGAGAGAATAAAGAAAGAGAAGAACTGGCAGTTTTGTATTCTATGGGAAATATCGGAAAAGCAATAAAAGTCATGGAATCCGATGAGTTTCATGAACAGAAGGATTATTGTCTGAATTTAATGTCT
>JAUNOI010000134.1 GCA_030531165.1 Lachnospiraceae bacterium
GCCTTGTATCGTGTGGGCGGTGGCTCATTCCTAATTGTTCTATTAACGGTTTCCAATAGCTATCATAATAATTGCGGTATTTAAAATGCTTGCCCTCTAATGTGCTTAAAAGGTATTCGCAATCATTCAGATTATACCAATATTCAAAGAACGGTAGCATTTTATCAGATATAGGGACTTTGCGTATTCCTGCTTCTGTTTTGGCAGCAGTTACATCAAACCAACGCTCATTTATATTAACGTTTTCTTTCTTTAAATCCAGTAATTCAGAAATTCGACAGCCGGAGTATATCAGCATTAAAATTACGTTAAAGTAAACGTTCGTATCTTTCCACTTCCAAACTTTTTCAATCTCTTTCTTACTGAATGGCTCCCGGTTGTATGCGTTGGGGTTTCCTGCTTTCTTAATGTCGATATATTGGGTTTTATTCATATCGGGCGGTATTATGTCATGTATGACCGCATATTTGAACATAAGCCCTACAAGCACCTTATATTTGCGTAGAGTAGGTGTATTCTTGCCGGAATTATCGGCAATATACTGTAAGTCATCCAGTTTTACATCTGCCATACGCTTATTTGCGATAGGCTCACATAGTAAATAAGCTGCCCGGTAGCCCTTTGCATTGCTTTCTGATACTGTGGGGAAATGTTCTTCACTCCAACGCTCATAGACTTCTTGAAATGTAACTTTTGAAGCATCTACATCATAAGGCGATTTGTTGTAATCTGCTAATGCTTGTAGGGCTTCTTTTTTGCTTTCATAGTAGCCTATAGTTTTGCGTTTTTGCTTCCATTTGCCTGTTTGTGTGTCAATCTGCCAACGCTCCGTTACAATAGCCCGGTATGGGTTTCTGCGATTGCCGGATAGCTTATAGACGGAGCCAAAGCCATTAGGTAGTTTCATTCTCATCGCTTCCTTTCTTTTTGAGGGTTCCTAATTTAGGTAAAAATTCTGCACTTAATGGCACAGTTTGTATTTTGGAATGCTTGTCTAATTCCCCGAAATATTCTTGCAATTCCTTATCGTTCATTACGTTTTCAACAATTTGCTCAATTCTTTTATTCACAGCTTCGTTAAAAAAGACAGAAACGGCATTATCGTTGACAGCATTATTTAAAACCTGGTCAATTTCTGCTCCATCAAGCCATTTGCGTTTTTCATCAAATTGTAGAGTTAAATGAGGTCGCAAGTAATTATAGCCTAACAAGTTTCTGATTTCTGAAAGGATAAGTAAAAAACAATATTTAGAAATCATTTTATCAAATATCATCTTATAATCTGGTTTTAGTTCTGCTATTTCTTCTATAGTCGCATCAGACAAACCTAAATAATCAGCAATAGATTTAATGGTTTCGGTATCTGATTTTGGAGATATGTTATTAAGTATATAATCAGTTGAAACATTAAACACTTTAGAATATGCAACTAATTGGGCTAAATTTGGCTCTTGTCCGGCTTCAATTCTATTTATGACATTTCTATCTAACTTCTTTCCGTCAATCTTTTGGTTTAATTTTTTGACGAGTTCAGCAACGGTCATTTCTTTTTCCATTTCATTATTATTCTTGTGTTGACTACGTCTTAATTTTTCATAGATATTCATATTACACCTCTTTGCTTAAAATTTGAGCATAAATTTTGTAACAATCGAAAAGTGAGCACAAAGTAAACTTTTTTCAACAACAGCAACACATTATGTTATTGTATGCTCATAAAACGAACATATAAAAAATGATGTTCGATTTATAAACATTATACCGCTTGCAAGGGTAGAAGTCAACAACAACAATTCTTAAAACAGGAGGTATTTTATGTGTAATAAAGATATAAGAGAATATGCGAAGAAGCACAATGTTAGATTATGGCAGATTGCCAATGCGTTACATATCAATGACGGAAATTTCAGCCGAAAGTTGAGGGTTGAATTGGCAGAGGACAAGAAAGCAGAAATCAGAGCAATCATTGATGATTTGGCAGCAGGACAGTAAGGCGGTGGAATTATGAGTGAACCTATTTTTGAATGTGCAAATATCCCTGTTGCAGTCGCTTCTAAAGCCTTAAAAGTAGATTGTCAGACGGTAAGGCTATTGCTTCAAAGCGGTGCGGTAAACTGGGGAATTGCATACCGCAGGACACCAAAGAGCCGACAATATTCGTATCTGATTTATCCTAAGAGATTTTATGAGGAAACTGGCTACCTCTATAGAGGGGGTGTAGGAGTATGACCGTTGAAGCAAAACAGATGATACAAGAACGACAAGAGCGACTGATGCTTGAAAAAGAGTATTGGCGTGAATTGCAAGGAGAGTTTGTATATAACGAGGATTTTTTTCATCTTTGCTGTTGGGCTATGCAGACGCTTGATGAGATGTGCGACCAACTCAGATATGTATTGGAAGCGGAGGGTTGTGAATGAGAATGACAGGGCAAGAAGAATTTACAGCACTAGAACAATACATAAGGTCGCGTAGTAGCAAAGTAAAAAATAGAGGCAGAGGA
>JAUNOI010000135.1 GCA_030531165.1 Lachnospiraceae bacterium
CAGATCATTATCTTTCATCTGTTCTTCTAACAGTTCCCCATCGTCTACAATCATAATACATAACATATCTGAATCTTGATTCGGAAATATCGTTTCTTTTATAAGGCTTAATTTGCCTTCGTAATCCTTCATATAAATCGGCTGTTTTTTCTGATTTTTATGATATGTCAAAAATACAATCTGATTTTTATCTTTTTTGTAGACATATACCGGCCCCATCTCTGTCATATACTTATAATAGCCGGATTCCAACAACATATTAATAAAACTCTGATACATTCGAAATGCTCCCATTCTTTAAGATTCTCCTATCTTATCAATGGTTTCCTCTTCCGTCAATATCGTTGTAAATTTTTCTGGTGCTGTTTTAATCTTTGCCTTCTTTATAAAATAAATTGTATTACCAATAAATGCTGCACATAATGCAATGACGATTTTTACTCTATTTGAAGTCCATCCAAACTCATAAACCGCAAATAATTGATAACCTATTAAAAACATCAGTCCTGCAGAGATCAAAACAGATACTGCTATTTCCATATACCATCTGCCTGATTGTTTTATTTCAACTTCTTCTCTAAAAAATGGTCTTTCCTCCTCTTGTTCATATTCCCACATTTCATGTTCTCCCTGTTCGCTCCTGCACAGTACCTGCTCTTTGGAACACTCTTCATCAATCATTTCTTCTTCAAAAACAGGAAGCTTTCCCTTTGAAATTAATTCATGAACACCATATAAATATTCAACCAGCTTTTTGTCTTCATAATTGATAATTTCCAGAAATTCCTCTGTTAAATCCAATAACTGCTGCATTAAATCTTTTTCTCTTCCCGGCAAATAGCAAAATCTTATATGCATATCCTGATCATCCAAAAAGATATTTTCACATTCTAACAAAATGCCTTCCGGAGGCAAAAGATAATCCTCTACTTCACAAACAGACTCTAAAATCTTTCGATATATTAACTTATATTCATTTATAGAATTTTTCTTATCTTTCATCTTCTGTTTTAATGAAGTATAGCCTGACACATTAAAATAATAAAAACTTTCCTCATCTACTCTTCGAATGTCAAATAATAATACAGCATTACATTTTTGATCTGACAAAATTCGCTCTTCATATGGATGTTCATTTTCTCTTTTCACAACATAATAAGAAGAAAAGCCTTCTTTCAAAACATGATTATTCAATCTGCTGCCACCTCCGAATCTGTTCTGCCGGCATTCTTATTGTTTCTATCACTTGCTGATCAACATGAAAAAGTGAAAATCCGCCAATTTCTACTGAACCAATGATCGGAAGTTTTATATTTGATGTAATTTTCCCTCTGATTTCTCCATGTTTTATTTCAACCGTTATTCTTTGATCACTTCCAAAAAGACTCTGTTCTGAGAGCTTTTTTCTTATATTGGATTTGCATTGTGATTCTATTTGTCCGCTATCATAGTTTAACAGATAACTTAATTTTCGTTGATTTAGTAAATGGATATTATATTCACCTGTGTTGATGTTTCCATTTGTTTTTATAACATCACCGGCTTTTTCCACTTCTTCTCTTAAAATACCTGCCGCCACACCATCTTCATAACAATAAAGAAAAAAGAACAGAATCAATACGAATATAAAAAATATAATCGGTAAAAGAAAGGACGCTTCAACAGTCATCATTCCGTTTTCTAATTTCCGCATCTTGAACATGGTTTCCTGTTTCCTATTTCCCAAATAGTTACCTTTCTAATTAATCTTGTTAACCCACTACATGTTAAAGAAGTATGATAGCAATCTCCTTCTTTTGGAATATAGAGCTGAGTCTCTTTTCCTGAGCAGTTTTTTGCACACTTCGAACAAGGTTTATATCCATCCTTTCCCTGGATATAAGCTCCAACCTCTGAGCTTCCTGTAACCCTCAACATAATATGGCTGCACTGCAATGATGTGTGATATACATTTCCATACTTTGTTACATATGCATACCCCTCTCCTAATTCAAAAGCCGTCGGTCTATATCCTGTAAATGCTTTCTGATAAACAGTTTCTTCTATTCTTATCTTTTTCTTTTTAAAAAAGGGATAAGAAATACTAATATCATATGTCATATGAAGTTCAACTTCATCCTGATCATTTAATAACTTGCTATTCGAAAATGACAGATTTGATATCTTAATAAAGCCGGGATAATTATTTTTATTTGAATATTTTCTTTGTAATACAGTAATATATAAAATATTGAGACTGCTTTTTTTCTTCTCTACATAATATTCTTCTACAGCAGCTATTTTGGCAGCTTCTGTTAAACCATGATACATCTGCCCTTTTACTAATATGATTTCTCCAAACATCATACTAACCGTCATTATGATAATAAATATTGGAACGATGAGACTGCTTTCCAGTGTCATACTGCCTCTCAGGGAGGTGAAACAGCATGCCCTTTCAACATTCAGATAACTTCTTTTTTTATGCAAATTTTCATAATCATAAATGTAAAATT
>JAUNOI010000009.1 GCA_030531165.1 Lachnospiraceae bacterium
GTACGAATATGATTCAGGCAGGCTCGTCAGAATGGTCAGCTATTTTGTTAAAGCATGAGATATATCGATTGTTTACCGCTATGTTTCTACATTTTGATATAGAACATTTGATTTCTAATATGTTTGTACTGTTTTTAATTGGAAGTTTTGTGGAACATTATCTGGGAACTATAAAATATATCATTGTATATCTTATGTGCGGAGCAGCAGGAAATATGCTTTCCTTTTATTTTGCAATTGGTGAGCCTTCTCTGATACTGTCAGCCGGTGCATCGGGGGCTATCTATGGAGTATTAGGTATATTAGCTGTTCTATTGTGGAAAACGAAGGGACGATTAGAAGGAATACAAGGACCAGGCTTAGTTTTCTTTGTTATTGGAATGATTTTTCATAGTTATCAGTCAGAAGGAGTCGATTATTGGGCACATATCGGAGGATTGGCTATGGGAATCATCCTGGGAATTGTTTTGAAGAGAAATTTGAATAAAACGGCAGAAGAAGCGGGAGATTAATCCTGCTTCTTTTCTGATCATAAGGGGAAATTTAGAATGATCGTTGTGCCTCTTCCGGGAGAAGAAAAAATATGAAACTCACCATGAATCGATTCCATAATTTCGAGAACGAGAGGAAGACCGATGCCATGTCCATTCTTTTTATATGTAATTCCCGGATTTAGAACTTTAGACAACTGCTGTTGATTCATTCCGCAACCGGTGTCCTGAATTTGAATTTGTAAAGTTTTCGGCTGCAATTCTGTTTGAATTGATATTGAATTTTGAGAATGCCCCAATTCTGCCTTTTTGCAGATAGCGTCATAACTGTTTGTTAAGATATTATAAAAAATATGTTCCAGTTGCTGCCTGCTGACGGGAAGTTCTACATGTTCAATTTCTGTTGGAATAGAAAATCGAATACCCTGATCGGAAAGCCGAGGACTCCATGATTGATATAAATGTTTCAAAAATGAGGAAATTGGTGTTGGTTCTGCTGTCGCGCAGGTGAGATCTTCTTCTTCCATGGCTTCCCGAAGAAGATGAAATGCAGATGAAAAATCCTCTTTCATGCGAATCCAATATTCATCTTTTGATAAATATTTATATAAGTGTTCAATGTGCTGCAGTTGACTGTAAATGATCGTTAAGTAATTATTTATCTCGTGTGAAAGGGTAGGTGTTGTATGTAACATATGTTCCATTAGTAATTCTCCTTTATGCCTTTCCATTCAGTTATTATAATCAGTTTAGCAAAGATAAAATCATGGTTCAATGAATATCGAAGGCAAAATTTCGATAAAATTTTGCCTCTTTTCCAATCTGTTCAGTTATGGTAGAATACTCTAATGAAGGAGGGAAAGATAATGTCTTATATGACCCTTTATCGAAAATTCAGACCCGATCAGTTTGATGAAGTTAAAGGTCAGGATCATATTGTTACGACCTTAAAAAATCAGCTGATTGCGGATCGTATTGGACATGCCTATTTATTTTGCGGAACGAGAGGAACAGGGAAGACGACAGTTGCGAAATTATTTGCAAAAGCGGTAAACTGTGAACATCCGGTAGATGGAAGCCCATGTGGAATGTGCAGAAGTTGCCAGGCAATCGCAGAAGGCAGTTCTATGAATGTAATCGAGATTGATGCTGCATCGAATAATGGTGTGGATAATATCCGGGAGATTAAAGAGCAGGTGCGTTATTCTCCAACAGAAGGAAGATATAAAGTCTATATTATTGACGAAGTGCATATGCTCTCAATCGGAGCATTTAATGCATTATTAAAGACATTAGAAGAGCCGCCTTCTTATGTTATTTTTATTTTGGCAACAACGGAAGCACATAAAATTCCAATTACGATTTTGTCAAGGTGCCAGCGATATGATTTTCGAAGAATTACGATTGATACGATTGCGGATCGGTTAAATGATCTGATGAAAAGAGAAGATGTATTCGTCGAGGATCGGGCAATTCGTTATATTGCTAAGGCAGCGGATGGATCGATGCGAGATGCTTTGAGTTTATTGGATCAATGCATTGCTTTTTATCTGGGGGAAAAATTAACTTATGATAAGGTTCTTGAAGTGCTGGGTGCGGTAGATACCGAAATTTATCAGAATCTGATGACATTGATCTTGGAACAGAATGCAGCCGGTGTTATGAACTATATTGAAGAAATTATCTGGCAGGGGAAAGATTTATCCCAATTTGTTGCAGATTTTATGTGGTATTTGAGGAATATGCTGCTTATAAAAACTGGTGATGTGCCAGAAGATGCTTTGGATATTTCAAGCAATAACCTTGAGATTATGAAAAAGAATTCAGAAAAATTAGATTCAGAGATATTAATGCGTTATATTCGTGTTTTATCTGAACTTCTGAATGAGATAAAGTATTCGACATCCAAACGCATTTTAACAGAAGTTGCATTCATAAAATTATGCAGACCGCAGATGGAGAAAAATTATGACAGCATTTTAGACAGACTTCGTCAAATAGAACAAAAAATGGAGGACCTGGAAAAACATCCAACAGTAGTGGTATCAAAAGTTTCGGAAGAACCGGAAACGATCGGAGAAGAGATTTCAGAGGTGGATACGACAGAGGAACTCTGCAAAAAATTTGAGACAGCTACAGTAAAGGAATTGCAGAAAATTGCAGCAGGTTGGAATGATCTCAAGCACCGTCTTCCGCCAAGATTGAGATATCTGGTGAATTATTCAAAAATGGTAGTAAAAGAAGATAGTGAGAGGTTATGCCTGTTATTTCCGAATAATCCGGATGGAGAGGATGGCAAAATGACCTTTGAACGTGCCGGAAGGATGAAACAATTGGAACAGGAAATCAGTCATCTGGTTCAAAGAGAAGTAAGTATTGAATGTCAATTAATGGAAAAAACGCAGGTGGAGAATCGGGATTATTTTGATTTAAGTAAGATAAAAATGGAAATTGAATTTAAAGATGATTAGGGGAAAAACCTGATCAGAAATAAGGAGGAAATTATGGCAAAAAGAGGCGGTTTCCCAGGAGGAATGGGAATGGGAAATATGAATCAGTTGATGAAGCAGGCACAGAGAATGCAAAAGCAGATGGAAAAAGCCCAGCAGGAGCTCGAAGAGTCTGTATATGAAGCAACTGCAGGAGGCGGCGTTGTTAAAGTTCAATTGTCAGGAAAAGAAGAATTATTATCCGTTTCACTCGCAGAAGAAGTTGTAGATCCGGATGATATTGAGATGCTGGAGGATTTGATCATCGTTGCTGTCAATGATGCATTGCAGCAGATGATGGATGATAAAGAAGCGAAGATGGGCAAATTCACCAATGGAATGGGTGGAGGCATGCCATTTTAATGAACTATTACAGTGATGCAATTACAAATTTAATCGAAGAGTTCAGCCATTTGCCGGGAATTGGAGCAAAATCGGCACAGAAACTAGCGTTTCATGTGGTCAATATGCCGGAAGATCAGGTGCAAAAACTGGCGGATACGATTGTCTCTGCAAAGAAAAATATTCATTATTGTAAAGAATGTTGTACATTGACAGACCAGGAAATCTGTCCGATCTGTTCCAGTCAGAAGCGTGATCATAGCATTATTATGGTTGTTGAGAATACAAGAGATCTGGCTGCTTATGAAAAAACAGGCAAATACAATGGTGTATATCATGTATTGCATGGAGCGATTTCTCCGATGTTGGGAGTCGGTCCCAATGATATTCGACTGAAAGAATTGATGGCGAGACTTCAAAAGGATGTAAAAGAATTAATTTTAGCGACAAATTCCAGCCTGGAAGGTGAGACTACAGCGATGTATATCAGTAAACTCGTAAAACCGACAGGAATCAAAGTGAGTAAAATAGCCAGCGGCGTTCCGGTAGGAGGAGATTTGGAATATATTGATGAAGTTACTTTACTCCGGGCATTGGAAGGGAGAACGGAAATTTAAGAATTTGATCATAAAAGCTCAGTTTGATAATATAACTGAGCTTTTGTCGTTTACATATTTATATGTTCGGTGGTAGAATATTGGAGAGGTGGTGATTTTATGAGACCGGAAGTTGGAAATGTGATGACACAGGATCAGGTGAATTATCTTCGTTTTGGAGACAGTGACAGTCCTCAAAAAATTTTAGGAAGGCATCTTGTTGGTGAGGGACAGGTGATTAGTTTCTATGAGCCGCATGCGAAGTCGGCAGAGCTTATTCTTGAAGAAGAGTTTTATATGATGGAAAATATAGAAAGAACGAATATCTATGCCGTGTATATTCCTCATCAAAAAGAATTACCATATACAATACGGTTGACATTCGAAGATGATTCTGTTTTTGAAACCAGGGATCCGTATTCTTTTAATGTGCAGCTTACAAGAAAACAGCTTGAACAGTGGACCAGGGGAGAATGGACGGATGTATATCGATACCTGGGATCTCATCCTATGACGCTGAATGGAGTAAAGGGCGTTTATTTTGCCGTTTGGGCACCAAATGCGAAGCGGGTCAGTGTGGTAGGCGATTTTAATCGATGGGATGGAAGAACAAATCCAATGATTCGAAGAAATATTGGTGATGTTTTTGAATTATTTTTGCCGAATGCCAGAGAAGGCATGATTTACAAATATGAAATAAAAACCAAAATGGGAGATGTCTTTTTAAAGGCAGATCCGTTTGCGAATGCGTTTGAAATCCCTCCGAAAAATGCACCTGTCATCAGTGACATACAGGGATATCAGTGGAATGATAAAAAGTGGATGGTAGAAAGACACGATACGGATATCTATCGGAGTGCAGTATCGATCTATGAAGTGCATCCGGGTTCATGGAAACGTGCCGGAAGATACGGAGAATATTATTTGTCCTATGAAGAACTTGCGCATCAGCTGGCAAAATATATGTCAGATATGGGATATACGCATATCGAACTGATGGGAATTCCAGAGCATTTAAGAGAGGAGTCCATTGGACATGAAGTATACGGATATTATGCGCCGACATCGAGATATGGAGATTTAAAAGATTTTAAATATTTTGTTGATTATATGCATCAGCATGAACTTGGAGTAATTTTAGACTGGTCACCGGCAGGCATGACAACTGATCCATCAGGAATTTCCGGATTTGACGGTACTCCGCTGTATGAATCATCGAATGAAAATAAAAAGGGAATTATGAGATGGAATACGGTTCCATTTGATTATTCCAAAAAACAGGTAAGAAATTATCTGCTTTCCAATGCAAAATTCTGGATGGAAGAATTCCATATTGATGGATTTCGAATTGCATCACAGGACAGTATCATTTACGAAAAGTATTATAAGGAAAATAAAGAAGGCAGGAAGTTTTTAAAAGAATTCATTGATATGGCGAGTGAACAGATGCCGGGCTGTATTGTGATAACGGAGCAAATGCCGGATGACTGCAGGGAGCAGATGGGCGAGACATTCCAATGGGCAGGCGATCATGTGTATTCCCTGATTCAGCATTTGCAAAAAGATGAATATTTTGAAAGACAACTGGAAAATCAGGAAATCAACCGCTTTAAGAAAATAAATAATACGGAACGCGAGATTATCCGATTATCTCAGCGATTTGGTGAAACAGCCGGCTCGATCATGTCGAAAATGCCGGGAGATTATTTTGCTCAATTTGCAAATTTAAGGACCTTATGTGGTTTTATCGTTGGAATGCGGGGCAAAAAGTATCTGTTCATGGGTCAGGATATTGGTCAATGGAATGACTGGGATGTGCATAAAAGTCTGGACTGGCATATTTTGAGGGAAGCTTCTAATCTGAAATTCCAGAAATATGTCAAGGATTTATTGCATTTTTACAAAGAACATAAAGTTCTCTATGAGACGGATTATGTAGATGGTCCTTTGACTTGGCTGACCAAAGTCGGCGTAAGTGAGACGATCCCATTTACAAGAAAAAGTTTGAAAACAGGTGAAAAACTGTTGTTCATCTGTAATTTTACTCCAGTCAGCTATAATGCGTTTACCATCGGTCTTGCGGAACCCGATCAGTTTGTCGAAGTATTTTCAAGTGATAAACAGGAGTATGGAGGAACAGAGATGTTCAAGAATGAAGAAGTCGAAACGATAGAAGAAGAGTATGAAGGATTTCCATATTCCCTGACATTAAAAGTTCCGAAACAATCGGTGATTATATTAGAAAGAAAACGAGGTTAGAATCATGAAAAAAGAAGATTGCATTTTTTGTAAAATCGCAAATGGAGAAATTCCATCTGCATGTATTTATGAAAATAAAGAATTCAGAGTCGTTCTCGATGTAGGACCTGCAACGAGGGGGCATGTATTGATTTTGACAAAAGAACATTATGATAATATCTTTGAAATTGATGCAGAGACGGCAGGAAAATTATTCTCTCTTGCATCCGTAGTTGCCCGTGCAATGAAGAAAACATTAAATTGCGATGGCATGAACATCTTGCAGAACAATGGAACGATTGCCGGACAGACTGTTTTTCATTTTCATCTTCATCTGATTCCACGTTATGAGGGCGATAATGTAAAGATCACATGGCCTCAGGGAGAAATCAGTGATGAAGAGAAGCGTGAAATTGTGAGTCTGATTAAAAAGGAAATTTAGCAATGGCAAAAATTTCATGGAAGCCGGGCAATATGGTTTATCCTCTTCCTGCGGTGCTGGTTACCTGCAGCAATGGAAGGGGAGAGGATAATGTTCTGACAATTGCGTGGACGGGAACAGTATGCACAAATCCGCCGATGACCTATATCTCAGTGAGACCGGAACGACATTCTTATCATATAATAAAAGAAAGCGGAGAGTTTATCATTAATCTGACGACGAAAGAACTTGCAAAAGCCACGGACTTTTGTGGAGTACGATCAGGAAAAGATATGGATAAATTTGAGCAGATGCATCTGACAAAGGAAAAGGCAAAAGTAGTGAATGTTCCGATGATTGCGGAAAGCCCGGTAAATATTGAATGCAAAGTAATAGAAATAAAAGAACTTGGTTCCCATCATATGTTTCTGGCAGAAGTCGTAAATGTTAATGTAGATGAGTCTTTGATGGATGAAACAGGAAAATTCCATCTGTCTAGATCAAATCCATTGGTGTATTCCCATGGTGAATATTACGAAACAGGAAAGGAACTGGGTTCTTTTGGATATTCCGTAAAAAAGAAAAAAGCAAAAAAGAAAAAGCGAAAGGAACGTTATCGTGAATAACATTACACTGTTAGGAATGCCCGGTGCAGGGAAAAGTACCATCGGTGTTCTTCTTGCCAAAGCCTTAGGATATGATTTTTTGGATACGGATTTATCGATTCAGAATCGGGAAGGAATGCTTCTCAGGGAAATCATAGCAGAAAAAGGATTGGAAGAATTTAAGAAGATAGAGGAAAGTGTCAATGCGTCCGTAGATGTAAAGAAAACGGTGATTGCGCCTGGGGGAAGTGTGATCTATGGGGAAAAAGCAATGAGACATCTTGCATCTATCAGCAAAGTTGTTTATCTTGAGCTCTCTTACGAAGAACTGCAGAGACGCTTGGGGGATTTAACAAAACGGGGTGTTGCCTTTGAGGAAGGGCAGACATTAAAAGATTTGTACGAAGAACGTATTCCATTGTATAAAAAATATGCAGATGTATTAATTCATACAGATCATCTCGATATTGGCGAGGTTTTGGAGAAAGTATTACAGAATCTTTAATTTTTAAAGATGGACGAAAAATTAATTTACAAAAAGAAATTGTATGCTATAATTATATTGTTTTAGTATGTAAATTTGTATAGCTATGCATATGTGATAGCTATGTTTTTGATAGATAATTATAGATAATAACAGATAAAGATAGATTAGTTTTTTGAATAGATAGACAAATATTGAGGTGTAAAATGGAACAGAAATACGTAGTCAAAGGTGGAAACCCTTTAGTTGGTGAAGTAGTAATCGGCGGAGCTAAAAATGCAGCACTTCCAGTTTTAGCAGCAGCAGTTATGACAGATGGATGTTGTCATATCGATAATATGCCGAATGTTAGAGATATTAATGTGTTGTTACAGGCCATGGAAGGAATTGGCGCTGGCGTTAATCGTATAAATGAAAATGAAGTAGTGATCACAGGTCAGAGTATTAAGCCGGATGAAGTTGTAGATAACGAATTTATCCGTAAGATCAGAGCATCTTACTATCTGATCGGTGCTTTGTTAGGAAAGTATAAAAAAGCTCAGGTCGTGCTGCCGGGCGGATGTGCGATTGGTGCGAGACCGATCGACCAGCATATTAAGGGCTTTGAAGCACTCGGTGCAACAGTTAAGATCGAGCATGGTATGATTAAGGCAGAGGCTGAACATCTGGTTGGAAATCATATCTATATGGACGTCGTTTCCGTCGGTGCAACGATCAATGTTATGATGGCAGCGTCTCTGGCTGAAGGTAATACGATCATTGAAAATGCGGCAAAAGAGCCTCATGTCGTTGATGTTGCGAACTTCTTAAATTGTATGGGAGCAGATATCCGCGGTGCCGGTACAGATGTTATCCGAATTAATGGAAAAGAATCATTTGGAAATTGCGAATATTCCATTATTCCGGATCAGATTGAAGCCGGTACATTTATGACAGCAGCAGCTGTTACAAAGGGGGATATAACTGTAAAAAATGTAATTCCAAAACATTTGGAATCAATTACAGCGAAATTAATTGAAATTGGTGTTGAAGTGCAGGAATTTGACGATGCAGTGCGCGTTGTTGCAACAAAGCGCTTAAAACCTACACAAATTAAAACTCTTCCATATCCGGGATTCCCAACAGATATGCAGCCGCAGATGGCGATTACATTAGCATTATCAGACGGAATCAGTATGGTTACCGAAAGTATTTTTGAAAATCGTTTCCGTTATGTAGATGAATTGACACGAATGGGTGCCAAGATTCAGGTGGAAGGGAATACTGCGATTATAACCGGTGTTGAAAAGTATACAGGGGCGGAAGTAAGTGCGCCTGATTTGAGGGCAGGTGCTGCCTTAGTGATTGCGGGATTAGCCGCAGATGGAATCACACAGATTGATAGTATTGGATTTATTCATCGTGGATATGAAAAGTTCGAAGAAAAGCTTCGTGAACTGGGTGGACAGATTCAATTAGTAGAAACTGAAAAGGAATTACAGAAATTCATTCTTCAGGTTAGTTAATAGGAAATATGCCTATGGGAAAAAGGAAATATTTAAAAGATAAAGTATATCAGTCGGGGCAGTGGCTGGAATTGATCATATCCATTTTGATTATTATTGCGATCTGCTTTTATGCGATCGTATTAGCTGTCGAGCTGGTATCATTAATTGCGGGAAAGAATCCGAATATTGAAGATTTAAATGGTTTTATCAATCTTGGCTTTGGCTTGGTAATTGGCATCGAGTTTATTAAGATGCTCTGCAAACATTCGCCTTCGATTATTGTAGAAGTATTGATATTTGCGGTTGCCCGTCAGATGATCGTAGAACATACGTCACCGATAGAAAATCTGGTAGCAATCACTTGCATCGCAATTTTATTTGCAATACGCAGATTTTTATTTTTGCAGTTTGACGAGAAGGAAAGGATGGTCTTTTCGCCGAAAGAGCCCGTGATTGAGATCAATCATTTGCTAAATCTAAATATTCCGATTGACAATATAGAAGATACATTGTATGATGTCTTTTGCAAGCATTGTTCAGCAGAACGCTTGACAAAAGGTGTTTGCGTTTACTTCAGCGGATGCGCACTCAGAATTGCCAAGATGGCAAAAGGAGAGATTGCTGAGATTGAGGTAGTGCAGGGAATGCAGACATTTATTATGTCTGATATGTAAAATAGAACAAGAGTTTCTTATTCAGAACGACGGAGGTTTAAGGGCCAGTGAAGTCGTGGCAACCCCTATATGGAAGGTGCCGACCGGAGCCGCTTGAAAAGCGGAGCAATAAGACAACTTGTATTATCAAGTCATGAATCCGGTCAGTTTGACCGGATTTTTTTGTATAGGAGATTCCAAAAAATTTCCTATGTAATAACACTAATTTATCAGTTAAGAAAGGACTATTGTGATGGAAAGATTATTATTTACTTCTGAATCTGTTACCGAAGGACATCCGGATAAGATGTGCGATCAGATTTCAGATGCGATTTTAGATGCATTATTAGAAAAAGATCCGATGAGCCGAGTTGCTTGTGAGACATGCACGACGACAGGTCTGGTTATGGTTATGGGTGAGATTACAACAAATGCCTATGTGGACATTCAGAAAATTGTTCGAGACACTGTTACGGAGATTGGATATACAAGGGGAAAATACGGCTTTGATGCAGAGACATGCGGCGTATTAGTCGCAATTGATGAACAGTCAAGTGATATTGCAATGGGTGTGGACAAAGCATTAGAGGCGAAAGAAAATAAAATGTCCGATGAAGAAATTGAAGCAATTGGTGCCGGTGATCAGGGTATGATGTTCGGATATGCTTCAAATGAAACGGATGAATATATGCCATATCCGATTTCACTTGCTCATAAGATGGCAAGAAAATTAACAGAAGTTCGTAAAAACGGAACTCTTCCATATCTGCGCCCGGATGGCAAAACACAGGTAACAGTAGAGTATGATGAAGAGGGAAAACCGGTAAGATTGGATGCAGTTGTATTATCGACACAGCATGATCCGGATGTGACGCAGGAACAGATTCATAAAGATATCAAAAAATATGTTTTTGATACCACAATTCCGGCCAATATGGTAGATGAGAATACAAAAATGTTTATCAATCCAACTGGACGTTTTGTGATTGGTGGACCACATGGTGACGCAGGTCTTACCGGACGTAAAATTATCGTAGATACTTATGGTGGATATGCGCGCCACGGCGGCGGAGCCTTCTCAGGAAAAGACTGTACAAAGGTTGACCGTTCAGCAGCTTATGCAGCACGTTATGTAGCTAAGAATATCGTAGCTGCAGGTTTAGCAGATAAATGTGAGATTCAGTTATCCTATGCGATCGGAGTTGCACAGCCAACATCGATTATGATTGATACGTTTGGAACCGGTAAACTTTCCGAAGAACAGTTGGTTGATATCGTAAGAGAGAACTTTGATCTTCGTCCGGCGGGTATTATCAAAATGTTAGATCTGAGAAGACCGATCTATAAGCAGACGGCTGCATATGGACATTTTGGAAGAAATGATCTTGATCTTCCATGGGAGAAGCTTGATAAGGCGGAAGATTTAAAAAAATATTTATAATGGGACGGGACTGTATATAAATTGTTATATACAGTCTTTTCTTAAAAGAAAGGCAATTAAATGATGAAATTACAAAAAAATGATCTTCTCGTTTACGCAGTCACAGATCGACATTGGCTCGGAGATGAGACGCTTGCGACGCAGGTAGAAAAAGCTTTGCAGGGTGGGGCGACAATTATCCAGTTGAGAGAAAAGACACTTGATGAAGCGGCGTTTTTGGAAGAAGCAATTGAAATAAAAAAAATATGTGAGAAATATCAGGTTCCCTTGATCATTAATGATAATGTAGAAATTGCATTGAAATCTGGTGCGGACGGCGTGCATGTCGGACAGAGTGATATGGAGGCCGGAAATGTAAGAAAGATTCTGGGACCGGATAAAATTATCGGCGTCTCCACGGCAACTGTGGAAGAGGCATTGCTTGCTGAGGAGCAGGGAGCGGATTATCTGGGTATTGGCGCAGTATTCTCAACAAGTACAAAAGAGAATACGAGGGATGTCGATTATGATTTGTTAAAGGCAATTTGTGGTGCCGTCAAAATTCCAGCAGTCGCAATTGGAGGAATTACAAAGGAGAACCTGATGCAATTAAAGGGAAGTGGGATTGCCGGTGTTGCGGTTGTCAGTGCGATTTTTGGACAGAGTGATATCAAACAGGCATCGATGAATTTGAGGAAGCAGACCGAAAAGATGTTAGGGAAAATCCCGGCGGCATTGTCGATCGCAGGAAGCGATTCCAGCGGGGGAGCCGGTATTCAGGCAGACATCAAGACTATGATTGCAAATGATGTTTATGCGATGACTGCTATTACTGCATTGACGGCTCAAAATACGACCGGAGTTGCAGGGATCTTTGAAACGACACCTGAATTTCTGGCACAGCAATTAGACTGTATTTTTACGGATATTTTTCCGAATGCCGTGAAGATCGGTATGGTTTCCTCGACAGAGTTGATTCGAATAATTGCGGATAAGTTAGAAGAATACGGAGCAAAGCATATTGTTCTCGATCCGGTTATGGTTGCGACGAGCGGATCAAAATTGATCAGTGAAGATGCAATTGCTGTTTTAAAAGAACGGCTGATTCCACTTGCTGAAGTTATTACGCCGAATATTCCCGAAGCCGAAGTATTAGCGAACAGAAAGATAACTTCTGCTCAGGAAATGGTGCAGGCTGCAAAGATTATTTGTGAGGCTTATCATTGTAACGTCCTTGTCAAAGGCGGGCATCAGCTGAATGATGCAAACGATCTCTTATATACGAAAGATGGTTTTCGATGGTTTTATGGAGATCGCATCGATAATCCGAATACACATGGAACTGGGTGTACGCTTTCGAGTGCGATTGCATCTAATCTTGCAAAAGGGTGTTCGTTAGAGGTATCCGTGGAAAATGCAAAGTCCTATATTTCGGGAGCATTGAAATCGAAGATTGATCTGGGAAAAGGAAGCGGTCCTCTTGATCATGGATTTGTCATGAGACAAGCTTAGTATTTAAAAAAATGCATAGAATTTTGTTTACATTTTAACAATGATTTGATATATTACACATGGATGGTATTCTGAAAAGAAACTATACCAGAGACAGACATTTATTTTTATATTCAACAAGCAAAGCTTATATTCGATCTAAAGGAACAGGGTGTCAAAAACCGATTGACACCCTGATTATTAGAGAGAAATAAGACTTAGAGTGTCACCAAGTTCAGGGAAGAGGAAGCATTTTCACGGGAATGAGGTGATAGCATGAAGATTGGATTTATCGGTGCGGGAAACGTTGGATGTTCTCTCGGCAGATATTTAAAACACAATCAGATCGCGGTTGCCGGCTATTACAGCAGAAGCAGAGAGTCTGCAGCAGAGGCAGCCCAGTTAACAAATACGGCACAGTTTGACACGATAGAAGAAATTGTGAAAACGTGTGATACTCTATTTCTTACAGTGCCTGACGGACAGATCCTTGATGTCTGGAATCAGGTAAAAAGTTTTCCGATTGAAGGAAAAGTGATATGTCATTGTAGCGGAGCAATGTCCGCTGAAGTCTTTTCAGGAATTCATGAGCAGGGGGCTTATGGATATTCCATTCATCCGATGTTTCCATTTAACAGTAAGACAATTCCATATAAAAGTTTACAGACAGCATTTATTTCCGTAGAAGGAGATGCCGAAAAACGGGATGAATTCGTAAAAATGTTTGAAAACTTCGGGAACCCGGTCAAAGCGTTAGATGGAAGGGATAAGACCGGTTATCATGCGGCAGCGGTGATGGCGTCTAATCAGGTTGTTGCGCTGATGGAAATGGCGGTTGACCTGTTAGGAAAATGCGGGTTCACGGAAGAACAGGCATTGCAGGCAATTAAACCGTTAGCTGAAAGTAATCTGGCCAATATACTGGCAGTTGGGACGACAAAAGCGCTCACGGGACCGGTAGAACGGAATGATGTGCAGACGGTAAGAAAACATCTGGCAGAATTTGATGAAGAACAGAAGGCAGTTTATAAAGCCTGTTCGAAGATGTTGCTGCACATTACAGAACGGAAATATCCGAAACGAGATGAAAATGAAATGAAGGAATTATTGGAGGAATAGTAAAAATGAAAACAACAGTTACAACACTTCAGAAAATGAAAGAAGAAGGACAGAAAATTACAATGTTAACAGCCTATGATTATTCTACGGCGAAATTAGAAGACGCGGCAGGCGTCGACACGATTTTAGTTGGAGATTCGCTCGGAAATGTAATGTTAGGCTATGAAAATACAATTCCGGTAACTGTAGACAATATGATCACGTATGGAGCTTCGGTTGTCCGCGGTGCGAAAAATGCATTCGTAGTCATCGATATGCCGTTCATGTCCTATCAGACATCTGTATATGATGCAGTATGCAATGCAGGACGTATTATGAAAGAAACAGGATGCGATGCGGTCAAATTAGAGGGCGGCGTAAAATTTGCGCCGGTTATCGAGGCAATTACAAATGCTTCTATCCCAGTTGTTGCACACATTGGTTTAACACCGCAGTCCATCAATGCATTTGGTGGACATAAAGTTCAGGGCAAGACGGAAGCAGCCGCAAAGCAGATCATTGAAGATGCAAAAGCAGTGGAAGCAGCCGGCGCATCTGCAGTTGTCATTGAAGGTGTTCCTGCAGCAATCGGAAAATTAGTAACAGAAGCAGTGAAAATTCCGACAATCGGAATCGGAGCAGGTCCTGACTGTGACGGACAGGTTCTCGTATATCAGGATGTATTAGGTATGTTTACCGATTTTACTCCAAAGTTTGTAAAGCGCTATGCGGATATCGGAACGATCATGAAAGAAGCGTTTGCTGATTATATTAGAGAAGTCAAAGATCAGAGCTTTCCGGAAGAGAAACACTGCTATACGATCAAAGAAGAAGTAATTGAAAAATTATATTAATAAATAGAGAAACAATTGAGACAGGAGATTTATAAAATGAAAGTCGCATATACGGTAAAGGAAGTAAGAGAACAGGTAAAGGCATGGAAAAAAGAAGGACTTACCGTTGGATTGGTACCAACGATGGGATATCTTCACGAGGGACATGCAAGTTTGATGAAAAAAGGCGTTGAACAGTGTGATAGAGTCGTTGTCAGTGTATTTTTAAATCCAATGCAGTTTGGCCCGACCGAAGACCTGGCAGCATATCCGAGAGATTTTGAAAGAGATTCCAAACTTTGTGAGGATATGGGAGTTGCGATGATCTTCCATCCTGAACCGGAAGAAATGTACTCACCAAACTTTTGCTCATATGTGGATATGAACGTGTTAACAGAAGATTTATGTGGAAAAACCAGACCGGTCCACTTCCGCGGCGTATGTACGGTATGCAATAAATTATTTAACATTGTAAAGCCGGATAAAGCGTTCTTTGGTGAAAAAGATGCTCAGCAGCTTGCAATCATCAAACGTATGGTAGAAGATTTGAATATGGATCTTGAAATTGTCGGATGTCCGATCATTCGTGAAGAAGATGGACTTGCAAAATCATCCAGAAATACCTATTTAAATGAAGAAGAGCGAAAAGCTGCTTTGATTTTAAGCAAGAGTATTTTCCTGGGACAGAAGATGGTTCAGGAAGGTGAAGTGGATGCGAACAAAGTTGTCGCAGCTATGACAGAATTGATCGAAACAGAACCGCAGGCTCATATCGATTATGTAAAAGTTGTAGATGAGCTGACAATGCAGCCAATTGATGTAATTGATCGTCCGATCGTAACGGCGATCGCAGTGTATATCAATGACACGGCACGACTGATCGATAATTTCCATTACAGTCCTGAAAATAAGTAAAATTTACTAAAAATCAATTTCAGAAATCTGGATATATTTAAAGGAGAAAACCAATGCATGTAAATATGTTAAAGGCAAAGATTCATCGCGCAACAGTAAAACAGGCAGAGCTGGATTACGTTGGAAGTATTACAGTGGACGAAGATTTACTGGATGAAGCCGGAATTTTAGAATATGAAAAAGTGCAAATCGTCGATGTAAATAACGGAAGCAGATTTGAGACTTATACGATCGCAGGTGAACGTGGAAGTGGAATGATCTGCTTAAATGGAGCAGCAGCAAGATGTGTTTCTACAGGTGATAAAATTATTATCATGTGTTACGCGGATTATACGCCGGAAGAAGCAAAAGATCATAAACCAAAAGTATTATTTGTAGATGAGGAAAATCATATTTCGCGCATCACAAATTATGAAAAACATGGAAGATTAGAGGATATGTAGTCATGTTGGAAGGGAAAACGGTTGTACTGGGAGTAACCGGGAGCATTGCAGCCTATAAAATGGCAAATGTAGCCAGCATGTTAGTGAAAAAGCATTGTGATGTCCATGTAATTATGACAAAGAATGCAACAAATTTTATTCATCCAATTGCATTTGAAACATTAACAAATCACAAATGTCTGGTTGATACTTTTGACCGGAATTTTCAGTTTCATGTCGCGCATGTATCTTTGGCACAGCAGGCGGACTGCATGTTGATTGCGCCGGCATCAGCAAATGTGATCGGTAAGATCGCGAACGGAATCGCAGATGATATGTTGACGACAACGATCATGGCATGCGAAGCACCGAAGTTGATCGCACCGGCGATGAATACGCATATGTTTTATAATCCGATTGTACAGGATAATCTGAAAAAGTTAGAACGGTTTGGATACGAAGTGATTCGTCCGGCAGCGGGCAGACTTGCCTGCGGTGATACGGGTGACGGAAAGCTTCCTTCGGAGCAGGTTCTTGTAGACTATATTGAAAAAGCAATTGCGAGGGAAAAAGACCTGCAGGGAAAAAAACTTCTGGTTACTGCAGGACCTACGCAGGAAGCGATTGATCCGGTGCGATACATTACAAATCATTCAACCGGGAAAATGGGATATGCGATCGCAAGAGCAGCGATGCTGCGCGGTGCCGATGTAACGTTAGTTACCGGGCAGACGTCAATCGATCCCCCGCCATTTGTAAAAGTTATACCGGTTATCAGTGCTCAGGATATGTTTGAGGCGGTAAAACAGAACTTCGAGACCCAGGATATTGTCATCAAGTCCGCAGCGGTAGCGGATTATCGTCCGTCAAATGTATCGGATGAAAAGATTAAGAAAAAAGACGGTGATATGTCGATTCCGATGGAACGGACAACGGATATTCTTCAATATCTTGCAGGACATCGTAGAGATGAGCAGTTTATCTGTGGATTTTCTATGGAAACGCAGAATATGCTGGAAAATTCAAGAAAAAAGCTGGATAAGAAGAAGCTGGATATGATCGTTGCGAACAATTTAAAAGTAGAAGGTGCCGGTTTCGGGACGGATACGAATGTGGTTACTTTTATTACAAAAGAAGAAGAAAAGACATTGGAGATTATGACAAAGCAGGAAGTTGCAGATGAACTTCTTGATTTTATTCAATCAAAAATGTAGAGAAAAGAGAATTCGGAAACGGATTCTCTTTTTCAATATATAAACTATTTGATGGATGATGCTGTTTCGTGGACTTGATTCTATTTTATAGAAAGTTTATGAAAATAAAGATTGCGGTATGGTATAATTGTTCTATGAATGACGATTTGGACGGAGGAAGACGGTATGAAAATAGTCAATAAGATAAGAGTTATATTTTTACCGGCAATTGTATTACCATTAACGCTGATTATTATTTCATTTGCAATTTTAAGTTTTTCATATACGAGATCGGTATATAGTACAGGCTCGGGAGTGGCATCTATTGATAATTTTTTGAATACCACACAGACGATGAATGCATTGACGAGTGATATTTTTGAAGAGATTAAGCGTATTGCAAAAGAATCACCGGAGAATTTTGAGAATGCAGACTATATTGAGAAAGTGAATGAATCTTTAAAAGATAAGGATTCTTATCTGATCGTTCGCAGAGATAATGAGATTATATATCGTGGAGCCAGGGAGAAGCATGCTAAGATGGAAAGTATGCTGCCGGCATATGGATCGACGATCAGTTCTGAGGACAGCGGAATTCTTATCAGTACCCCGGAGAATTTTTTGATCAAGCAGCAGGATTTTCAGTTTAGCGATTCTTCTCAGGGAACGATTTTTATCATGACAAATCTGGAGAATATTAAGCCGCATTTTCGAAAGATCATAGTGCAGTTGATGTTATCGGTCGTACTTGTCCTGTTTATGACCAGTGCCCTTTTGACCTGGTATATGTATTATGAATTTGTTCGTCCGATCAATTTGCTGAAGGATGGGACCGATAGAATTCGGGAAGGCGATCTGGATACAGATGTAGAAGTAATGAATGATGATGAGATTGGAGATTTATGTGTATCATTTAATGAGATGCGCGAAGAGTTGAAAAAATCGATCAATGATCGATTAAAATATGAAGAAGAAACAAGAGACCTCATTAGCAATATTTCTCATGATCTAAAGACACCTCTGACTGCGATCAAGGGCTATTCGGAAGCGATCATGGATGGCGTTGCAGACACGCCTGAGAAGATGGAGCGTTATGTAAGGACTATCTATAATAAAGCCAATGATATGGATGTGTTGTTAAATGAACTTTCGATCGCTTCTAAAATTGACTGTAATACAGTACCGTATAATTTTGTTAAAATAGATATTGAGTCTTATTTTACAGATTGTATGGATGAGATTGGTTCTGATCTGGAGCAAAGGAATATGGATTTTGCATTTTTCAATTATTGTCAGAACCGTTGCTTTGTAATGGCTGATCCGGAACAGTTAAAACGTGTTATTACGAATATTATTAGCAATGCGTGCAAATACAGCGGAAGGGAAAAAGGACATGTCAATATCCGGTTGAAGGAAATGGAAAATTATATTCAGGTTGAGATTGAGGACGATGGTATTGGTATTAGTGCAAAAGATCTTCCGAATATTTTTAACCGGCTGTATCGTGCGGATGCTTCCAGAGGAAGTTCTGGTGGAAGCGGGCTTGGACTTTCAATCTCGAAGAAGATTATTGAAGATCACGGAGGACATATCTGGGCCAGCAGCAAGTTAAATACGGGAACGACGATTTATTTTACTTTAAATAAAGTAACGGAGGAGGATGAAGAATATGAGTAAAATTTTAATTGTAGAAGACGAACTAAGCATTGCAGAACTCGAAAAAGATTATCTGGAACTGAGTTCTTTTGAAGTAGATATTGAAACAGATGGACGAAGTGGACTGGATAAGGCATTATCCGATGACTATGATATGCTGATTCTTGATCTGATGCTGCCGGAGATGGATGGCTTTGAGATCTGTAAACGGGTCCGGGCAGAAAAAAATATTCCAATCTTAATGGTGTCCGCCAAAAAAGATGATATTGATAAGATTCATGGATTTGGATTGGGAGCGGATGATTATATTACAAAGCCATTCAGCCCGAGTGAATTGGTGGCACGTGTAAAAGCGCATCTGGCAAGATATGACCGTCTGGTTGGCAGTAGTGTACCTGAAAATGATATCATCGAGATTCGGGGAATCAAAATCGATAAAACAGCACGTCGCGTATATGTGAATGGAGAAGAAAGAGCTTTTACGACAAAAGAATTCGATCTTCTTACTTTCCTCGCAAGCCATCCAAACAGGGTATTTAAAAAAGAGGAATTATTTAATAAAATCTGGGATATGGAATCGATCGGAGACATTGCAACGGTGACTGTGCATATTAAAAAGATTCGTGAAAAGATAGAATTTGATACATCAAAACCACAATATATAGAAACCATTTGGGGTGTTGGATACCGATTTAAAATATAAAGTATAAAAAGGCGAGATATGAAAAGACAAAAGAAAATAGATATTTTATATATGGATCAGGATATAATAGTATGCGTGAAACCGCAGGGAATGCCTGTTCAAAATGACAAAAGCAGAGACTTAAGCTTATTAAATTATTTAAAAAATGAAATTACCAAAAGTGAAAAACAAATACCGGAATTATTCATTGTTCATCGGTTGGATCGACCGGTTGGCGGCGTTATGGTATTTGCAAGGACAAAAGATGCAGCTGCAAATTTAAGCGGACAAATACAAAAAGGATTATTTGAAAAGTATTACCAGACTGTCTTAACCGGATATCTTCCGGATGATCAGGGGATGTTGACGGATTATCTCAAAAAAGATGGTAAGACGAATACATCAAAGGTCGTTCGTGAAGGCACAAAAGGCGCAAAACTGTCCAGATTAGAATATGAAGTTCTCGACATCATAGAAACGGATCAGGGGGTATATACGTATGCTTTAATCCATCTTTTGACGGGAAGGCATCATCAGATACGTGTGCAATGTGCAAATGCGGGAGCAGGCATTTGGGGAGATACCAAATATAATTCCAAATTTCAGAAGACAAAACGCAGATATGTACAGATTGGATTATATGCAACGAAAATTCAGTTTTTGCATCCTTTAACGGGAAAAAAACTTGTATTTAAGACAGAACCGGATGGAGAGGCGTTTGATATTTTAGATACAGAGGAATTTTAAGATTATAACTGCCATCCATCTGCTTTATGTTTTCATGTAAACCGGATGAAACACGTTTTGCGGGTTTCATCCGGTTCGCGTGCGGCGGCAAATGGAAATGCGAGCATTTCCGCTTGCCTTGTGCCTTCGCGTAAATGAAAAAATCCGGGGAATTTCCCCGGATTTTTTGTGGCATCGGATAAAAGGAAAGGACCGATGCCATAGCTTAAAATGATGATTATATCTTAACAGAAATATTCTTATAATTAAAGAATATCTCTGCCAACGATCTTTGCAATTCCACGAGCCTTTTCAATTAAGGTATGGAATTTCTCAGGTTTTAAACATTGTGCTCCATCGGACCATGCCTGATCCGGATTTTCATGAACCTCAATGATCAGACCGTCTGCTCCTGCAGCTACAGCAGCAAGAGATGCGGCTTCGACTAATTTCCAGTCGCCGGTTGCATGGGATGGATCAATAATAATTGGTAAATGTGTTCTTTCTTTTACGATAGGAATGACGCTCAAATCAAGGGTATTACGAGTTGCTGTTTCATAGGTACGAATTCCTCTTTCGCAGAGAATTACGTTCATATTTCCATTCGCCATAATATATTCTGCAGACATGATCCATTCATCAATCGTATTGCAGAGACCGCGTTTTAAAAGAATCGGTTTTGTTGTTCTTTTTCCGATCTCTTTTAATAATTCAAAGTTCTGCATATTTCTGGCACCGATCTGGATCAGATCTACATTTTCTTCAAATTCTTCGATCTTATCTGCGCTCATAAGTTCAGAAACAATTGGAAGACCGGTTTGCTTTTTGGCTTCTAACATGGCCATGATTCCCTGGGTTCTCATACCCTGAAAAGCATAAGGGCTGGTACGCGGTTTGTAAGCACCGCCTCGAAGCATATGTCCGCCTGCTCCTTTTACTTTTTGGGCAACAGAGCATACCATCTCTTCGCTTTCAACGGAACATGGACCGCCTATGATAACAAGGGGTTCTTTGCCACCGACTTTGATTCCATCAACATCGATTACGGAATCTTCCGGGTGGAATAAACGATTTGCTAGTTTGTATTGAGCGACGATTCGGACAACATCATGAACGGCTTTATTCGCCTTAATTGTCTTAACGTCTAATTTAGAAGTGTCACCTTCGATGCCATAAACGGTAAACATATCTCCGATGCAGGCGTGGATACGACAGCCTGCTTCTGTAATTTCTCTATGTAAACGATTCACATCATCCTGAGGTGGATTCTGCTTTAATGTAATAACCATAATGAATACTCCTTTATATTATACTTGTTTTTAGATTGGTTTATTTTTTAAAATTTCTAATATATCTTCCTGTGGCAGTTCTTTGATATATGACTTTCCAGGTTCATCTACCCATACGGTGCTGATCGTACCGCCAGATGCTTTTTTATCCATAGCGGTTAGTTCGTAGACTTTCTGAATGTTAAAATCATCTGTGACAGGGAGTCCCATACGAAGGCAGATATCTTTTAATCGTTCCTTTAGTTCATTGGAAGTAATAAAGTAAAACATTCCCATCATAACAGCTTCGCCGTGCAAATAGGTCTCCAGATTGTAATAAGATTCAATCCCATGACCAATGGTATGGCCAAAGTTTAAAAGCTTGCGAAGACCGGATTCTTTCTCATCTTGCTGAACGACATCCCGCTTCATGCATAAAGAACGGTAGACGATCTCTTCTAAATGTTCGTTATAATCATCCTTTTCGAACAGTTCAAATAATTTCGGATCACGAATGAGTCCTGCTTTGACTGCTTCGACCAGGCCATTGACCTTTTGTCTTTCAGGCAGTGTGGATAACGTATCAAAATCAATAAGAACCAGTTTTGGATGATAGAAAGCTCCGACGATGTTCTTTACTTTTCCTAAATTGATTGCAGTTTTTCCGCCGATACTGCTGTCAATCTGAGAGAGTGTTGAAGTAGGAATAGACATATAATCGATACCGCGCATATAGCTTGCGGCAACAAAACCGGATAAATCTCCGATTACCCCTCCGCCAAGAGCTATAATCAGATCCTTTCGACTCATATGAAAATTCAGGCAAGCTGTCAATACTTCTTCAAATACTGCCATGCTTTTACTGTCTTCCCCGCCAGGAACACGGTAAACCATGGAAATTGGACACTGTTCTTTTACTATGTCGATCCATTGATCCGGAATATTCTGATCGGTTAAGATAAAGACTCTTCGGTCCAAGTTGATATAAGAAGAAATTGAATTGATACAGCCTCGGTCCAAAATAATGTCATATACGTCATTCCTGGTTCGCATAGTTAACTTCATACTGTGTCACCTTCTTTTTTATTTGTTTGTGTTTGGCTTTTCGCATATTAAAGTGTAGCACTTTAATGCACTAAAGTGATTATATTATGTAAGATAAGAAATGTCAACAGAGAAATTGTATTTTTATCAGTACAGAAATAATTATAAAATATATTTATATATTTGACAAAGAAAATATCTTGTCTTAAAATAGATATACTGACGTTGAAGAGGATTAGTACATGGACTAGCCTGTTTTCAGAGAGGAAGCCAGGAGGTGTGAAGCTTCTAATAGGTATTCGTGGAACCTACCTTGGAGTTACTGTCCGAAAGGACAGCGCAGGCCAGCGTTATGGGCAGTAGAGAGGATTCTGATGAGAAGAAGTGTCAGGATTAATCAGGGTGGTACCGCCGATATTTTCGGTCCCTAGAGAGGGATGGAAGATATCGGCTTTTTATTTAAAATGAAACATGGAGGATAATAAAATGAAACTGAATCATTTAGTAAACCAGAGATTTAAAGAAAGACCAGCGGATTGTGTGATTGACAGTCATGCGTTGATGATCCGCGGTGGTTATATGAAGTACGTAGGAAATGGAATTTTTTCTGAATTTCCTATATTAAGGAGAATCACTTCTAAAATTGAAAAGATCATTAGAGAAGAAATGAATATCATCGACGGACAGGAAGTATTATTTCCGGTTACAATGCCTGCAGATTTATGGGATCAGTCCGGCCGTTATGACAGTGTTGGAAGTGAGTTGCTCAGATTTACGGATCGCAATAACTCCAGAATGGTATTAGGGATGACTCATGAGGAAGCAGCGGTACATCTCGTACGCGAATATGCACAGTCTTATCAGCAGTACCCATTCATGATTTATCAGATTCAGAGAAAGTTCCGCGATGAAGCGCGTCCACGTGCAGGCATGATCCGTGTTCGTGAATTTACGATGAAGGATGCTTACTCCTTCCATACATCTCAGGAAGATTTGGAAAAATATTATGATAAGTGTTATCAGGCTTATAATCGTATTTTCCAAAGAGCCGGAGTGCCAGAAGTCGTAACGGTTGCTTCTGATTCCGGTATGATGGGAGGAAGCGTGTCGCATGAATATATGCTGTTAACACCGGCAGGTGAAGATTCTATCGTCCTGTGTACAGATTGTGATTATAGAGCGAATATGGAAGCTGCACCAACCACAGTTGAGAATGCATCAGGTGATATAGAAGAACTAAAATGTATCGAAACACCGGATTGCAAAACGATCGAAGATGTATGTAGATTTTTAAATGCACCTGTAGAGAATTCATGCAAAGCAGTTGTATATCAGAGAAATATGGATGATACATTCGTTGTTGCATTTGTTCGCGGTGATTATGAAGTAAATGAAACAAAACTCCGCAATCTTGTTGGAGAGGAAATTCATGCAGCAGAAATAACAGAGGATTCACCGGTAGTTGCAGGCTATATTGGTCCATATGGTATTTCTGATAAAGTAACATATTATATTGATAACTCTTTAAAAGGAATTAACAGCATTGTTGCCGGAGCTAATAAAGAAGGTTATCATTATACCGGATTGAATTTGGAAAGAGATCTGGAGCATGTAGAATATGTTGACATTTCTAAAATTCAGGAAGGTGGAATCTGCCCTTGCTGTGGAAAGAAAACCATTACGATTAAGCGAGGTATCGAAGTAGGAAATATTTTCCAGCTCGGAACAAAATATACAGAGAGTATGGGAATGTTATATACGGATAAAGATGGAAAGACACATCATCCAATTATGGGATGTTATGGTATCGGTGTTGGACGTCTTGCAGCATCTGTTTGTGAAGAGAAACACGATGAATATGGACCTATCTGGCCGATTTCTATTGCTCCATGGGAAGTTCAGTTATGCTGCCTGCGTCCTGATAATGAAGAGGTGAAGGCTGTTGCGGATGATTTCTATGATCGATTACAAAAAGCAGGTGTGGAAGTAATTTATGATGATAGAAAAGTTCGTCCAGGAGAGATGTTTGCGGATGCAGATCTGCTTGGTGTGCCGATTCGTGTTGTTGTCAGCCCTCGTAATTTAAAAAATGGATGTATTGAAATTTCTACAAGAGATAAATCTGTAAAAGAAATGGTTGCATTAGATGATGCATTTGAATATATTACAGGATTAAAGGAAAAATTATTTGCGGAAATTAACAACAAAGTTGAAGAATATAAATAAATAGTCAATGAAAACATCAGAAAGGAGAGCAGGAGATGAGAATTAATATGCCGGATAATGCAAGAGCAATTATTGATAAGCTAACGAGGCAGGGACATGAAGCTTATATTGTCGGTGGATGTGTACGCGATTCATTACTGGGTAATGAGCCGAAAGATTGGGATATTACAACTTCTGCTTCCCCTTTTGAAGTAAAGAAACTATTTTCTCATACGATTGATACTGGTCTTCAGCACGGTACGGTTACCATATTATTAGATGGAGAGGCATATGAAGTAACAACATATCGTGTGGATGGGAAGTATGAAGATCATAGGAGACCAACAGAGGTGACATTTACAAAGTCATTAGAGGAGGATGTTCTTCGACGAGATTTTACCATTAATGCGATGGCATATAATGATGAAGAGGGTTTGATTGATCTGCACGGCGGAGCAAAGGATTTGAAAGAAGGGATAATTCGATGCGTAGGAATTGCCAGTCAGAGATTTGACGAGGATGCGCTTCGAATTCTCAGGGCACTTCGATTTGCTGCCAGATTTGATTTTGAAATTGAGGACTCCACGAAAAAAGCTATGATCGAGAAAAAGGAGTTTTTAAAAGATATCAGTGCGGAAAGAATCAGAGAGGAGTTGACGAAAATACTGCTCTCTGATCACCCGGAAATGCTGTTATCGGCATATGAAATGGGAATTACAAAGATCATTCTACCGGAATGGGATCTGATGATGGCAACACCGCAAAACAATCCCCATCATAAATACTCAGTGGGACTTCATACACTAACGGGGATTCAAAATATCGAATCAACGGTCGTTTTGCGCTACGCCATGCTTTTGCATGATGCCGGAAAGCCGGACTGTAAGACGACAGACGAAAAGGGTATTGATCATTTTAAGAAGCATCCTTTGAGAAGCAAAGAGATTGCGAGGGATGTTCTGCATCGCCTCAAATTTGATAATGATACAGTGAAGAAGGTTTCAACGTTGGTAGAATGGCATGATTGGCGTTTTGTGCATCAAGAGGAAATCAGCAAAAAAACGGTACGGCGTTTGGCGAACAAAATAGGAAGTGATGCCTGTTATCAATTGTTTAAGGTACAGAAAGCAGATATCATGGCACAGAGTGATTATCAGCAGAAAGAAAAGCTTGAGATTCTTACAAAAACGAAAGCTCTGCTGGATGAAATTATAGAGGCCGGGGAATGTCTGACATTAAAAGATCTGCAAATCAATGGTAAGGATCTGATCGCTATGGGTCTTGCTCCGGGAAAAGAAATCGGATTCATTTTGAATGGCCTGTTAAAAGCGGTTTTGGATGATCCGAAGTTAAATGACAGAGAGCTCTTACTGGAGAAAGTGAAGCGGGAGAATTTCTAATAGATCATAAATACTTTAAGAGGTTGTGCAAGGATTCGGGGCAGAACCGAATCCTGTACCAAAACCCGTAGCGGTGGCGCAATTGCCTATAACGCTGATTTTACATAAATTCCGTCATATGCTTGCGATACCAAAGCGGAAGCATAGTTCTCTGACATTTTGGATTTTTTCTATCTTTGATTCCAATTGTATCAAAAAATGTTTTCCACAAATCAATAAAGGGATCTTCATATTCTTTTGATAATCGTTCCATCTCCTGATCGGTTAATGTCGTTAGATAGTAATCCTGATCAGATGGATGAATCATTGCCAACATTCGTGTCATATCAATGATCATCCAATTTTCGGATGGCATACGGTCAGCAAAATGAGGGGCTATGAGCGTCAAAACATTGCTTTTCGGTTCAATATGACTTACCAGCACATGATGTTCCATATTCGAAAATCGTATAAATTCTTTAAAATAGTGCGCTTCGTTACCGACTTTACGGTTTAATTCCATTAATCGCATGATGACCGGCTCCTGTAAAAAATCAATGACAGATGCACCGTAGTAGAATCCGGCGATTAAAAAGCGGTAGATGGTATCAAGCTTATCATTCTGATCCGACATGGCTGCCTGGTATACCATACGGTAGGCTTGTAAGGAGATTTTATTCTGAATGGAACGAATAACACTCAGCATCTTTTTGTTATCAGGTTCAATATGACGATAAGTACAGAACAACTCCATATTACCAACAGGTTCTGTCATGAGACGAATATTCGAGTGGCCTAATCTGGAAGACCAGGCATCATAGATACAGGTCATCATTGCATCGAATTGATCTTTGCATGTAAACACAGTTGTTGGTTGTAAAACAGGTTCTAACATAATACACCTCAATTTTCATTATCCGCTTCCGCGGGTATCTTGTATCAGATTATAAATGATTTACAGTTGTCCCAGACATGTTTTCCGTGTGTCTTCATAAGTTGAATTTGAATGAAAATGAAAGTCATCGAATAAAGACAGCTGGCGATATGTCTGGGGATGTTCAATATCCCAGTTTTGTCTGCCATCTTCGCCAAGGAGTTGTCTGGTAATAAAATCTTCATGGATGGGAATGGAATACATCATCTTACCGCTGCAGGTGATGAAATATTTGGCACGTTTCAGGACAACACCGATTTTTTTCAAATGAGGAAAATCGAGTTTGCTCTGTCTTCGGGCTTTTACAATTCTCATCGCTGATTTTGTTCCAAGACCGGGAACGCGCAAAAGAGTTGCATAATCAGCGGTATTGATCTCCACCGGAAATAACTCTAAGTGACGCAGCGCCCAGTCACACTTTGGATCGAGCATGATATTAAAGTTCGGATGGTCTTCACTCAATAATTCCTGTGCATGAAATCCATAAAAGCGAAGAAGCCAGTCTGCCTGATATAGTCGGTGTTCTCTTAAAAGCGGGGGTGCCGTACCCGGAGTGGGAAGGGACGGATCTTCGTTGAGAGAAACATAAGCAGAAAAAAATACTCTTTTTAAATCATACTGTTGATATAATTTTTGAGTTGTCGTCAGTAATTGTAAGTCATTCTCACCAGTCGCACCGATAATCATCTGGGTGCTCTGTCCTGCCGGTACAAATTGGGACTGTTCCCGATAGCGCTTTGGTAAAGAATAGGATGTTCCGATGGACTTTTGCGCCTCCAGGCGCTTGTAAGGGTTATCTTTGAATATCGTGTGGTGGAGATAACGATTGCCGGAGGAACGTTCCATCTCTGCATTCTTACCGATTAACAATCTGTGTTCTATAATACCATCCTGGATCTGACGGATTGGTTTAATTAGATTCTCCGGCTTTTTATGGGGAGCCAGTTTCTGTAGACTATCTGTTGTAGGAAGTTCCAGGTTTACACTCATGCGGTCTGCGAAATATCCGGTCTTTGCAATCAATTCTTCCGATGCCCCGGGAATTGCTTTTACATGAATATATCCATTAAATCGGTAAACGGTTCTCAGTAAATAGAGAGTCTGATAAATCTGTTCCATCGTGTAATCCGGGCTTCTGACTATACCTGAACTTAAAAACAATCCCTCGATATAGTTTCGGCGGTAAAATTCTATTACCAATGTACAGATCTCATCAGGTGTAAAGGTTGTACGTGGATGGTCATTGGTAGAACGGTTCAGACAGTACTTGCAATCATAAATACATTCATTGCTTAATAAAATCTTTAAAAGAGAGATGCATCTTCCGTCAGAAGCAAAACTGTGGCAGATGCCGTCAGGAACTGCATTCCCCAGGTATCCCTGCTTTCCACGGCGGTTAGAACCACTGGATGTACATGCTACGTCGTACTTGGCAGCATCGGATAATATCTTTAACTTTTCCTGTAATGATAAATCAGTTGTATGTGTATTCAATATAATCATCTCCGAACGTATGTTTGATTATATTGTATCATAGAGACAAGAAATATGCAATACAAAAATCGAACAAAAGTTCGAAAGTGGTCGTTGCGCATTTAGAATGAAATATGGTATAATCATTTCATTAAATCTGGCAGAACGAAAGGTGATAATGCATGAAGACGATTAATGAACATATTAAAAAGCAGGAATTTGTTTCGTTCTATTTATTATATGGAGATGAGGATTACTTAAAAAGGCAGATGAAGGAGCGTCTGGTTGGAGCGTTGGTGAACGATGATGACACTATGAATTTTGCAAGTTTTGAAGGCAAAAAAGTAGATCAGGAGGAGATTCTTGATCTGGCAGAGACACTTCCTTTTTTTAGTAAATACAGAGTTATTGTACTTGACAATACAGAGCTTGGAAAAAAGTGTGATGAAACTTTCTTAAAACGCATGGAAGGATTCCCGGATACAACGATTATGATCTTTATTGAAAAAAGCATTGATAAAAGGTCAAAGATTTACAAATTTATTCATAAGAACGGATATGCGGCGGAGATGACGATTCAGAACGAGAAGCAGTTAATGCAATGGGTGGCAGCAATTCTGAAGAAGGAAGGAAAAGTGATTACGAGTCAGAATGCGGCATATTTTCTCCATAAAGTGGGCACGGATATGAATATGATCCGGAATGAGATTGATAAATTAATCGTATATACCTCGGACCGCAAGGAGATTACAAAAAGGGATATCGATGAGATTTGTTCTGTGGAGATTACAGGTAAGATTTTTGATATGTTAGAAGCGATCGCACTCAGACAGCAAAAAAAGGCTTTAAATCTTTACTACGAGTTATTGGAATTAAAAGAGCCGCCGCTTAAGATACTGGCGTTACTGATACGGCAGTGCAATCAGCTGCTTCTCGTGAAGTCGATGTCTGCACAGGGCATGCAGAATCGGGAGATAGGAAAAAAAGGGGGAATTCATCCTTTTGTTGTTGGGAAGCTGCTGAAGCAGGCGCAGACTTTTTCTGCTGATCAGTTGAAGCATATGATAAAAGCCTGCGGAGAGATGGATGAAGGCATCAAAACAGGCAGATATACGGATCGTATTGGTATTGAACTTTTGATTGTAGATTTTTCCGGCAGATAGGAGGAACCTTGATGATAGGAATTGTTATTTGTGTCGTTTTTATGATCGTATTCGGCTGTATGTATTTATATATGTTGAAACCCAATTCCGGACGAAAAGGACGGATGAGGCCATTTGAAGAGGTATATATCGCGCATAGAGGATTATTTGATAACCACACGAAGGCTCCGGAGAACTCCTTGTCAGCATTTCGGAAAGCGGTGAATGCAGGCTATGGTATTGAATTAGATGTACAGCTGACAAAGGATGGTCAATTGGTAGTTTTTCATGATGCTATTCTGGATCGCATGTGTGATATTGAGAAGAAATTAACGGATTGTACCTACAAAGAATTACAACAGTACACTTTGGCGGACTCGGAAGAGAGAATTCCATTGTTAAAAGACGTATTAAAAACAGTAAAGGGCAAAGTTCCTTTGATTATTGAGATCAAGCCGGAAGGTGATTTCATCGGTACCGCTCGTATGCTGTCTTCTATGATGAAAAGTTACAGAGGATTATACTGCGTAGAATCATTTCACCCAGGAGTCGTGCATTGGTTTCGGAAGCATGATCCGGATGTTATACGCGGTCAGTTATCTACGAATTATAAAAGAGATCATATTCAGGTTTCACCGGTAGTGAGTATGTTATTGTCCAATTTACTGCTTAATTTTTATGGAAAGCCGGATTTTATTGCTTATCATTATCGATATGCGGATGATTTTTCCTATCGACTTTGCAAAAAGCTCTATAATTTTGAGTCGGTAGGATGGACATTCAGGAGCCAAAAGGCTATGGATGAGAACAAAGACCGATTTGATGTATATATATTTGACAGTTTTATTCCGAATAAATAAAAAGATCAGATAAAGAACGGTATTGAGGAGAATGCTATGTGGAAAGTTTTGGGAATTGAGTCAACAAGTGATGAAGATATCATTAAGGCAGCATATAGAACAAAGTTGGTAGATGTTAATCCGGAAGAAGATCCGGAGGGGTTTAAAGAACTGAGGAAGGCTTATGAAGAAGCCTGTGAATGGGCGCAAAAGGCTAAGAAGAAAAAAAGCCCATTTGAACAGTGGATCTATGATATGGAACAGATCTATGAGAATTTTTATCGGAGAATTGATGAAGACGAATGGAATGAGATTTTTGAGAACGACATCTGTACTGATTTAGATACTTTTGAAGATGCCAGAATGGAGATTATACGCTTTTTCATGGGACATTACTTTCTGCCTCAATTCGTATGGAAAAAAGCATGGGAAGTTTTCGAATTTGAAGAAGACAGAGATATGCTAAAGGAGAAAGTATCGAATGATTTTATTGCATACATACAATTTCGCGCGGAAGAGGAAGATTACTTTGATTACCAGCTTTATGATGGACCGTTTGATGGAGATTATGATGATTATATTAAAAAGATACATCTTTTTAAATCGCTGCTCGAACAAGGATATCTGGAAGAAGCAAAAGAACTGAAACATGAATTAGAGGCATCGGAGATTCAGCATCCATATGTAAAAATGGAGATTATCAAATATTATCTTTTTTTAGAGGAAGATAAATGGAAACCGATATGGAAAGAATTGCAGGAAGAACTGGACGATAATCCGTTTCTGACGGAACTGAATGGGGAGATATTATTAAAAGAGGGAAGATATAAAGAAGCAGAGGATTTATTCATTCAGGTTCTGGATAAAAAAAGTAATGATATTAGTGCAAGTCGAAAATTGGTAGAATTGTACCAAAAGACAGGGGAATATGAAAAAGGAAAAAAGATCTGTCTGAGTGTTTTGGATGGAAAAATTCCGGATGAAAAGATCTGTAACGAAATGATTGCAATTAATGAGAAACTGATTGATTTATGGAGAACGGTAGAAGACAGGCAGATAGATTTGGCTTGGTGTTATTATCAGAATCAAAGGTTTTCAGAATGTCTTTCGGTACTCGAAAAGATAGAACCGGAAGGCGAGATAGAATTTGATTATTACAATCTGATCGCAAGAGTTTTATTAGAGACAGGCGATTATAAAAACGGATTGCAAATGACAAAGATCTGGATTTCTAACATCGAGCATTTGACCGGTCAGGAAAAAGAATATGACAGGAAAAGCAAGAGGTACGGTTACGCACATTTTATTGCATCTATGTATTGTCTGGAAATGGGCATGGAAGAAGAATGCAATGAATATTTTCAGCGTTCATTAGAACTTGATCAGGATCAGCTCGATGTGCTTATGTATCGAGAAAGACGAATGGATTCATTCTTAAAAAGAAAAGAATATGAAAGATGCATTCGAGAGGCCAATTATGCGATAGAGGAGAGTGAATTTTTCTATCCTGCATATGTATATCGTCAGGAAGCACATTACCATCTGTATCACGTACAGCAGGTTATTGATGATTTTTATCGTGCAATAGAAATTATTCCCGATCAGGCGAAACCGTATATAACTGCAACTAAAATGATGTTGGATTTTCATATGATGGAGGATGCTGCTAAGATCTTGGATATGGGAAAACGCAACCGGGTGGATGAACCGGAGTTTAAATTCTATTTGTTAGAACATGAAAGGCTGAATGAAGATAAGCCGGAGCGATTGCAACAGATTATAACCGAGATGGAAGAGCTGATTCCCGATTTGCCTGACAAAAAGGGAGAGATCTGTTATCGACTGGGTTTGATCTGTGACCGTCTGACAGAAGATTCTTTGGATGCAGATCTTTTGAAGAGTGCGATCAAATATGCTTCAGTGGCAATACAGGAAGATGAAAGCAGACCGGAATATCATTGGTTGTTAGCGGATTTATATAAGAAAAATGAAGAATACGAAAGAGCTTTAAAGTTTTATTATAAAGTACTGCAGATCGATGATTCATTACAGGATGTATGGATTGATATAGGCTACGTATTGGAAGCGCTTGGGAAGATTGATGAGGCGATCGAGGCTATGGAGAGAGGCGTGTCTGAGCGGGAGGATCAAACGTATGTACACAATGCTCTGATGAACCTGTATTTGAAACGATTTGCTCAAAAAAGAGAACGGGAAGATTTTGACAGGGGTATTTTGCATGCGGACAGACAATTGGAGATGACAGAAAATGCTTATTTTTATCGTGAAAGAGCCTATTTCTATATCGAGGATATGCAGTTGGAGCCTGCATTAAGGGATATAAGAAAATCCTACGAGCTTGATCCGGAAGATTTATATGCGTTGAGCAGTATGGGATATATTTATCGTCTGATGGGGGAATACAAAAAAGCTATTTATTATTATGAACTGGCTGAAAAGCATGCGAATACGCCACAGCAGCAGTTTTCATTGTATCGATGGTGGGGACCGATCTATGAGAGGGATGGGCAATTTGCAAAAGCTTTAGAGTGCTATATAAAATGCCTTAAAATAGACCCGGATTCCTCTGATGTACTGGAAGAGGTAGCGAATATTTGCACGCGTACCAATGATTATGCAAAGGCTGCACGATACTATGAAAAGGCAATGATGTTAGATGAAGATTCCAGAGTACATTTGATGATAAAGACCGTGCGGGCATATTATCATGGCGGTAATTGGTTAAAGGCAAAGAAAGCTTTAAAACAACTGGAACTGAGTTATGGGCATTTGCCGAACGTAAAATGCCAGATAGCGGAATTTTATCTGGAAGAAAAGTATGATTTAAGAAAAGCATACAAGTATTATATGGATGCATGCGGTTATGATACAGAAGAACCTTATATGAGAATTGTCGAAGTGTACCATAAAATGGGAAAGCCGGTCGATGCCCGGAAAATGTGCCGGCTGGCGGAAAAGAAGATCAATACAATTTATGGTTCGATGAAAGATTTTATTCGCATGAAAGGAAATCAGAAGTATGTTTACTATAATATTTCATTGATGTATTATTATAGTGAAAAGACAGATGTTGCAATACAATACTGCGAGGAAATGAAAAGACGTCCGATGTGTGACTTCTGTCCGTATGGATTTTGTTTTGAAGAGATGTTTATGGATGCACTGATATTAGCCTTAAAAGGAAACAAAGAGGAATCATTAAAATTATGCAGAAAAATTTTGAGACAGGATCAGAATTTAAATGAAGTGCGTCATTTTATGAAACAACTGGAAGAGAGAAGCGAGAGATGATTATAGGAATTGATTTAGGGACAACCAATAGCCTGGCAGCATATTTTACAGATGATGGGCCGAAGATCATACCAAATCGATTAGGAAAACACATGACTCCATCTGTTGTCAGCATCGATGGTGAAGAGATTTATGTTGGAGAAACTGCAAAAGAACGGCAGATCCTGTTTCCGGATTGTTCTGCCAGTGTATTTAAACGGGATATGGGGAGTCAGAAAACTTACCATCTTGATGGTAGAGCGTTTACCGCAGAGGAGTTATCGTCTTTTGTCCTTCGGAGTCTGAAAGAAGATGCGGAATATTTTTTAGGCGAACCAATTGAAGAAGCTGTCATCAGCGTTCCGGCATATTTCAATGAAGCGAGAAGAAAGGCAACGAAGCGTGCCGGAGAACTTGCAGGATTAAAAGTAGAGAGGATCATAAGTGAGCCCACTGCGGCCGCTATTGCGTATGGTCTGTATCAAAAAAAACAGAATACAAAGTTTCTGGTTTTTGATCTGGGAGGCGGAACCTTTGATGTATCTATTTTAGAATTATTTCAGAATATATTAGAAGTCAGAGCAGTTGCAGGGGATAATTATCTGGGCGGCGAAGATTTTACAAAGGTGATTCAGGAATTGTTCATAAAGGACACGAAAATAGATTCGGAACAACTTGAACGTAAGGATCTTGGAATGATCCGTAAGCAGGCAGAACAGTGTAAGCTGGCATTTGGAACAGACAGCAGCTATATCATGAGCTGTCAGGTCGGTAATGATATAAAAAGGGCATCGATTACCTGCGGGAGATTTGAGAAAAGATGTGAACCGTTATTAGACAGGATCAAGAGGCCGGTAAAGAAAAGTCTGTCCGATGCCAAGATAAAAGTATCCGATATTGATGAGATCGTCTTAGTCGGAGGAGGAACGAAACTTCGGCTTATTAGAAAGTATGTGGCAAAATTATTTAAAAAGATGCCAAATACCAGTGTCGATCCCGATGAAGCGGTTGCACTTGGAGCAGCGATCCAGGCTGCAATGAAAGAGAGAAAAGAAGCAATCAAAGAGGTTATTTTAACGGATGTCTGTCCATTTACGTTAGGAACGGAGGTTGTGATAGAGCGGGGAGATGACAAATACGAATCCGGACATTTTGCTCCGATCATCGAACGCAATACGACGATTCCTGCAAGCCGTACAGAGCAGTTCCGAACGGTTTATGACGGGCAGACAAAACTGAATATACATATTTTGCAGGGAGAAAGCCGATTTGCAGCGAATAATATTTCCCTTGGGAATCTGGAGGTTGAAGTGCCTTCGAATAAAGCGGGAGCAGAGGCAATTGACATCACTTATACATATGACATTAATTCCCTGCTCGAGGTTGAAGTGAAGGTCGTATCGACAGGAGAGATGAAAAGAATGATTGTAAAAAATCAGGAAGTAGATATGACGGATGAAGAGATTGAAGCCCGTATGAAGGAACTGAGTTATCTGAAGATTCACCCGAAAGATCAGGAAGAGAATCAATTATTATTACTGCGAGGGGAGCGAATGTATGAGGAGAATACCGGGGAAACAAGGCTTCGGATCGAATATGAATTGAGGGAATTTGAAAGAATCCTAAATGGCAGAGATGAAGCAGAAATTGCAGATGCAAGAAAAACGTTAAAGGATGTATTGGATGAAATCGACGAAGAGTGGTAAAAGAGAAACAAAGTAAAGTCTTAATTATATAAAGGGGATGGAGCTTTATGCTGTTAAAAGAATATTTAAAAGCGAAAAAGATGGCAATGAAAGATTTTCGAATGCATTCGAGCAAGGGAGAATATCCATATCTGCAAGTATTGGATGACATTCTGAAATATGCGGGTACAACAAAAGAGCAAAAACTTGGACTAGTCGATATACCGCTCGATCAGATCGTCGGCACGAAAAGTTGGGGACGGACAAATGCGTTTGCAAGTAATTTTATGCCTTTGATGGATGAAGAATCGGAATTCGCCTCCAAATGGATGAACTTATACCAGGCACACCTGGATGAAGGCATCCGGGATCCGATTATTGCTTATGAATATATGAATCATTTTTATGTTATGGAGGGGAATAAACGGGTCAGCGTTATGAAATATTTCGATGCAGTCAGTATTTCCGGCAATGTAACGAGAATTATTCCACAGAAAAATGATTCAAAAGAATCCCGTATTTATTATGAGTTTTTAAATTTTTATGAAATGACGCAAATTAATTATGTGAACTTTTCACAGCCGGGAGGATATAAGAAATTAATAGAACTTGTTTGCCCGGATAGAAAAGAACCATGGGATCAGGATATGCAGACGGATTTTGGTACAGCATATTACCGGTTTGCAGACATTTTTCAGGAAAAGGCAGCGGGAAAGAAGATGCCGTTAACGACAGCGGACGCTTTTTTAATCTATCTGGATTACTACGGTTATGAATATCTTCTGGATAAAAAGCAAAAAGAATTAAAGGAAGAAATCGTAAAACTCTGGAAGGACTTTTTGATTTTTCCGAACAAACGCCAGTTGAACCTGAAGCTGGATTCTGACCAGATGGAGGCGTTGAATGTGATTGATAGAACGATCCATTTGCCGATTTCAAAAATTAAAATTGCATTTATTAATCAGAAATCTCCGGAGACATCCAAGTGGGTATATATGCATGATCTGGGAAGAAAAAGCATAGAGCAGGAATTTGGAAGTAAAATTAATGTTCTTGTCTATAATCAGGTCGATACGACGGCGGCCGGGATAGAAGCTATGAGCGATGCAATAGAAAAGGGATGTACGCTTATTTTTGTAACGACCCCGAGTCTGATCAAAGCGTGTACCTCTGTTGCGGTCAAGTATCCATATGTAAAGATCCTGAACTGTTCGCTGAGCACCTGCTACGGACATATTAAGACGTATTATGGACGATTATATGAGGCCAAATTCCTGATGGGCGTGATTGCGGGGATCATGACAAAATCCAACGATATCGGATATCTCGCTGATTATCCAATATCCGGTGCGATAGCAAATATCAATGCGTTTGCTATCGGAGCGAGAATGGTCAATCCGAATGCCAAAATCCACCTGCACTGGTATACGAAAAAAGAGATTAATGTGGATGAAAATTTATGGAACGATAAAGTGTCGATCGTATCCGGCTATGACAGTATTATTCCTAATAATGATGCGGTTCGTTTTGGTATTTATGATTTTAATCAGAAAGACGCACCACCACTTGCCATGCCGGTATGGGAATGGGGGACATTTTATTCCAAGATCGTAAATTCCATATTAAACAATACATGGAAGAAAGAGAAGTTAAAATCAGACGAGGCGATTAACTATTGGTGGGGAATGTCCTCAGGTGTTATTGATATACTGGTATCCGGACAGCTGCCAGTTGGTGTGAAACGTTTGGTTGAAACTTTAAAGAAATCCATCCAGGAAAAGATATTGTACCCGTTTGAAGGTGAGATTTATGATCAGAGCGGCATATTAAGGAATAAATCAGGAGAAATTATGACTCCGTATGATATTATGCAGATGGATTGGCTTGTAGATAATATTGTCGGGGAGATTCCATTTCGGGATGAGTTGGTAGACGAGGCAAAGTCAATTGTCAAAATTCAGGGAGTGAAAAAGGAAGACAGAAACATATGATGAATATATTAGTTGTAGCAGATGTAGAGTCAAAAGTCCTGTGGGATTATTTTGATGGTTCTCAAAAAGGGCAAATTGATCTGATTATCTCCTGTGGAGATCTGGATGCGGATTATCTGTCGTTTCTGACGACCATGTATCATTGCGATGTATTGTATGTCCATGGAAACCATGATGAAAACTACAAGATAAATCCACCAGAAGGATGCATCTGTATTGACGATCAGCTGATCAATTATCAGGGAATTCGGATATTAGGACTGGGTGGTTCGATGAAATATAACGGAGGTACGTATCAATATACAGAAGCACAGATGAAACTTCGCTATATGCGCCTCTGGATGCAGATACAAAAATATCATGGATTTGATATTCTGGTAACACATGCGCCGGCGAAGGGAATTCACGATGGAGAAGATCTGCCGCATCAGGGATTTCAATGCTTTTGTTCCCTGATGGAAAAATACGAGCCAGCTTATTTTCTGCATGGACATGTTCATCTGAATTACGGATACCAGATTCCGCGAGTGGACAAGTTTCGGAAAACTACCATTATTAATGGATTTGAAAAATATTTGTTTGAATACAAGACAGCGGGGGATTGACATAAAGGTTCAATCCCCCGTTGTTGGCCCGGCGCTATCTCTTACGATTAGTTCACATGGAAAAGTAATGCGAATCGGGAGAACAGCTTCCGAGTTAAACATGATCTTTTGATATAGAAATTCAACAGCTGTCTTTCCCATCATTTCCGCAGGTGCGTGAATCGTCGTTAATGGTGGGTTTGTATAAGATGCCACGCTGATATTGTCGAATCCAACAACAGATATATCTTTTGGAATTCGCAAACCGGCTTCATGGAGTGCTCGCATAGCGCCGATCGCAATTGGATCGCTTGCAGCAAATACAGCAGTTGGAATGCGATCCTTCTCAAGCAGCCGGTTCATCATCTGAAATCCGGATTCTGCTGAAAATTCCTCTTCTATCATATACGGTTCATATTCTAGATGATATCGGGTGCAGTAATCGATAAAAAAGGATTTTCGCTGTTCAAAATAGATACTCTCTCCAATCTGCTCGATTCCGCCAAGATAACCAATCCGCTTGTGTCCCAGAGAAACCAGATAATCCATAATATCATAGACTGCCTGCTTAAAATCAAGGGCAATGCAGTTAAATGAAATTTTTGAAGAAAGCATGTCTACAATTATAAAATGTTTTGTTAATTTTTGAAAATTCATGATATCGTCAGAAGAATACTTGCCGACGCAGATCAAACCGTCTAACTGTGCCAGCTGCTTTTTATAATCCTGATCCGTTTTGAAAATACGGATTACTTTAATATTCAGATTCATACAGCAGGATTCGATGCCATTTCGAATATTCTGATAATATGGGTCTTCCAGTTCCTGAAACATGGAATACCATTGCAGAAGGCCGATCGTAATAGAATTCATTTTTTTCATTTTTTGAGCAGAAGCTTTGCTTTTCTTTTTATATCCCAATTCTTTTGCAGCAGTAAGAACCTTTTCCCTTGTCTCAGGTGTAACACTCAGAGAATCATCATGATTCAATATACGAGAGACTGCCGCCGGTGAAACGTGGGCAATATTTGCAATATCTTTTAAAGTCGCCATTTTTCATCCCCATAATCTTATTTTTCGTTCATTTATCGTATTTATACTATAGCAGATTTTGAATAAAAGGAAAAGTATTTTATTCTTAAAGTTTAGTAAATATTTATCTAATAATTTACTAAAATAATAGGTAAAAAAGTATTGACATTACAAGTAAATTTACGTACAATATAAACAGAAGGATGACAACAGGGTAAAAGAAAAAGACTTTTACAACTTATGAAATTGAGGTGGCAAAATGAAGAATACAAAAGTTTTTATCAGAGAGTTTCAGGAACACGTACATACAGATTTATTAAAAGATATCTATCTGGATGAATCGTTGATCGAATATCAGGAGAAAAGATATATTGCAGCGATTACAAAGTATGAAGATCTTTTTGGAGAAGGTGAAGTCGAGATCTACAGCGCTCCCGGACGAAGTGAAGTCGGAGGCAATCACACGGATCATCAGTTCGGATGTGTACTGGCGACATCGATCAACTTGGATGCTCTTGCAATCGTTGGTCCGAATGAAGGAAGTATTCGATTAGTGTCTGAAGGATATGATGATATGATTGAAGTCAGTCTGGATGATTTAGAGAGAAATCCTGCAGAAGAAGGAACAACCGTAGCTTTAATCAGAGGCATGGCTGCAAAGTTAAAAGAAACAGGATATCAGATTGGCGGTTTTCAAGCTTATGTTACGAGCGATGTATTAGTAGGAGCAGGATTATCTTCTTCAGCTGCATTTGAAACAATTATCGGAACAATTCTTTCCGGGTTATATAACGATATGAAAGTCAGCCCTGTACTGATTGCGCAGGCAGGGCAGTATGCGGAGAATATCTACTTTGGCAAACCTTGCGGCTTAATGGATCAGATGGCATGTTCGGTTGGAGGACTGATCAATATTGATTTTGCTGATCCTTCTGAGCCGGTTATGAGAAAAGTAGAGGTTGAATTTGAGGATTATCATCACAGTTTATGTATTGTAGATACAAAGGGTTCGCATGCAGATCTGACAGATGAATATGCGGCAGTGCCGGCAGAGATGAAGGCAGTTGCAGAGAAATTAGGAAAGCCGGTTCTTCGCCAGATCGATGCAGCTGAATTTTATAAAAAGATTCCTGAATTAAGAGAAGAGTTCGGTGACAGACCGGTATTACGGGCGATTCATTTCTTAAATGAAAATGAAAGAGTCGGAAAACAGGTCGCTGCATTGAATGAAGGAAGATTCCAGGATTTCTTACAGTTAGTAAAGGAATCGGGAAATTCTTCTTATAAATATCTGCAGAATGTATATACAAATAAAGATGTGCAGAATCAGGCGATGTCAATTGGACTTGCGGTTGCAGAAACTGTTCTGGGTACTCATGGAGTCAGCCGTGTTCATGGAGGCGGTTTTGCCGGAACCATTCAGATTTTTGTAGAGAATGAATTTGTGCCGGAGATCAAGGCTGCGATGGACGGTGTGTTTGGTGAAGGCTCCTGCCATGTATTAAAAGTTCGTAAATACGGTGGAATGAAAGTATTGGCATAAAGATAGATAAAGAGGGATGTTGAGATGACGGTGAATGAAAGAATTGCACAGCTGGTACAGTATGGTTTAACAACAGGTTTGATTTCTGAGGAAGATAAGATTTATACGACGAATCAGATTTTAGAAGTTATGCAGTTAGATAGTTATGAGGAACCTGAAACAATCCAAGATGCTCCATTAGAGGAAGTGTTGGAAGATTTATTGGAAGATGCCTTTGAACGAGAATTGATGGAGAATGATGGAATCGTTCAGAAGGATTTATTCGATACAAAGATCATGAATTGTTTGATGCCCCGTCCGAGTGAAGTGACGAGAACGTTTTGGGATAAATATGAAAAGTCTCCGGAAGAAGCAACGGATTATTATTATAAGTTGAGCCAGGACAGCAATTATATTCGCCGGGACCGGATTAAGAAAGATATGAGATGGTCCGTGGAAAGTGAGTATGGAGCAATTGATATCAGTATCAATCTTTCGAAACCGGAGAAAGATCCAAAGGCGATTGCAGCAGCAAAACTGCAGAAGCAGAGCAGTTATCCGAAGTGCCAGCTCTGTAAGGAGAATGAAGGTTACGCCGGACGTGTGAACCATCCAGCCAGACAAAACCATCGAATCATTCCGATCACGATTAACGGCAATCCATGGGGGTTCCAGTATTCACCGTACGTGTACTATAATGAACACTGTATTGTACTGTCTGGGGAACATGTCCCAATGAAAATTGATAAAGAGGCATTTCAAAAGTTATTCAGCTTTGTGGAGCAGTTTCCGCATTATTTCCTCGGTTCCAATGCCGATCTTCCGATTGTCGGAGGTTCTATTCTGACACACGATCATTTTCAGGGAGGAAATTATGACTTTGCGATGGCAAAAGCTCCGATAGAAAAGGGCGTTATCATTCCGGGATTTGAAGATGTCGAGGCAGGAATTGTAAAATGGCCGTTATCTGTGATTCGGATTCGAAGCACAAGTACGGAAAGACTCATTGATCTTGCGGATCATATTTTAAAGAAATGGCGTGGATATACGGATGCAGAAGCATTCATATTTGCTGATACAGATGGCGAGCCCCATAATACGATTACTCCGATCGTAAGAAAAAAAGGCGATATCTATGAACTTGACCTTACCCTGCGCAATAATATTACAACGGAGAAATATCCGCTTGGCGTATATCACCCACATGCGCAGTATCACCATATTAAGAAAGAAAATATCGGTTTAATTGAAGTTATGGGGCTTGCAGTCTTGCCAGCCAGACTAAAACACGAAATGGAGCTTCTCGCAGATTGCCTGGTAAATGGAAAGGATCTGTCTTCGCATGATGAATTAGAGAAGCATACTGCATGGGTAGAAAGATTTCTTCCAAAATATGATTCCATCACAACAGAAAATGTATGGGATATTTTGAAAGAAGAGATCGGCCAGGTGTTTGTCAAGGTATTGGAAGATGCCGGTGTATACAAATGCACGCCAGAAGGCAGAAAAGCTTTTGATAAATTTATTTCAATCTTATAATTCGGACTATGAAAGAGAATGTAACGAAATTTCGTATGACTTAGTTCTCCTACTTTTTGTAAAATTTTAATATAAAGTGTAAAATACCGCCTGTACCCCTTGTGCGGTATTTTGCTGTGTAAACTTATGTTATTGACATATGCCCGAAATAATATTATAATAAATATAAATCTGGACAGGAGGAAGGCCTATGGCAAGACCAATAAAGTGCAGAAAAGTATGTCATTTTCCGAAGACATTGGAATTTCTGCCGGCATATCATACAGAGGAAAAGGTTCCGGTTATTTTGACCGTGGATGAATATGAAGTCATCCGTTTGATTGATAAAGAGGGCTTGTCCCAAGGACAATGCAGTGTATTTATGCAAATTGCCAGGACAACAGTACAGAGAATCTATGAGTCGGCAAGAAGAAAGCTTGCGGATGTGCTGGTGGATGGACGGCCCCTTCGTATCGAAGGTGGAGATTTCAGGCTTTGTGATGGGCGAAGTTCTGACTGTGGATGTGATGGATGTTTTAAGCAGATGTATCATCATCAATATAAAAAACCAAAAGGAGAGCATATTATGAGAGTTGCAGTAACTTATGAAAATGGCCAGATTTTTCAGCATTTTGGCCGTACAGAACAGTTTAAAGTTTATGATATAGAGGATGGAAAGATTCTTTCTTCCGAAGTTGTCGGCACAGACGGAAAAGGGCATGGAGCGTTGGCAGGTGTTCTCGGAGCTCTGAATGTGGATGTCTTGATCTGCGGCGGTATTGGCGGAGGTGCGCAGGCTGCGCTTGCAGCAGCAGGTATCAAATTATACGGTGGGGTATCCGGTGATGCAGATGAAGCAGCGTTGGCTCTGGCAGAGGACAGACTGGAATATAATGCAAATATTCAGTGTGATCATCACCGACACAATCATGGTGAAGGACATGCCTGTGGAGATCATGGATGCGGACATCATTAAATCATGGATTTTCGGACTTATTTTTCATTGATACAAAAAAGGCTGTTTTGTTGTTAACAGAACAGCCATTTTTAAAATGATGTAAATTATTCTTTCCAAGCTTTCTATAACCTTGATCGCAGAAAATTTATTTAGAGTTTTAATTTAGGCCCAGCACAACCGGTACGGAACGATAACCGATACCCATGCGATCAATTCCCATATCGATTAACATGAGGAAGTGTTCTCTCGTGCGGATGCATCCGCTTCCTTTGATCTTGATCTTATTGCCGCATTCTTCCATCATTGCTTTGATTATTTCAGGAGTTGCGCCATGTGCTTCGTGGCCGGTTAAAAATCCTGTGCTGGTTTTTACAAAATCGGCGCCTGCTTCGATACCATCCAGAACATCATCCCATTTGCCGCTTCGGATCATACCGAAATTTGCTACAATATCGACTTCTTTTACGGTATCATATTTTGCGGCAATCTCAATCTGTTTTACTTTTGATTCCGTAGAACTTGTTCCAAACGGAAAGTCATATACAGGACATAACATCGTGTTCGCACCTTTTCGGTAAATTCAGGTTTTAATACAGAGTAGTCAATGTAAGATGCCAGTTCTTTTGAATTCATACCAGATCTTTTTCGTTATTACAAATGTTTTGTTCGCTCATTCGTTTTTCGTCTTTAATTAGAAAGAATCGTTTCCTGCTCGATACTTTTTGCACCGCCATGGACTCTGATCAATAATTCTTGTCTTTCGAGTTCTTCACAATCTCTTCTTATGGTCGTTTCTGTTACATCCAGATTCTTAGAAAGTTCTTTTGTAGAAATAAATCCTCTCTTATTGACGGTATTTACAATTTTTGCAAATCTTTCGCTTGCTATCATGAAAATTTTCTCCTTGTTACTGACAAATATATACTGTTTTTATTTTATCATTTTTTTGCGGGTGAGAAAATAGAAATATCATATGGATTGACAATAAACATAAAATAGTGTAAAATTACACTATAAAAGAAGAGGAGAAAAACATGAAAAAGAAACAGGTAACATTATATAATATGCTTTTTCCGATATGGCTCATATGGATGATTCCATTGACAGGCATTTTTCCGATTGTGCTGATTGGCAATTTTGTCATTGACAGTTTGGTCATATATTTTGCAATGAAGTTTATGAAAGTAGAACAGATAAAGGAAAATTATAAAAGATCTGTTTTAAGAATATGGATCATGGGATTTCTTGCAGATGTGATTGGCATGCTGCCGATGCTTTTTCTGATGTTTAATTCAAACGATGAGATTTATGAATCCATTGGCTATTATGTCTGTTATAATCCTTTGAAGAATCCGGCAGGCTTTTTCTTTGTTATTGTGTGCATTGTGCTGGCAGGAATCTGTATCTATGGATTTAATAAAAAAATCGCGCTGAAAAAGACAAGTTTAAATTTGGAACAAAAGAAAAAGGCAGCGATTGCCATGGCGGTGATTACGGCTCCGTATTTGTATTTACTGCCATTTGAATGGGTGTTACCGAATATTTAGTTTTGATAAAAAGGAGAAATTTCATGGACCGGGAAAAATTTATATCGTTATGCAATAAAAAAGAAAAATTAATTCGAACGGAGGCAGGGTTCAGCCAAGAGAAGATGGCACATGTCCTAGGAATTTCAAAAAAGACTCTGGTAGAAATTGAAAAAGGCAGACGAACCCTTGGCTGGACCGGAAGTGTTGCTTTGTGCAGCATCTTTTCAGATAGTGAAGTTTTGCAGGCGGCATTTGGAGGATATCCGGATGAGGTGATCAAATCACTGGCGTTTGAGCAAAAAGAAGTGGTGTATCATCAAACGATGGGCGGCAATATCTGGTGGAGAGATTTGGACATGCATAATGGTTATAAGATTCAGCAGAATATTATGTCAAACCACTATCGCATCTTGGATGAAAAAAATAGAAGAGTCAGTTCATCGTTCGATTATGAAGAGATGAAGATGAGATTAAGGGATATTTAAATCGTTTTGCCTTCATCGTAGATGAAGGCAACAGATCACTATGACAAAAGGACTTTTGATCAATGAATCTACGGTTGTAAAACATAATGATCTGTATTTTCATGATGAAAATTTACGGGTGTATTAATTAGACTTGAGAACGGGAAAAAGGAAGGACGTATTTTCGTTAGGTGATGTAGAAAGCATAAAAAAATATGTCGGTCATGGATATCTTCATCCGGAAATTCATTTCATAAAGTCTTATATTACGGCTGATCTTCTTTATGATGATAGCAAGAGAAAATTTCTCGTATATTCATATGATGGGGAGTTGATTAGGGAGTTTTCACTACCGGCGTTTTAAAATTTTTTGAGAGAATAAGAGGCAAAAAGGGATAAAAATCCAGAAAGTAGAGGGAGTTATGGATAAGGAATTAAAAAAATATTTTCAAATGAAATTATTAATCAGCATTTATGTGAATGAGTCAAATGCTGATACGTTTTTAATCGGTTATATCAACGAGTTGGATGATGAAGGA
>JAUNOI010000062.1 GCA_030531165.1 Lachnospiraceae bacterium
TTTTATGTACACGGGAATAGGTCTTAAACCGGACTTCACCCTGTTTTCTCCATATTTTACTTTGTGGTATCTGTTAGCACTTTTTTGTTGGAGACTCGTGATCGACCGATTAAATTCTATTCCGCATTTAATACCGATTTCTATCGCCTGCAGCGTGCTGGTCGGATTTCTACCTGTTTTCAACGATGTTTTTGATATTTATCGTATTGTATCTTTTTTCCCGTTCTTCGTTATGGGACATCGCTTTCAGATAGATAAATTCCGCCAGATCGTTCAAAATCCACTGTTGTCAAAACTGTCAGCGGCGCTTATGATTGTATTTTTTGTTTTTGTATACTTCAATTATCATTTATTTGAAATCCCGGTATTAAACTGCCAAAGTTCCTACGAAGCGATGGGGATCGAGCACGCAGGCTGGTTTTACCGGCTCATCTATATTTTATTTGCCGCATGCCTCGTTTATGCAATCGGTATCCTGATGCCGAAAAAGCATACAGCATATACATTTTTAGGAAAATACACCATGCGCGTATATTTATGTCACGGTCTGGTTTACAAATATTTATCTCTCGGAACCGATGTTCTGGATATCATCAATGGCATCGGCGACCTAATGATCTATCTGACCGCAGTTATTTTCCTTGCTTTTACTCTGAGTCAGATACCATTGGAACCGGTTATGGATTTTATCATTGCTGCTCCAAGGAAATTAGTGATACGATTCAGACATCAATATAGTTAAAAAGTACAGTTTATACAAACATTTTTAAATTAATACTTGCTTTTTCACAGGCAATCTGTTAAGATGAAATAGTTGTAAGTCCGTGTGGACGATGAACTTGAATTAAGGAGGTGCATGTCATGGCTAAATGTGCAATTTGTCAGAAAGGTGCTCATTTCGGAAACGCAGTGAGTCATTCACATAGAAGATCCAATAAAATGTGGAAATCTAATATTAAATCTGTCAGAGTGAAAGTTAATGGCGGAACAAAGAAAATGTATGTTTGTACTTCTTGCTTAAGATCCGGTAAAGTTGAACGTGCATAATGAAAAAAGCAAAAAGTAAAGCTCAGAATTTATTCTGGGCTTTTTTTCATTTTATAAAAAAAATAAATAATATCCAAACGATACACATATAACCACACAAGCCCCGTCACACCACTTATTTGAGATGCAGTTTCCAATTACGATCCCTACCGCAATAAAAAACAATGCAAAACCACAAACCCTTTTCACACTTCCACCCCTATGCATTCCCTTAAGACAAAGCGGATAAGCCCACTTCAAACTGCCTATTCAATAATAGAATATGGGCAATCACAAATTATGTGACTGCCCATCTGCTTTTATTGATCCATCAAATCTGCTACTTCATCATCACTGATCCCCGGTTCATTCTTTCCATTTTTAAATCGATCGATCACATCAGGAACCAAATCTATAATCTTGGTAACTGCATCCTGATTTTTAATATTAACGAGTTTTGTATGTCCATTCTGAATAACCAGAGCGGCACTCGGCGTCATCTTCCCTCCTAATCCGCCCCCCTCTTTATTCTTTTTACTCGTACCGTTTGCAGCACTGCCTGCTCCCATGCCGAATGTTACATCCACCAGTGGAACAATAATCACATCTTCGATATGAATCGGCTCTCCTACAACGGTCTTGCTTGAAAAAAATGCATCCATCCCTTCAAACAATGAAGTTACTGTTGACTGTAAATCTTTATTACTCATGATCTGATTCCTCCTATCACTGCTTTTCGTTCTTTATAGACTGCTTTTAATTGTTTATCGAAAAATAAGATAACTGCGATTCTCACAAAGTAAAATATCCTTATCCTTCCCCGAATTGAAATATCACCTTCCAACGCAGCTTCCTGAAAGTCCGGATTTATCTGAAACCCTTTTCTTAACGTAATGCCCAGCATACATAAAATGCCATATGTCTTCCCGGTTATCGACGGATCTGAAAACCCATACCGCAAATGTCCGCGGTATCTCACAGGCAGAACATAGAAAATAGTCCTTTGCACAAGTCCCATCATCTTCTGCATCACGTCATTCGTCTGCTTTTTATAATAAAACCTTTCTAATGCTTCGTATTTATCATATAAATCCTCCGACTTCTCTTCGAATTTATCCTTGAAATCTTCTCCAGCATCCAGGATATGTTTTATCCTTCCGGGTATACCCGCAATAATTTTTATTATTTTATTATACCATCTTTCCTTTGGTTCCTCTACCGTTTTCTGTTTGTTTTTCGATTTCAGATGGTTTGATGGCTTTAATGAAACTTCCCCATACGGCACTGGGTCTATGCCATCTAAATCATCCATATCATCGACACGTTTATCAGGATAACCCTCTTCTTTCTCGTTTAAATCATTTTTCTGAACCGATGTATTCCTATCTGTCTGGTTTAATTTTTCTGGTTCCGGCAAGAAGACTGGTTCCTCGATATTCTTTTCTTTTTTTCGTTTTTCCTGTTTTTTCTGTTCTTTTTTATATTTCTTTTCTTTGCGTTTTCTCTTCCAATCCGAAATTCTCGTAAAAATGGTTTTCTGATCCCCGCTCGCTAACATAGTTATGCCCAAAATCCGGATAAAATAAAAGAATTCTTTTCCATATTCATAGCCGGCCTTGGCCTTTATCACAGGTCCTGCCCAGCTTACCTGCACTTCTCCCCTCTTTTTCTCATCCAAAAAGGCACCGTCTAAACGATAACGTATCGGCACAAACAATACAGATGCAATGATCAACAGCACAATACCCAGTATCACGAGCAATGTGATTCCAATGAACTTTAAAATGAACAATACGATAGAAAGCATCACACACTCCTCCAAATCTAAATTAACTTCTGAATCATATACGCTGTGATCCCGATTGCTTCTTCTTTTGAACCAGCCAGTCCTAAGATTGTTACCGAACGTTCTTTGTAATATTTCTGCCGCAGTTCATGATAACTGTAAATATCATACAAATCCGTCTGATTCATTGCTTTGGTAATACAATATAATGACACGACCATCTTTCCTTGTTCCATACGACTTAAAATCCGTTCCTGACGATGCCGGATGCTCGGTCCGATATATAGTTTTTCTGCAAATTCCACACGATCACCTTCTTATGCACAAAACGGATCAATCCGTTTCAATCTCTTTGACAGACGAACAAAGAGGATGCAATATCGTAATTACACCCTCTTCATTTTAAGTATATTCTACTTCAATATTTAGATTTCTGCAACCTTTAATAAAGATGTTGTTCCTTTGCCTCGTTTATCAGCAGGACCGCCGCCGGTAAGTACAACTCTGTCACCATGATGTACCAGGCCTGCATTTGCAATAATCTTAACAGCACTGTCGAAAATTTCATCTGTTGTAGTTGCACTCTTAGAAAGCATTGGCTGAACTCCCCAGTATAACTGCATTCTGCGAAGAACATCTTCAGATGGAGATAAGCCTGCGATCATTGCGTTTGGTCGGAAGTTGGATACGATACGTGCCGTAAATCCGGAAACACTGGAAGCAACGATGTATTTTGCGTTAATATTGCATGCAAGCTGTACTGCCGAATAAGCAACTGCTGCTGATGTACTCTTATCAACATATCTCATGCGGAATTCTTTATTCGAATCCTGTAAGTGAATCTCCGTAGATTCCGCAATTCGACTCATCGTTCTTAATGCTTCTACCGGATATTTACCAGCTGCTGTCTCGCCAGATAACATGATTGCATCCGTTCCTTCGTTGATTGCATTTGCTACATCTGTAACTTCTGCACGAGTAGGACGAGGATTACGCATCATAGAATCCAACATCTGAGTTGCTGTAATAACCGGTTTGAAGGCGTCGTTACATTTTTCAATAATTCTCTTCTGTAAGAATGGAACATCTTCTGCCGGAATTTCTACACCCAAATCACCACGGGCTACCATGATTCCATCAGATACTGCGATAATTTCATCAAGATTTTCCACACCTTCCATGTTTTCAATCTTCGAAATAATGCCGATTCTTCTGCCATTACCAAACATTTCGCAAAGAATTCTGATTTCTCTTACTGCGTCTGCATTACGGATGAAAGAAGCTGCAATAAAGTCAATTCCATTTTCCAGACCAAAGATAATATCTTCTCTGTCTTTTGGAGTAATACCCGGAAGATTTACTCTTACATTCGGAACGTTAATTCCTTTTCGGCTTCCGATCACACCACCGTTAACCACCTTACATACGATCTCTGTATCTGTCTTAGACTGAACTTTTAATTCAATCAGACCATCATCGATCAGGATACTGTTACCCACTGATACGTCCTGTGGAAGTTCATCATATGTGATGCTTACGCGTTCTTCTGTTCCTTCGATATCTTCCGTTGTTAAAGTAAAGATCTGTCCTTCTTTTACTTCAACTTTACCGTCTTTAAATACACCTGTACGGATCTCAGGTCCTTTTGTATCAAGCAAAATTGCTGTATGAAGTCCTAATTCTTCTCTCAGTGCTTTAATATTGTTCATTCTTCCCAACTGTTCTTCATGGCTTCCATGAGAGAAATTCAGACGGGCTACATCCATACCGGATGTCATTAAGGTACGCAAAGTTTCGATATCATCAGAACTTGGTCCCATCGTACAAACAATTTTCGTTTTCTTTTTTAACATTTTGTCATTCTCCTTTTCATACTGTTAAAATATCAGCTATTCCTCATATGGATTTTTTATATGCGTATGGGTAAATAAATGATCCTGACAATACTCATAATTCCCATCGCATTTTGAGCAAAAACGAAATTCCAACGTAGGATCGTCCAGCTCAGTTCTATGGCAAACAGCACACTGATGTCTTGCACCAGAAGTTGACTGTTTAACATGCTTTACAAACTTTTTCTTTCTTTTGATCTCACTTGGACGGTATTTTGTCCCGTTTCTTCCTGCAAAGAAATAAACCAGAAAGTTCAACAGTGAAATAATGATCTCAATACGCGTACTCAGACCGTATATACCGCCGCCGGCTGTCAAAAAGCTGAAAGCCAGAAGCGCAACATCCAGATAAGCGAGCCACTTGATCTTAATCGGAATGATTCCGTAGAGCATGACCGATACATCCGGAAACATCGTTGCAAATGCAAGGAACAGTGCCAATTGCAGATAATATGTATCCATATAAATATATGGAGACTTTGTAATCGCATATACGATAAAAGATGCTGCGATCGTACTTAAAATTCCGGTCAGCATGTACATATTGAATCGAAAACTTCCCCACATCTGTTCCAGCGTATTGCAGATACTATAATAAAACATCAATACAAAAACAATAAACAGAAGTCCTATCACGGACCGCATATCCACAAGCGGAGCAAATAAAAAAGTTACAAACCTCCAAACCTGTCCATGCAGGATCATAGCAGGATTGAGAGAAAGATATTGATAATACAGATTTGGTGCAACAAAATCAATCACCGAACCGATAATATAACATGCTACAATATACCGTGGCAGATCACGAATCGCATATCTGCCAAACTTCTGTTCTAATTTGTCTAAAAAATTCATAGTACTTCTCCTATTATTCAAGCCGACCGCCTAAAACAGATCCTTCTTAGATAATATCCAATAACCTCCGACAGTCAAAACAACGGAAACGGTTATCAAAATAGCAAATCCATGTGGGTTATTCTCCAGGGGCACAGATACATTCATTCCCCAAAAACTTGCGATCATCGTTGGAATCGACATAATAATCGTGATTACTGCTAAAACTTTCATTACAATATTCAAATTATTTGAAATAACCGAAGCATATGCATCCATCGTTCCACTTAAAATATCGCTGTAGATATCCGCCATCTCAATCGCCTGTTCATTCTCAATAATAACGTCTTCCAATAAATCTTCATCTTCCGGATATTTTTTAATTGCATCTGCTTTCAGCATGCGTTCAAAGACAATCTGATTCGAACGCAGTGAAGTCGTAAAATAAACCAATGACTTTTCCAATTCCAAAAGATCGATCAATTCTGCATTTGTAGTTGAAATATGCAGTTTCTTTTCCACTTCGTCACTCTTCTTATCGATCATGCGCAGATACTGCAGATACATCGCTGCATTACGATTCAGAATCTGCAAAAAGAATCTCGTCTTACGAAAAGTAAAGAAGTTGCGGACTCGTCCATCCATAAAGCCCTCCAGAATCGGAGTATCCTCTAAACATATCGTAATAATATTCGTCTTTGTAATAATAATGCCGCACGGAATCGTGACATAATATTCCTTTTCCTGCCGCTCTTCCGTAACCGGAATATCGACGATCGTCATCGTATAATCATCTTCTACTTCAATACGGGAACGTTCTTCCTCATCCAACGGAGCGCGCAAATGATCAATATCTACGCCGCAAGTTTCAGCAACTTGCTTGAGTTCCACCTGAGTTGGAGCAGTCAGGGCTATCCAAACCCCTTCGAAAGTCTCTTCCACCTGTTGAATTGTATCGTCCATGGTCCGAAACATTCGAATCATTCTTTCACCCCATTCCAGTACTTTTTCTAATATCTGTTCCCAATCTATATACGATATATGCAGATGCTCCTTCTGACCCGGCAGAAGAAGCCTGCCTCATATCACCATCATTATAGAAAAGAAGAAAATATTTGTCAAACCTATTTTCTTCCAAACATTTCATATATTTATCGGTTATTTCCTACAGTTTGTTCGTTATTCTCTTGCATTTGGGCCGGAATCATCAATACCGTTCCCTCTTTTACCGGCAAATCCATGAGGTTGTTATTTATTTTTAATAAATCTCCACATGACATTTTTGTTTTGTTCATGATCGTACCGAGCGTATCATTTTTCCCAACGCGGTATGGTTTCATATTTCCCTGCTGAACCGGAGCAAATACCGGTACGCATAATTCATCTCCGATCTGTAACTGATAAACATCCACATATGGATTGGCCAACATGAGATCCCTTACTTTAATTCCATGCATTTTTGCAATTCTATATAGAGTATCTCCACTTTTTACTTGATATATAACCCCTTTACAACCGCCTTTTTCTTCCATATTATTATTTCCCTTTCAAATCTCTTCCTAATACTTTATGCATTGGAAGAAAAAACCGTTCTTTTTTTCTTGTTTTTTATGGATTCCTACATTATAATAGACAGATGGCGCTTCGACAGAATACGCCATTTAAACACTGATATTTATAAATTATAAAGTATGAAAAAGAAAAAGGAAGTAGATAAAATGAAAACACGTTTAGGTATTGACATCGGTTCAACTACTGTAAAAGTTATTATCATTGACGAAGAACATCATATTTTATTTTCTGATTACAAACGGCATTTTGCCAATATTCCTGAAACCTTATCAGGACTTTTGCGCGACGCAAAAAAACAGCTTGGCGAAGATCTGGAAATTCTTCCTACTGTAACCGGCTCCGGCGGTATGGCAATTTCTGAATATTTACATATTCCATTCTGCCAGGAAGTTGTATGTGTATCCACAGCACTTCAGGATTATGCACCACATTGTGATGTAGCAATCGAACTTGGTGGAGAAGACGCAAAAATTATTTATTTTACAAATGGCATTGACCAGCGTATGAACGGCGTCTGCGCCGGAGGTACCGGTTCCTTCATCGATCAGATGGCAACCCTTCTCCAGACAGATGCTTCCGGGTTAAATGAATATGCAAAAAATTACGATACGATCTATCCGATTGCCGCACGATGCGGGGTATTTGCAAAAACAGATATTCAGCCTCTGATCAATGAAGGTGCGACAAAGGAAAATCTTGCCGCTTCTATTTTTCAGGCCGTTGTTAATCAGACGATCAGCGGTCTTGCCTGCGGAAAACCAATCCGCGGTAATGTTGCGTTCCTCGGAGGACCGCTTCATTTCTTGTCCGAATTAAAGCAGGCGTTTATCCGCACATTGGGATTAGAAGGCGATGCGATCATCGCTCCGACTCATTCTCATTTATTTGCGGCAATGGGAGCAGCGCTAAATGCACAGGAAGAAACATCCATGACCTTAGGCGAGCTGCTGAAAGAGTTTGACAAGGACATCAAACTATCCGCTGAGGTAGAGCGTATGCAGCCACTATTTACTTCGGAGGAAGAATACACACAATTCCAAAAAGAACATAATCAGTTTGCTGTAAAACGCGGAGACCTTACTTCCTATAAGGGAAGATGCTATCTCGGCGTTGATGCCGGATCCACGACGACAAAAGTCGCATTAGTCGGTGAAGACGGCGAACTGTTGTACAGCTTTTACAGCAACAACAACGGAAGCCCGTTAAAAACGACGATCCTTGCTGTAAAGGAGATCAGCAAGATCATTCCAGAAGAAGCGGTTATCTCAGCATCCTGTTCCACAGGATACGGTGAAGCTCTGGTCAAAGCTGCATTGCAGCTCGATTTCGGCGAAGTAGAGACAATCGCCCATTATTATGCGGCGTCTTTCTTTAATCCAAAGGTAGACTGCATTCTCGATATCGGCGGTCAGGATATGAAATGCATTAAGATTAAGAATAATGCCGTTGACAACGTTATGTTGAATGAAGCATGTTCTTCCGGATGTGGCTCCTTTATCGAGACATTTGCAAAGGGTCTGAATTACAGTGTAGAAGATTTTGCCAAGATTGCATTGACTTCAAAAACACCGATCGATCTCGGTTCCCGTTGTACCGTATTTATGAACTCAAAAGTAAAACAGGCGCAAAAAGAAGGCGCCGACGTTGCCGATATTTCTGCTGGTCTTGCTTATTCGGTTATCAAAAATGCCCTATTAAAGGTAATCAAGCTGACAGATCCGAAAGATCTCGGAGAAAATATCGTCGTACAGGGTGGTACATTTTATAACGATGCCGTACTTCGAAGCTTTGAACTCATCTCCGGCTGCAAAGCGATCCGCCCGGATATCGCAGGTATTATGGGGGCATTTGGAGCCGCTCTGATCGCAAGAGAACGCTATGAAGAAGGCATGGAAACGACGATGCTTTCCATCGATGAGATTTTAAATCTGACATTTGAAACGAGTATGGCACGCTGCAAAGGCTGCATGAACCACTGTCTGCTCACAATTAACAAATTCTCCGGAAACCGCCGCTTTATCACCGGAAACCGCTGTGAAAAAGGTGCCGGAAAAGAAAAGAAGAATTCAGACGTACCAAACTTATACCAATACAAACTGGACCGTATCTTCAAATACCGTCCGTTAAAAGAGGAAAAAGCACCTCACGGAACGATCGGTATTCCACGAGTACTGAATATGTATGAAAATTATCCATTTTGGTATACATTTTTTACCAAACTTGGGTTCCGCGTGATCTTATCGCCGAAATCCAGCAAACGGATCTATGAACTCGGTATCGAATCGATACCAAGTGAATCCGAATGTTATCCGGCGAAAATTGCACACGGACATGTGAAATGGCTGATCGACTACGGCATTAAGAACATCTTTTATCCTTGTGTTCCGTATGAACAGAATGAATCACCGGATGCTAATAACCATTATAATTGCCCTATGGTTACATCCTATGCGGAAAACATTAAAAATAACATGGATGAATTGCGCGATGACAGCATTAATTTTATGAATCCGTTTGTTGCACTGGATAACCCAACTGCTTTAGCAAAACGTCTCTATGAGGAACTCGGCGAATATTATGATCTGACAAAATCAGAAATCAAAGACGCTGTCGATGCTGCTTATAAAGAAGCAGAATCCGTCAAAGCAGATGTCCGTGCCAAAGGGGAAGAAGCTCTGGCATGGCTTGCCGAAACAGGCAATACCGGAATCGTTCTTTGTGGCCGTCCGTATCATATTGACCCTGAGATCAATCACGGTATTCCGGAACTCATTACTTCTTATAATATTGCTGTATTAAGTGAAGATTCCATCTCACATTTGGGAAATGACATTGAACGTCCGTTGATTGTATCAGACCAGTGGATGTATCATTCCCGTTTATATAAAGCAGCAAATTATGCAAAGAAACATCCTCAGCTCGAAGTCATCCAGCTCTTCTCCTTTGGATGCGGACTGGATGCAGTAACGACGGACTGCGTCAACGACATTTTGACAAAATCAGGACGTATTTACACGGTTCTGAAAATTGATGAAGTCAGCAACTTAGGAGCTGCCCGGATTCGAATCCGCTCTCTGATCAGCGCGGTCGGCGTCCGCAAACGAAAAGGTATCGAACCAAAACCAGCTCCAGCCAATATTGAGCGCGTGGAATTTACAAAAGAAATGAAAGACGCAGGATACACGCTGTTATGCCCTCAGATGTCTCCAATTCACTTTGATATCTTAGAACCTGCAGCACGTTCCTGTGGATTTAATCTTGATATCCTTCCGGAGATGGGCAAAAAAGCCGTCGATACCGGATTAAAATACGTAAACAACGATGCATGTTATCCATCCCTGATCGTTGTCGGACAAATCATGAACGCCTTATTATCCGGAAAATACGACTTAGACCGATTAGCCGTATTAATTACGCAGACCGGCGGAGGCTGCCGTGCAACAAACTACATTGGATTTATCCGCCGTGCTTTGGCAAAAGCCGGTATGGGGCACATTCCGGTTGTCAGCGTCAGCGTCCAGGGAATCGAAAAGAACAGCGGATTTAAGATTACGCCGAAATTTATCAACCGCGCAGTTCAGGCGATCATTTACGGCGATTTATTCATGCGTGTCGTATACCGTACCCGTCCTTATGAAGTAGAACCGGGTTCTGTCAATGCACTGCATGAAAAGTGGAAAAAGATCTGCCAAAAATCCGTCCAGAATGGCAATCTGAATGAATTTAAGCAGAACATCCGCGGTATTATCAAAGATTTTGATGAGATTCCGCTGCATGAGGATATGAAAAAACCACGTGTCGGTATCGTAGGAGAGATTTTAGTAAAATTCCTCCCTGATGCAAATAACCACCTGGTTGAATTGCTGGAAGCGGAAGGTGCGGAAGCTGTAATGCCGGACTTACTGGACTTCTTCCTATACAGCTTCTACAACAACGAATACAAACACCGCTATCTCGGTCGCTCGAAAGCAAACGTCGTAATGGCAAAAGCCGGTATTGCGGCAATCGAACAGTTCCGTAAGACAATGCGGAAAGAACTGGAAAAAAGCAAACGTTTTGATGCTCCTGCTGAAATCACAGATCTGGCAAGATATGCAGAGCCATTCGTATCGCTCGGTAATCAGACCGGAGAAGGTTGGTTCCTGACCGGAGAAATGATCGAATTGATCCACAGCGGCGCACCGAACATCGTATGTACGCAGCCATTTGCCTGCCTTCCTAATCATGTAGTAGGAAAAGGTGTAATTAAAGAATTACGTCTTGCATTTCCAGAAGCTAATATCGTAGCCATCGATTACGATCCGGGTGCGAGTGAAGTAAATCAGGTAAATCGAATTAAGCTGATGCTGTCCGCAGCACAGAAGAATTTGGAAGAGTAATACTTCAAAAAAACAACATAAATAGTTCGGATTTTACACAGAGTCCGCCCAAAAACATGCTTTTGTTGAACAGTTGGGCGGACTTTGTTTTTTACGCGAAGGCACAAGGCAAGCGGAAACGACCCATCAACTAAATGATTGCACAATAAACCTTCACATTTTCTATAGTTTTTGTACAATCTATACATTTTTTATGAAAAATAACTTTTCTTTCTCCCCACAATCTTATATAATACTATTTATATAAACGAAACTGATTCAGCAGACAGGAGGAACACATATGTTAAAAGGAAAAGTAGCCGTAATTACCGGCGGAACAAGAGGAATCGGATATGCAATTGTAAAAAAATATTTGGAAAACGGCGCGAAAGTAGTCCTTTTTGGATCCAGAGCGGAAACAGTTGAAAAGGCACTTACTTCTTTAAAAGCGGAAAATCCTGACTGGGAAGTTGATGGCGATTATCCAAATCTGTCTGATGCAAATGCTGTAAAAGATGCCATCCAGAAGGTAGCGGATCGATACGGAAAAATTGATATTCTCGTAAATAATGCCGGTGTATCTGACAGTACAAAAATAGAAAATTATGCTGAAGGACAATTTGAAAGAATTATGAGCCTGAACATTAACGCTATTTTCAATACTGTTCAGCCAGTAGCAGCTGTTATGCGGGAAAATGGCGGTGGATGTATCTTAAATACCAGCTCTATGGTCAGCATTTCCGGACAGCCAAGCGGCGTCGCTTATCCTACCAGTAAGTTTGCTGTCAATGGTCTGACTCTTTCTCTGGCGAGAGAATTGGGGCCAAGCAATATCCGCGTAAATGCAGTTGCTCCTGGTATCACAAAAACTGACATGGTGGCAGCACTTCCTGAACAGATGATCCAGCCAATGATCAATGCCATTCCACTTCGAAGAATCGGGGAACCAGAGGACATCGCAAATGCATTTTTATTCCTTGCAAGTGATCTGGCAAGCTATGTAACTGGTGAAATCTTATCTGTCGACGGAGCTATGCGATCCTAAAAAAGATACTGGGTGATATCTTCTAAATCAAACAACAAAAAGCACTGCACAAAAGAGTTTTTTCTCTTTCTTTTGTGCAGTGTTTTTGTTGATTCCATGAAATTTTAACTGATTCAATAATTCCCTGTGTACTTTTAAATGTTGAACTTTTATCCGTTGGATTTTAAATGATATTCTGAAATTAGAAATTTTAAGAGTCCTTCACATCCTTCAACAACATCCCGGTAAGTTGCATCAAAATCACCGGTATACCACGGATCTGAAATATCCCTCGGATGCTCGGAATAATCCAGCAGCAAATGCACCTTCTGCTCCGTATCTTTTCCCACGATCCTTCCAATATTGCGAATATTCCAGTGTTCCATGCCAATAATATAATCGTATTCTTTATAATCTCTTTTTGTCATTTGAACAGCTCGATGAGATGTCATCGGTATCCCCATCTGCTGCATTTTGGCTCTCGTTCCATAATGGACTGGATTACCTATCTCTTCTCTGCTGGTAGCCGCAGATGCCACAATCACTTCTTTTTCTAAACCTTCTTTTTTTACCATGTCACGGAAAACAAACTCAGCCATCGGGCTGCGACAAATATTGCCGTGGCAAATGAAAAGTATTTTTATCATCTATCTTAAACTCCTTGATTTTGCTTGATTTCCTTGATATTTCAAGGTTC
>JAUNOI010000136.1 GCA_030531165.1 Lachnospiraceae bacterium
TAAGTAAAACAAAGGAATCTTCGATTGAATATGGTCAAAAATTACTTACGCATGGATCTTATCGATTAGAAGCTGCAAAAAAAGAAAAAATACAAATTGTTGGGCAGAAAGTGTAATCGAACAGGGAACGGAAGGGGTATTAGCAAAAATAATCAATGATGTAAGCATCTCTTATCTGGGAATATACTGGCGTACATATGGAAAGAATGATTAATAATGATAAAAAAATTTGAGACACCATTAAAAAATTTAGAGATCATTTTGAAGAGGAATGGAAATCCTGGTAACATAGTCCTGCTCTTTTTCTACGGTTAATTCGTCCCAGACGGCTTCTTTGTAACAAAATTCTCCGGCAGTCAGATTGTTTTCTTCAATGTAAGTAAGAAGACGACTGTATGCTTCATCGGCATCGTAATAGTTGCCCTTCAGATAGATGACGGCATACGCACCGGCTGGTTTGGTCAGATAGCTATGGGTATCGGGCTGTGTGGCGACTTTTGTAAAAAAATGGGCATACGTCTCCGTATGTCCTTCCTTTAGAGCGGAAACAGACATCATAGCGCCGTAGGGATGCCCTGTATTTAAATGGTGACAGTTACAGTAGGAGATGTGATCGCAGAGAGCCAAAAACAGTTTTTCGTGATGATCCGTATCAAGCCGGCTAGTTGCTACCAGAAATTCTTCCGGGTGTGTTTCGATCCTAACAGAAGAGAGTGGCCCGCTAAAGCGGAGATATTCGCCGGAGGTCACCAGTTTTAGTTTTGTCTGTATGACCTGTTCAATGCGTTGCAGGTGTTTAAGTTCCTGTTGGACCTTTTTTTGTTGCTCGAGCAAAAGCATTTTCAACTGAACAGGATTTCTGTGATCAATATATTTTTTAATTTCTTTTAAAGGCATTCCGAGATCTTTTAAGCAGGTGATAGTAAAAAAGACATCACACTGACTTTCTGTATAAAAACGATATCCCTTTTCATCGGTATAAGAAGGAGAGAAGAGCCCGATCTCATCATAATGAAAGAGGGTTCTTTTATTTGTATTGCATAATTTTGCGAAATCTCCGGTTTTTATGCATGGAACATTAAATTTTTGCATATTTATTCATCCTTTCTGTTGACTATACCGTAACGTTATACCTTATTATAAATAAAGACATGTAGAAAAGCAACGGCTTTTGCAGTTATGAAAGAAGAAAAGAGGTTTATACATATGCCAGTATTAAGTAACAGAGTACAGACATTTACAGATTCGGTAATCCGAAGGATGACAAGAATTAGTGATGAGCATGGCGCAATTAATCTTTCTCAGGGATTTCCTGATTTTGACCCGCCAAAAGAAATCCTAGATGCCTTGGCGAAGGCAGCTTATGAAGGACCGCATCAGTATTCTATTACCTTCGGGGCAGAAAATTTTCGCGAGGCGCTAGCGAAAAAACAGGGGAAAGCCATCGGAAGAAAGATTGATCCGGAAACAGAGATCGTTGTCACCTGCGGCGGAACGGAAGCGATGATGTGTGCTATGATGACGATCTGCAATCCGGGAGATAAGGTGATGGTATTTTCGCCATTTTATGAAAATTATGGGGCGGATGCTATTTTATCTGGGGCAGAGCCTCTGTATATTCCGTTGGTTCCTCCAGAATATGGATTTGATATACAGCTGATTGAGAAAGGATTTAAGCAAGGAGCAAAAGCGATTATTGTGTGTAATCCCTCTAATCCCTGTGGAAAAGTGTTCTCCAGAGAAGAGCTGACTGCAATTGGAGAGCTAGCTGTGAAATATGATGCGTTTGTAGTGACCGATGAAGTGTATGAGCATATGGTGTATGCACCGTATCACCATACTTGTATGGCATCTATCCCGGGCATGTATGAGCATACCATCACCTGCAATTCACTCTCAAAAACATATTCTATCACCGGATGGAGGCTCGGCTATCTGATCGGGCCGGAGGAAGTGATCGAGGGAGCAAAAAAAGTCCATGATTTTCTGACAGTCGGTGCCGCAGCACCTCTGCAAGAAGCAGCGACGGTAGGGCTTAGTTTTCCGGAAATGTACTATGAGGAGCTTTTGAAAACTTACACAAAGAAACGCAATTATTTCTTAGATGGTCTGGACAAAATCGGTCTAAAGCATAATGTGCCGCAGGGGACATATTTTGTGCTGATCGATATTCAGGATTTTCTGGATTTGCCGCAGTTTCAGGGCTTTTCTGATTTAGAATTTTGTGAATGGATGATTAAACATATCGGAGTGGCTGCAGTGCCGGGATCCAGCTTCTTCCGGGAGGAAGTAAACCATTTCATCCGTCTGCATTTTGCTCGTGAGAAAAAGACACTGGATGAAGCGCTGGCACGGCTTTCCAAACTAAAGCAATCTGGTAATATGTCAAGCTAAATTTTGAAAAGATTTTGATATGAATTT